>CANGJB010000006.1 GCA_947453945.1 Sphingomonadaceae bacterium
CCGCCCCTTGTTCAAACTTGGGCCACCCACGAGAGTACACTGAATGGGTGGCCAGGCGGGGGAGCGGGCCGGTGCCGCCTTCCGCATCCGCAGAGCGGATGCCAAAAAAGCTGGTTGTCAGCAGAGCGGCACCCCGGCAGGACGTGAGTCATGAGCAAGGATGAAAAGGCCGCCGGCCTTCTGCAGACAATCATGCCCGAAGGGTTCGTGTTCGATCCCGAACGCGGTGCCCGGTGGTTCACGCGTGCGGGCCACACTGGGTTCCTCGGCATGGAATACCACGATCACGGCCCGGACTGGATTGAGTTGGCCCTGCCCTGGCGCGAGGATCTCGTAGGCGTCGAGGAAACCGGTGTGCTCGCCTCTGGGCCGATCATTAGCCTGCTCGACAACGCCACCTCGATGTCAGTGTGGACCCGTCAGGGCACCTTCAACCCGCAGGTCACGCTCGATCTCAGGATCGACTACGTGCGCGCCGCAATCCCCGGCAAGACGGTGATCGCCCGCGCTGAATGCTACCAGGTGCGCCGCTCGATGGCATTTGTGCGCGGCATCGCGCACGATGGCGATGCGTCAGACCCCGTGGCGCACACCGCCGGCATCTTCATGCTGGTGAGCAGCGAGGGGTGGTCGAAGCCATGAGCGGATTTCACCTGCCCCCCTATGCCCGCACGATGGGCATGGAGATCGATCACGTCGAAGATGGCGGCGTGCCCGTTGTCGCGATGGACTTTGCCGAACGCGTGCAGGGCCGTCCCGGCTTCCTTCACGGCGGCGCCATCGGCGGATTGCTGGAAATGGCTGCTCACGCTGCGCTGCGTGCCGAGCTCGACCGGCAGGGCAGCGACTTGCGCATCAAACCGGTCAACATCAGCATCGAATACTTGCGCGGCGGCGTCCAAGTGCGGACTTTCGCGCGCGGCGAAGTGGTGCGCGCCGGGCGCCGCGTTGCCAATGTACGGGTCGAGGCGTGGCAGGGTGATCGCAGCAAGCTGGTGGCCAGCAGCTGGATGAACTTCCTGCTCTCCCCGCCCAAAAGCGCTGGCTAGGCTCGGACGAGAAACCATCACATACCGCAGGATTGCCAAAAGAATACGCTGCGGGCCGCGCCAATAGCGCCGGGACCATGCGGGGAATTCACTTGCGTTTTTGAGACACGGGCCTAAAGGGGACTCGCCTCTCGTCGATTGCGACGGAATCTGCATGCTGCCTTGTCAGCACTCTTTCCATTTCAAGATGCATGGCTTTTTCACCGGCAGGCGCCGGTTTCCCAATGCTGCTCTCGTTGAAGTAAGACGGGCATCGACGATTTGATTTGAGGCTCGGAACTGCTGTTCCTGCTTCTCGCACGACCCTCGATTTCCTTTCAAGTGACGACTTGACGCACGACCCCGTCGGCAACCCTGCCGACGGCCAAAACCGTTTCTTGAAAGGAAGCGACCATGACTATCGGAACCGTGAAATTCTTCAACGAAGACAAGGGCTATGGCTTCATCCAGCCGGATGACGGCGGCAAGGACAGCTTTGTCCACATCTCCGCCGTGCAGGCCGCTGGCCTCGCCACCCTGAACAAGGACCAGCGCGTGTCGTATGACGTCGAAACCGGCCGTAACGGCAAGGAATCGGCGATCAATCTGGCCAACGCCAGCTGATCTGGATGTGCCCCGGCAGCCTGCTTGCAGGCACGCCGGGGCACATACTTTTCCTAACCCCAACCAGGAGTCGAAGGTTATGGCGCTTTCCTACGAATTCCTTATCGAACGCGCCGAACAGGCCGCCGGCGAAGCCGCCGCCAGCCGGCTCGACAATGTGCGCGATCGCGCGCTCCGTTCGGAAGCGGCATGGCGGGCGATGGCCCAGCAGGTCCGCGAAGTTGCCGACAACCGCGAACTTGCGAAGCAGGAACGGCTAGCCGCTACCGATTGGGAGGGCGCGCTGCAGTGACCGGTACACCGGACTACACTGCCACGAACCTGATCGAAGCGCATGAAGCTGCAACCGTTTCGGCGATCAACGGCATTGTCAGCCTTGCCAATATCCTGCGCAAACGCCGCCTGTTGAGCGACGCCGAAGCCTCGGCCATGTATCAGAGCATGAGCCTGCCGCTCGGTCTTCCCCGTCATGCGGACAATCCCGCGGTGCAGGACCTGCAACTCAATCTCGATGGGCTGTTCGCCGAAGTCGTCGCGCCAAACTAACCGGCGACGATCACCACCACGATGCCGCCATCAGGCTCGGCTTCGCCCGGCGCGATTCGCGCCGCATCCGCCCGCACCCGCGCCAGCACGGCCGCCGGCACTTCTGGCCCCGCCACCACCGCATCGGCCTGCCCCAGCAGCCGCGCCTCACGCAAGGTGAGGTCATCGGGATCAATCGTGCGCAAGGTTATCGTGAACCGTCCAGCCGCGCCGTCGGCGCCGCCCGCCAGCCATGCCGCAACATCTGCAGCATCAGCCCCGCGCAAGGGATCGAGCGGCCCGCCGTCCTCCAGCGCGGCATCGAGCGCGCGCCGCCTTTCCGGCCCGGTCGGCCAGCGCGCGCGCATCCCATCGCGCGCGGCGTAAAGCGCCTCTGCCAAAGCCCCCAGCCCTTGCGGCAGCAGCCGCTCCAACCGCAGCCGCAGTGCCTTGGCGAGACCTGCCGAAGCACCACCGGTGCCCACAGCGATCAGCACCGGCGCGCGGTCGATGATCGAAGGCGTGGTGAAATCGCACAACGCAGGCTTGTCGACGACATTGACCAGCAGCCCCGCACCCCGCGCGCGGATCGCGTCCGCCGCGCAGGCTCCTGCATCATCGTGGGCGATGAACGCCAGCCGCGCACCCGTATCGATGCCTTCGGCCAGATCCTCGATCACTTTTCCGCCCGCGCGCAGCACCAGCCGCCGCTTCGCCTCCGCCGCCTCGCCATGGCCCAGCACCACCACGGGCTGCCCGGCAAGACGATGGAACAGGGGAAGGCTGGGCAGGCTCATTCAAGCCACTCTGGCACGCGCTCGGCGGAAAGGATGGTCGAAGGCTCGATCCGGTCGGCCACGACGGCCCACTTGCCCCCGTCCACCATCACTTCGGGCACCATGGGCCGCGAATTGTAGGTGTTGGCCATCGTCGCGCCGTAAGCGCCGGCAGTACGGAATACCGCGAGGTCGCCGCGCGCAACCGAGTCGATCTCGCGCGCCATGGCAAATGTATCGCTCGATTCGCAGATCGGGCCAACGATGTTCGCAGTCATCTGCGTGCCATCAGGCTGCACCGCGCTGAAATCGTGCCAGGCATCATACATCGCGGGGCGCGCCAGGTCGTTCATCGCAGCATCTACCACCACCCAGGGATGCAGCGCACCCTGCTTCACCCGCACCACTTCGGTCAGCAGCACGCCGGTATTGCCGGTGATCACGCGGCCCGGTTCGAACATCAAGGTCGCGTCCCAACCTTCGGTCACGCGCGCGATCATCGCGGCGTATTCGGCTGGCTGGGGAAACACCTCGCCCGCCCGGTAGGGCACGCCGACCCCGCCGCCGAGGTCCATGTGCGTCACGCCATGGCCCTCTGCCCGGATCGCGCGCATCAGCGACCCGGCCTTGGTGAAGGCCGCCTCCAGCGGATCGAGCCGCGCCAGCTGGCTGCCGATATGCAGCGCCAGGCCGCGCATCTTGAGCCCCGGCAGAACCGAAAGCCGCGCATAGATCCCGCCCGCCCGGTCATAAGGTACGCCAAACTTGTTATCGGCCTTGCCGGTCGAAATCTTGGCGTGCGTGCCTGCGTCGACATCGGGATTGATGCGCAGCGTGGCCGTCGCGGTCAGCCCCATGGCGTGGGCGATTTCGGCAAGCTCCTGCCCTTCTTCCTCGCTTTCGAGGTTGAACTGCCCGCATCCGGCTTCGAGCGCGCGGCGCATTTCCGCAGCCGTCTTGCCGACGCCCGAAAACACCACGTCCGCTGCCGGGATGCCCGCCGCCAGCGCCCGGTCCATCTCGCCCGCCGAGACGACATCCGCGCCATAGCCTTCCGCCGCCAGAACCTTGAGCACGGCGAGATTGGGGTTGGATTTCACCGCAAACGCCAGGTGCACCTTGGGCAAAATGCTCAGCGCATCGCGGAACACCCGCGCATGGCGGGTCAACGTGGCGCGCGAATAGACATAGACCGGCGTGCCGACATTGGCAGCGATCACTGGCAGCGCCATGTCCTCGGCATGAAGCACGCCGCCGCGATATTCAAAATGATCCATCGGATATTCCTGGAGATTGGGGTCCGGCTAACGGCCGGCGAAGGCGTCTATTCTTCCGGCGGCAGATCGAAAGGATCATCCTCGCGGTTCTCCGAGCGGCTGCGCAGCTCGATATTGCGCTGCGGTTTTGCCTGCACCGGCGGCGTGAGCAGCGCATCCGGGTTCGGTTTGTCACCCCGGCCATAGGGCGCAGGCGGAAGCGCGTGTCCGGCTAGCGGTTGCAGCTCGCGCCGCGCGCCGCATGCGCTCAGCGCCAGGCCCAGCCCGGCGAGCAGCAGAAGAGAGCGCGGGTTCCGCATCATGCCTCCAGCACCGGCGCGAGTCCCAGCTTCTGGCGCGCCTCGGCCACCCGTTTTCTTACCTCATCCGGTGCGGTTCCGCCATGGCTGCAGCGCGCCGCCACGCTCGCCTCGACCGAAAGCGCCGCAAACACCCGCTTGTCCACGCGCGGATCGATCGCCTTGAGATCGGCAAGCGCCAGCTGATCGAGCGCAACGCCCCGGCTCTCTGCCAGCTTTACCGCGCTGCCGGTGATATGGTGCGCCTCGCGGAAGGGGATATCGGCCTGCCGCACCAGCCAGTCGGCCAGATCGGTCGCGGTGGCATAGCCCAGTTCCGCCGCGCTGCGCATCCGCGGCGTCCGGAAGGTTGCCTCCGCGACCATGCCCGTCATCGCCGCAATGGAAAGCGCCAGCAGCGAGGCCGCCTCGAACACGGGCGGCTTGTCGTCCTGCATGTCCTTCGAATAGGCGAGCGGCAGGCCCTTCATCGTGATCATCAGCGCCGTCAGGCACCCCACGATCCGCCCGGAATGCCCGCGCACGAGCTCTGCCGCATCGGGGTTCTTCTTCTGCGGCATGATTGAGCTACCGGTCGAAAGACTGTCCGGCAAGGTCACGAAACCGAATGGCTGGCTTGCCCAGATCACGAACTCTTCCGCAAGCCGCGACAAGTGCAGCGAGCACTGCGCCGCCGCCATCAGGAAATCGAGCGCGAAATCACGGTCCGAAACCGAATCGAGGCTGTTCGCGGTCGGCCCGTCAAAGCCCAGCGCCGCCGCCGTTGCCTGGCGGTCGATGGGAAAGCCGGTCCCCGCGAGCGCCGCCGCGCCCAGCGGGCACTGGTTCATGCGGACGCGCGCATCGGCAAAGCGCGAGATGTCGCGTCCGATCATCTCGAAGTAGGCCATCAGATGATGCCCAAGCGTCACCGGCTGTGCGGTCTGCAAGTGCGTGAAGCCGGGCATGATGCTGCCCGCATGTTCCCCGGCGCGCGTCACCAGCGCGACCTGCAATGCCTCCAGCGCCGCACCGGTCTGGTCCACGGCATCGCGCACCCAGAGCCGGAAATCAGTCGCGACCTGATCGTTGCGGCTGCGCGCTGTGTGGAGCCGCCCTGCAGCGGGGCCGATCAGCTCGGCCAGCCGGCTTTCGGTGGTCATGTGGATGTCTTCAAGGTCCCAGTTTTCGGGAACCCCGCTCACCTCGTACTCCGCCGCCACCTGGTCGAGCCCGCCGGCAATCAGCGCAGCATCTTCCGCCGTCACGATCCCCTGCGCGCCCAACATGGCCACATGGGCCTTTGACGCGGCGATATCCTGCCGCCACAAGGCCTTGTCGAAGGGAATCGAGGCGTTGATTTCGCGCATGACGGCCGAAGGGCCCGCCGCGAAGCGCCCGCCCCACATTTGGTTGGAGCCTGAATTGCCGCTCATGTCGCCGCGTCCGCCTGTTCTGATCATGCTGCCCCTGGCGCTTCTCGCCACAGGGCTTCTCGCCGGGTGCGATAGGCAAACCCCGGCGGACGTGCAACCGCAGAGCAGCGCTGCAGCCCCAGCCGCGCCTGCAGGGGGCGAAGAGCCTTTCAACGGCACGCTCGACATTTCGAGCCGCGGCGCCGCCTTGCCCGATTTCACCTTCACCGATCCTTCGGGCAAGAAGCTGCGCACGCAGGACCTCAAGGGCAAGCCGGTACTGATCAATCTCTGGGCCACCTGGTGCGGGCCCTGCGTGCTGGAGATGCCCACGCTCGATGCCCTCGCCGCCGCCAAGGCAGGCAAGCTTCAGGTACTCACCATCTCGCAGGATCTGGACAAGGCCGATGCTGTCGCGGCCTTCTTCAAGGACCGCAAGCTGGCGCATCTTGCGCCCTGGCTCGATCCCGAAAACGCCCTGAGCCAGCACTACAACACCGGCGTGCTTCCCACGACCGTGCTTTACGATGCCGAAGGGCGCGAAGTCTGGCGCATGATCGGCTCGCACGACTGGTCCGGCCCGCGCACCGAAGCCCTGCTCGCCGATACGCTGCGCTGAAGGGACCGGCCGTGGGAGCTTGCGGTCAGGCGATAGCGCCGCCTCCGCTCCGCATCATGTTATGCAGCCGGTCCTTGATCGCGAGCTTGAGCTTCTTCAGCCGCAGCAACCGCCAGCTATCAGGCACTGTGCGAGTCTTTTCGCGGCGGATTTCCGTCTCGAGCCGGTGATGCACCAGCGACAACCTGTATTCGTGAGCGTTCATGGCCTGCCTCCTCGTTCCAGATGCTTCTGGCGATGGTTTCGGTAACGAGCCGGCCCGTGGCAGTTCCGATGGGTCGGGGGAGGAGAAAGCCCCGGGTCCGGCTCGATGCGGTCCGACATCACAGCTGCCAAGGGGGGATATGGCTGCTGCCAGAGGGGCCCGGTCCGCAAGTAATGAGATAGAATTGCGGCGCCCAGCGCGCCAATCGCAATCCTTGCCAGGCCGCCATAACCTGAGCCTATAGGCCAAGGGAGCGATGGTGGGCGGTGAGGGGCTCGAACCCCCGACCCTCTCGGTGTAAACGAGATGCTCTACCAACTGAGCTAACCGCCCGGCGTGCCGGAAGCCGGCCATTTAGGCCATTTTGAGGCTCCGTCAACCTGAGCCTTCCACAGCGGGTGCGGCTACCTCCGGGCACCGGGCAACGCCCAATGCGGCGGCATAGCCCAAGCCCTCTGCCGAGCGAGGCGTGGCCAGACACAATTCGTCATAATTTAGACGATTTCAGGCAATCAAATGACATCATCGCAAGGGGCGGATCATTCTGCGCCGGAGTCGCCCCATGCTGTTTGCCACGCTTGTTCTTGCTGCCGCCCAGCCCGCCCTGCCCACTCCTTTCGCGCGCCCGCTCGTTGCCGCACCGGCCCGCGCCGCTGCCGCGCCCTGCAATCCTGATCCGATGAAGAGCCTCGGCTGCACGGCGCAGCGCCACACCCCGTCGGCCCGGCCAGCAGCGACCGTGCCGATGGTCTGCAATTCGGACCCCCTGAAGGCAGCTGCCTGCCACGCCCATGTCGCGCTCGCACGCGCTGATACACGCGCTGCGGCCAAGCGTGACGAAGAACTCGCCGCAGCCGACTGACCAAGGACGCCTTCACCGGGGGGCTTGCTGCCTCCCCCACCCCCCACTAGGCTCGGGACAAAGTCATGACCGCACCTTCCATTCTACTGGTTGAAGACGACGTTTCGCTGCGCATGCTCACCGCACGTGCGCTGCGCGAGAACGGGTATGCCGTGCGCACCGCCGCCACGGGCGCCGAAATGTGGGTCATGCTGGAGGCCGAACCGGCAGAACTTGTCGTGCTCGACATCATGCTGCCCGGCGCCAGCGGCATAGAACTGTTCCGCAAACTGCGCCGGCAAAGCGATGTGCCTATCATCTTTGCCTCCGCGCGCGGGAGCGAGGAAGACCGGGTGCTTGGTCTTGAACTCGGTGCGGATGACTACATCGCCAAGCCTTATAGCGCGCGCGAGCTGATCGCGCGGATCGGCGCTGTTTTGCGGCGCGGCGGCGGCGAAGGCATGGCCAAAGGAGACGAGCGCACCAGCGAAGTTCACTTCGAAGGCTGGACGCTTTCGCTTTCACGCCGCGAACTGCGCTCGCCCAGCGGCGCGATGGTGGATCTCACCGGGGCCGAATTCGATCTGCTCGCCACTTTCGTCAGCCACCGCCAGCGCGTGCTCGGCCGCGAACGGCTGATCGAGCTTTCGCGTACGCGTCTGGGAGATAGCTCCGACCGCAGCATCGACGTGCTGGTCAGCCGCCTGCGCCGCAAACTTTCGGCCAGCGGCGGGGAGCCGCCGATCGTAACGGTGCGCGGGGTGGGCTACATGTTCAAGGCGGAAGTCCGACGCGGTTGAAACGCCAGAATCGCCTGGGCCAGAATCGTTTGGGCCAGAATCGCTTGGGATTGCGGCGTCTTGGCCTGACCGAGCGACTGCTGGCGATCCTTCTGCTTGTGGCAGCGGTCGACTTCCTCGCCAACACGTTCCTGTTCGATTCGGCCACGACCACTGCGGTGCAGCGCGATGATGCCGCACGCATTGGCGAGCAGCTAGCCCTCGCCGCACGCGCCATCTCGCGCGAGGCGCCAGATCGGCGCGCGGAGGCGGCGCGTGCGCTCTCTACCCCGCGCTTTGAACTGAGCTGGGGCTCCGAGCCTGCGGCCGCAGGTGCGCCGCCGGATGCCGCGCTGGCTGCCCGCATCCTCAGCGCCGATCCTGCGCTCACGGCAGATAGCCGACGCCTCATTGTGCGGCACAAGCGCGGCAGCGGCGACGTGACAGGCACGCTGGCCATGGCCAATGGCGGCGTGCTCGGCTTCAGCACATACGCCGGCGAGGTCAGCCTGCAGCTTTCGAAGTGGCAGATTCTGCCAATGCTGCTGCCAACGCTGCTGCTGGGCGCACTCGCCTGGTTCATGTTCCGCGCGACCATGCGCTCGCTGCAGACGCTCGTCGGCGCACTGCGCCACATCGAAACACCGCGTCCCGGGGGGCTGCCCGAACAGGGGCCCGATGAGGTGCGCCGCCTGATCCGCGCGTTCAACCAGATGCAGCGCCGCATCCAGCGCCAGCAGGCCGAGCGGACGCAGTCGATGCTGGCAATCGGCCATGATCTGCGCACACCGCTGGCGCGGCTCCAGCTGAGGCTAGATGGCGCAGGGCTGGAGGATGAGACCCGCGCCGAACTGGAGCACGATATCGGGGAAATGCGCCACTTGCTCGAATCCCTGCAGGCCTTTGTCGAGGCGGGAGGGACGCAGATTCCTCCGCAGCGGATCGATATCGCGATCATGGCCGCGACGCTGGTTGACAGCGCCGCCGACCAGGGCCTCGATGCGCGGTATGATGGGCCGGAAAGCCATGAGATCATGGCCCGCGCGGTATCAATCCGGCGCGCACTGGCCAACCTCATCGATAACGCCCTGCACTATGCGGGCAATGTCCGCGTGTCGCTTGCCAGCGAGGCTGACGCGGTGGTTATTCGCGTCGATGACGATGGCCCCGGCATTCCCGAGGACCGGTTGAAGGACGTATTTCAGCCCTTCTTCCGGCTGGATACCGCACGCACGCGCGATACGCCGGGCATGGGTCTTGGGCTGTCGATCGTGGAGGCAGCCATCCGGCTGGAAGGCGGAACACTGAACCTGATCAATCGCAAAGCGGATGATGGACAGGTCAGCGGGCTCACCGCAGTGATCCGCCTGACCGCGATCGTACGCGACAATTCGGCCTGACGCTTCTCGCTGTTGCAAAAACGCCGCAGCCAGAGTTTTTTGCACTGCAGCAAGATTGGCAATGTTTAGACATAGTTCAGCAATCATCCAGCAATAAAGTTACGTTAAGTATTACTATACCGCACAAGACGTGGCACCACATGGTGAGAGGTCACGCGGGCGCGGTCGCAGGCAGGAACGGTATCCTTAGTCTCGGGCTCGGTCCCAGGGAGGTCGTTCCAAATGAATTTCCGTCTTGCCACCATGGCGCTTCTGACCGCCGTTTCCTCGCTGGCCGCAACTGCCGCGCACGCTGAAGAAACCGCTCCTCCCCCGGCCCTGACCGTTTCAGGTAGCGCCGCACTCGTCTCCGACTACCGGTTCCGCGGCGTCTCCCAATCAAACGGCGGCGCTGCCGTGCAGGCGGGCATTACGATGAGCCATGAAAGCGGCGCCTATGCCGGCTTCTGGTCGTCGAACCTCGCAGGATGGGGCACCTTCGGCGGCCCGAACCTCGAACTCGATCTCATCGCCGGATACAAGTTCCCGGTCGCAGAGGGCGCCGCGCTTGATGTGGGCCTGACCTGGTACACCTATCCCGGCGGCTCCAGCAAAACCGCTTTTGCCGAGCCTTACGTGAAGCTTTCCGGCACGGTCGGCCCCGCTAGCCTGACCGCAGGTGTCGCTTATGCGCCCAAGCAGGAAGCGCTGGGCAAATGGTACAATACGGGCGCTTCGGCCGTTGCCGGGGTCTACGACAACCCGGGCGACAAGAAGGACAATCTCTACCTCTGGACCGATGCGGCAGCCGGCATTCCCTCCACGCCGATCACGCTCAAGGGGCACTTCGGCTATTCGAAGGGCAACTCCGGCCTCGGGCCGAACGGCACCAGCGTGGCGCCGACAGGCAAGTACCTCGATTGGCTGCTCGGCGCTGATGTCGCGCTGGGCAAGCTCACCCTCGGCGTCGCCTATGTCGATACCGACATCAGCGATGCCGAAGCGGCCTACCTGCAGCCGAACTTCTCCTCGACCAAGAACGGCAAGACGATTGCCGGCTCGAAGGTCGTGGTCTCGGTCACCGCCGCTTTCTGATCTGTTCCCCTAGCCACACAGGCTGCCCCCCGGTTCCGCAAGGAACCGGGGGGCAGCTTCGTTACGGCAAGTTTCGGCGGGCACGCGCGCTGGCAAAAGTAGCTTGGCTCTGGGCAAGCGCCCCAGCCAAAAAGATGCCATTCTGTTGTAGGGGAAAGGTGCGAACCTCCCGATGAAGCGGGGGGGACCGAAAGGTTCGCACCCATTTGCGACCGCGAAGAGGAGCGTTGCTCCATCGACCCGATAGCGTTGAGGTGGGCTTAGGGCCTGCCGGTCTCAACCTGTCCCGGAGGGCAAGTTGATCCGCCTTGGCGGCGGTTTAGAGACCGGCTTCGATCGCCATGCGGATGGCATCGGCGCTGGTGCGCACGCCCAGCGCGCGCAGCACGGCGGCGCGGTGCAGCTTTACGGTGCGCTCGCTGAGGCCCAGTTCGTAGGCGATCTGCTTGTTGAGCCGGCCAGCTGCGATGCATTCCAGAATTTCACGCTGCCGGCGCGACAGTGCGGCAACCTTCTCACGCGCTTCGGCAGCACGCGGGCTCGGCACGTTTTCCGCCGCAACTGCGATTTCGACCTGGCTGCCGAGAAACCATTCCAGTTCGCCCGCTGCATCAAAGATCGGCGCAACCATCACGGCGTTGCGGAAGGGCGTCCCGTCACGCTTGTAGTTCAGCAGTTCGACCATCACTGGCACGCGCGCCGCAATACCGGAGCGCAGCTGCTCGGTCAGTTCGGGTTCGGTGCCGGGGCCGCGAAGAAAGCGGCAGTTACGCCCGATGATCTCGTCGCGGCCATAGCCGGTGAGGTCCATGAACGCCGCATTGCACTCCACGATGGGATTGTCGGGCAGCCGGGGATTGCTCACCACTGCCGCCACCAGACTGTTCTCGATCATTGCGCCTATTGCCATCCGTCTTCCCTTCGGCTCATGCGCGCTCCGCGCAATTGCCCTTAGGTCCATGTTCCCAAAAACCGGCCCTGTCCCGATCCTTAGCAACAACAATGCCGCAAAGGTAATCCCAATTGCGCTGGCGCTCCGATTTGCGCCGCGCGGAGTTTTGCCATTTTTTGTGCAGCATAATTGCAGCCGTTAGCGACCTGCAATAATTCTATCGTCCACGGAGCGCACCAATGAATTACGTCAAACACGAGTTCGAAGCGCGCGACGAAAACGGCAAATTGATCGTTCCTGAGCCTGTGCAGGAGGCCATCCGTACCCTGCTGCGCTGGGCGGGCGATGATCCGGACCGCGAGGGCCTTACCGATACGCCCAGCCGCGTAGGCCGCGCATGGCGGGAATACTGCGCTGGTTATGAAGAAGATCCGGGCCAGCACCTGCGCCGCACGTTTAGCGAAGTCGCGGGATATGATGAGGTCGTGCTGCTGCGCGACATTCCGTTCCAGTCGCATTGCGAACACCACCTCGCCCCGATCACGGGCACTGCCTCGATCGCCTATCTGCCGCGCAACCGCGTGGTCGGGATTTCCAAGCTTGCTCGCGTGCTGCACGGCTACGCTCGCCGCCTCCAGATTCAGGAGCGGCTGACGAGCGAAGTTGCCACCTGCATCTGGGAAAATCTCCAGCCGCAGGGTGTCGCTGTGGTGATCGAGGCGCAGCATGGCTGCATGACCGGACGCGGCGTGCGCACTCCCGGCGTCAACATGGTCACCAGCCGCATGCTCGGCTGCTTCCTGGAGGATGCCAGCAGCCGCAAGGAAGTGCTGTCATTGATGGGTCGGAAGTAACGGCGATCAAGCAGATGCCGACCGTTGCCATCATCGGGGCTGGAATTGCCGGCCTCTCCTGCGCAGATGCGTTGGCCGGCGCTGGCTGGCGCGTGACGTTGTTCGACAAGGGCCGCAAGGCCGGCGGACGCATGGCCTCGCGGCGGATCGATACGCCGCATGGTGAGGCCTCGTTCGATTTCGGCGCGCAGTATTTTACCGTGCGTGATGCCGGGTTTTCCGCCGAGGTCGCCCGCTGGGCGGAGGCAGGGCTCGCCGTTCGCTGGCCGGAGGCGCGCGATGATGCCTGGATCGGCGTGCCCGCGATGAACGTGGTGGTACGCGCCATGGCTGCGCGGCACGAAGTACGTTTCTCCCACCACGTCAGCGGGTTGGCACGCGAAGGTGCACACTGGCGGCTGCTCGGCGAAGGTATGCCGGCCGAGCACTTCGACGCAGCCGTGCTCGCGCTGCCTGCGGAACAGGCCGCACCGATCCTGACTCTTCATGATTTCGAACTGGCGCGCACTGCATTGTTCGCCCGGTCTCAGCCTTGCTGGAGCGGCATGTTTGCATTTGATGCGCCGCTGCCGCACGATAGTGACATTCTGCGCAATAACGGGATCTTGGCTTGGGCCGCGCGCGACAGCGCCAAGCCGGGGCGTGCAGGGCCTGAAAGCTGGGTGGTGCAGGCAACGCCGCAGTGGTCGACCGCGAACCTCGAACGCCAGCCCGAAGATATCGCGCCGATCCTTCTGGCAGCCTTGGGCGCCGCGACTGGTGCACCCGCTTTGCAGCCGATTGCCCATTCGGTGCATCGCTGGCGCTATGCCCTTTCCGCTGGAACCGGGCTCGGCTGCTTGTGGAATGAAGCCCAGCGGATCGGAGCCTGCGGCGATTGGCTGCTGGGCCCACGAGTGGAATGCGCATGGGTCTCGGGCCGGATGCTGGCTGACCGGATGCTGGGCGCGGCGCGCGCGGCGGCATGACCGGGCACGACAGCGCACCCGCGGTTGCGCCCGTCTCTCTCTTGGAAACGGCACCGGCTATTCCCATGTGAGCCCCGAAGACATGAGGCGAAGATGGATCAGCCACGCGAAATTCCCTGCGAAGCCCCGTCCTTGCCGCAAGCGATAGCAGCGGCTCTGCGCGATCTGGAAACGGGCCATGCGTGGGCATGCAGCATGGTTGGGCAATCGGGCGGCGATGTCTGGCGCGTTGCGGACCGGGATGGCCGCACAACGCATTTTCTCAAGCACGGCAGCGGCACCGTGGTCGACGCATTGGTCGATGAACTGGCCCGGCTGCGCTGGCTGGTCCCGCATGTGCCGGTGCCACACGTTTCGGCGTTTGCGCTGGAGCAGGGTTCGGCCTGGTTGCTGATGACGGCCTTGCCGGGCGAAACCGCATGGGAGGTGCTGAACGCACATCCGGAGCGGGCCGATTCAGTCGTCGTCGCCCTCGCGGGCTTTCTGGACCGGTTTCACGCCATCCCGGCCGCCACATGCCCTTTCACCGCTTCCGCCGCGCATCGGCTGCATCTGGCCCGTCATCACATCGATGCCGGGCTTGTGGATGAGGATGATTTCGATGATTGCCGCGAAGGTTGGACCGCCGAGCAGGTGTGGAGCGCCCTGCTGGCTCAGCCCTTGCCACAAGCAGCACCGGTCGTGACCCATGGGGACTTCTCGCTGGACAACATCCTGATCGAAAACGGCGCCGTCACCGGCTGCATCGATGTCGGCCGCGTGGGACTAGCCGACCGGTATCAGGACATCGCGATCCTTTGGAACTGCCTGGGGGATTTCGGATCGGGCCTGCAAGCGCGCCTTCTGGCAGCTCTTGGCGAAGGCACGGGAGACCGCGCGCGAATTGATTTCCACCTCCTGCTTGATGAACTGTTCTGACATTGCGGGACTGAGAAGGAGGCAAGCCATTCCAAGCACCGCGGCACGGAAACAGATCATCATTCGGCCGGCAAGCGCTGCCGATGGCAGTCGAATCGCGGCCATCCACTGCGAAAGCTGGCGAGATACCTACGCCGATGTGCTCGATCCCGCGTTTCTGGCAGGGCCGATCGAGGCGGATCGCCGTACGCTCTGGGCCGATCGCTTCGCCCATCCATATCCCAACCAGACGGTCCTTGTCGCGGAAAGCGCTGGTCACGAGGCCTTAGGTTTTGTTTGTTTCTACCGTGATAGTGACGCGCGCTGGGGCAGCCTGATCGACAATCTGCACGTGCTTCCAGCGTTGCGCGGCCATAACATCGGCGAAAAACTCATTCGGGCCGCAGTGGCGGAGCTAGATCCGGCTCGGGCATTCCATCTCTGGGTCTTTGAGGCCAATGCGGGCGCCATCCGCTTCTATGAGCGGCTCGGCGGACAAAGGGTCGAGCGCACATTGGACGACATGCCTGCCGCACGGGGCGCACCGGTTCTGCGGATGGCCTGGCCGAGCGCAGCCAGCCTTCTCGAGCGGGATTGAGCCCAATGCCCTGCAGAGGTAGATGAGACGGCATGTCCAGCGTGCCCGCCTCCCTCAAGCTAAAGCTTCAGATCCTCTGCGGTGATGCCATTGCCATGGGACCGGGCAAGGCCGACCTGCTCGATGCAATCGCAGCTGAGGGTTCCATCTCGGCTGCAGGGCGGCGGTTAGGGATGAGTTATCGCAGGGCATGGCAATTGGTCGATCTGATGAACCGGTGCTGGGCCGTGCCACTGGTGGAAACATCGCCCGGGAGCTCTCGTGGCGGAGGGGCCCGGCTGACAGCAACCGGGACGGCGGTGCTGGCACAATACCGCTCGCTTCAGGCCGCGCTCGATGCGCGCGGAGCGGGTGCCGAACTGGCCGCGCTCGAAACACAGCTACGCGCGCGGCCGCTTCGGAGCCAAGCCGAGCGCGGCGAGACAGCAACCCCCGATTGAGCGCTGGCTCGTGTGGCCGCGCGGCCACACGAGCCTTGCTTGAGCGCCCAATTCACGCCGCGCTTCGGGCACGTCTACGTGAGGCAGTTTCTCGCCATGTCCCGTGGCGACGCGGTTGCTCTACTGCGAGCCGCCCTGCAACGACGAGGCTGAAGGGATGGGCGCGACCACGGTTGGCCTTTGGCCCGACTGGCCTAAGGCCAACGACGCAAGACAAGACGAGCGTGATTAGGCCGGACTGGTCTCAGGCCAAAATCGGATCAAGCCAAACTGCCATCAAGGCAGGCATGTCTCAGGCCGTCAGGCTCCAATCCGGCGGCTTAAATCCAAAACCTCAGGTTCCGAGGCTCAAACCAGCCCCGCCTCAAACGAGAAGCGTCGCCGCCGCACCGAGTTCGGCGAAGTAGCGGGCCATGGCGTCTGCTGCTTTGTCCGTCAGCGTGATGAAGGCGCGGCGGCGGTCGGTTTCATCATCGACCCGCTGCAGCAGGCCCGCGTCGGTCATCTGGCCGATCCAGCGCAAAGCGGTGGTAGGCGGCACGCCCGAGGCGATGCACAGCGACGTGACAGACACGCGCACATGCTCTGCACGCGCGGCGGTGAGATCAAGCAGCATGTCCCACGCAGGATCGGCAAAGAGATCGCCTTCGAAGAACCGCGCGCGCAGCTGGCGCTGGCGGATGATCTTGCGCACGAGCCGAGGATCGGGAAGCGGCGGCCGGGCGGCCCGCACGAGGCGATCGGTACCTTCATCGAGGCGGCCTTCATCGCCTGCGCCTTCAAACCGGAAAGGCGATGCATCTGCAGCAGCTCCGCCCGAACTGGATGAAAGCGCCTCAAGCCTCTGGGCGATCTGGCCGACCTGCTCGGTCAGACGCAGCAGCGCGAGGCGATCTTCGTCGGACAGTTCACGCACCCGGTTCCCGGCACGCGCCAACGTGCGGCCAAGCGCAATGACCCGATCCGCGCGGCTAGGGGTGACGAGGATCTGTGCCTCGCTCTGATCGAGACAGCCGAACACATCATCAAGCGAGCCGATGCTGGTCGAGACAACGAGTTGCGCACCGCTTTTTGCCGCGCGAAGATCGAGCCGCGCCAGCGCCGCCAGTTCAGCGCCATCGATCACCGGGCAATCGACCAGCACAAGATCACCAAGCGCAGGGCCTGGCTCCGCCGTCAGCAGATTGCCCAGATCGGCCGTCTGCGCGATACGCAGCCCTGCAGCCGACGCATCTTCCTCCATCTCCGCGCGCAGATAACTGCGGTCTGCGAAGATCGAGACGGCAAGCGCCGAGGTACCGCGATCTTGCACCCGGCCGCGCATCTCCACCACCCGCGACGCCGTCAGGTCACTGCCCTGCGCCGGCCCTGCGCGGAAATCGAACTGCTTTGCAGCCTGTCCCATCGAAAGTGCACTCCGTAAAAGTCCGTACGCGAACAATACTGGAACAAAACGTGTTCAGGTCAAGATCATATTCCTCCAATCTGGATCAAGATGCCGAACCTTGCGCTGGGCCGCTTTAGCGACCTGTTGGAAACAAACACGAATTCGCGTCCTCCCAGCGGTCCGAGTTATCCTTGTCCCAGACCCGTTTCCATGACCTTGCGCCTGACCAAATCAGTCGGGTGAACCAACCGTCAGCCCTCTGTAAGCGCACGACTCGGTTTCAACCAAGCGGCCAGGGAAAGAGATTGGCAACCGGCGCATGGTATAGTCCCAAGATGGAATTCGCCGCCATGCCCTTGCCAGGACCGTTCTGGGGTCCGATCCTTGCCGGTGCAGCCGGCGCGGCCACCGCAGCTGTGCCGGGCTGGCTGATTGCCTCGGGATCGCAGGCCATGGCGGGCTGGGAACGTATCCGCCCGGGTGCAATGCACTGGACAGGGCTGGTGCTGTCCGCCGCGCTTGCCGCTCTGATCGGATATGTCGTGTGCTTCGTCGGCTCTTCGCGGGCGGACGGCGCGACGCAGATGCAGATCGCCGGGTGGATGGCGCTGGCCTTTGCCTCAGGAACAGTGCTCAGCCTGCTGCACATGCGCCGGATCGTGCGCGCCGGGATAGGCTGGCGCGACAGCACGGTGCGGTTCCGCGCGTCGGACGGCGCCGTGATCGAGCGGCCTATCACAGCCATCAGGAGCTTGCGCCAAAACGGAACCGGCTGGTTCGAAGCAGCATTTGCCGATGGCACACTGCTGCGGATCGACCCCTATGCCAAGGGAGCCGATGCCCTTCTGCAAAGCATTTTCGACATCTCCGGCAAAGGCCGGACGACGAAGTTCTAGCGATCAATCGATAAACGGATCGCGCACGAGGATGGTGTCCTCGCGCTCGGGACTGGTCGATACAAGCGCGACGGGCGTTTCGATAAGCTCTTGCACGCGCTGGATATACTTGATCGCCTGCGCCGGGAGATCGGCCCACGAGCGTGCGCCGGCAGTGGTGCCCTCCCAGCCGTCCATTTCCTCATAGATCGGCTCCACTGCAGCCTGATCGGCCGCGTGGCTGGGGAAGTAATCCAGCACCTTGCCGTGGAGGCGGTAACCGGTGCAGATTTTCACCTTGTCGAACCCGTCGAGCACGTCGACCTTGGTCAGCGCAATGCCGGTAACGCCCGAGATCGCGCAGGACTGGCGCACAAGCACCGCATCGAACCAGCCGCAGCGGCGCTTGCGACCGGTGACGGTGCCGAATTCATGGCCGCGTTCGCCCAGGCGCTGGCCGACTGCATCCTCAAGCTCTGTCGGGAACGGACCCGAGCCGACGCGCGTGGTGTAGGCCTTGACGATGCCAAGCACGAAGCCGGTCGAATTGGGGCCGAGGCCCGAACCCGAAGCCGCGGTGCCCGAGACGGTGTTGGACGAAGTGACGAACGGATAGGTGCCGTGATCGACATCGAGCAGAACGCCCTGCGCGCCTTCAAACAGGATCCGCGCACCGGCTTTGCGCACCTTTTTCAGGCGCTTCCACACCGGCTGCGCATATTGCAGCACGAACGGCGCGATTTCGCGGAGTTCCTCAAGCAGCGCGGCACGGTCCACCGGCGGCTGGCCAAAGCCGGCGCGCAGGGCATCGTGGTGGGCGCAAAGACGCGCAAGCTGTGCGTCCATTGCATCGAGGTGCGCCAGATCGCAGACGCGGATCGCGCGGCGGCCCACCTTGTCCTCATAAGCAGGGCCGATGCCGCGTCCGGTCGTGCCGATCTTGCCCGATCCGGCAGCCACTTCGCGCAGGCCATCAAGATCGCGGTGGAGCGGCAGGATCAGCGGGCAATTGTCTGCAATCGCGAAGTTTTCCGCATGGATGCTGACACCCTGCGCGGTCAACTTTTCGATCTCAGCTTTCAAGGCCCAGGGATCGAGCACCACGCCATTGCCGATGATCGACAAGGTGCCCGTGACGATGCCCGAGGGCAGCAGGCTGAGCTTATAGACCTGATCGCCTACCACCAGCGTGTGGCCGGCATTGTGCCCGCCCTGGAAGCGCACCACGACATCGGCGCGGCTTGCCAGCCAGTCGACGATCTTACCTTTGCCCTCATCGCCCCATTGGGCGCCGATCACGGTCACGTTGGCCACGGTGCGCACACTCTCTGCTGCAGTTCAAAGTCGGCTGGGGCCCTAGGGGAGTGTGGGGGCAAGGGCAAGGCGCGAGCAGGCAGGACTGGCCCCTGCCTTTTATTTCGGATATTCCCGAAATATCGAATCGGAGCTTGCCATGACCCTGCCCCTCCCCCGCGCGGTAGACCTGCTTTCTGCCTTGGCACACGGGCACCGGCTTGCCGTGTTTCGCCTGCTGGTCAAAGCCGGCCCCGAAGGCCTTCCCGCCGGCAAGATCGCGCACGAAGTGGGAGTGCTGCCCAACACTCTTTCCACGCATCTGGCGATCCTTGGCCATGCCGGGCTGGTGCAATCCCGGCGTGACGGCCGATCAGTGATCTATACCGCCAACTATGCGGCCATGCGCGCGATGCTGGGCTTTCTGGTGGAAGACTGCTGCGGCGGCGCACCGGAAATCTGCGCGCCGCTTGCCGGGCTGGCCCTCGCCTGCGGAGACGCCGGATGACCCTCGCTCGGCGGATTGCGGCCGAAGGGCTCGGCACCCTGATGCTGCTGGCGGTGGTCGTCGGATCCGGCATCATGGGTGCGCGGCTGGCAGGCGGCAATGATGCCATCGCGCTTCTGGGCAACACCCTTTCCACCGGCGCGGGGTTGGTGGTGCTGATCCATATGTTCGGCCCGATATCAGGGGCGCATTTCAATCCGGCGGTGACCATGGTGGCGGCCCTGCGGCGCCAGCTTGGTGCGGGCCATGCGCTGGCCTATGCCGCCGCGCAGACCCTGGGCGCGGTGCTGGGCGTGTGGCTTGCGCATGCGATGTTTGCCGAACCCGTGCTGCAGGTTTCAGTCCATGCCCGCGATGGTTGGGGGCAAGGGCTGGCAGAACTGGTCGCAACGTTCGGCCTTGTCGGCACGATCCTCGCCGTTTCGAAACACCGCAACGAATTCACGGCCTTGGCAGTCGGGCTCTACATCACATCGGCCTATTGGTTCACCGCCTCCACCTCGTTCGCCAATCCGGCGGTGACGCTGGCGCGCAGCCTGACCAATACATTTGCGGGGATCGCGCCCGCTTCCGTTCCCCTTTTCATCGCCGGGCAACTGGCGGGGGCGATCACTGCCCTTGCCGTGTTCGGCTGGCTTCTGGCAGAGGACCCGGCATGACAGGCACATTCCCCATCACCATCTATCACAACCCCAAGTGCGGCACCTCGCGCAACACCCTCGCGATGATCACGGCGGCGGGTTATGCGCCCGACGTGGTCGAATACGTCAAGGCGGGCTGGACCTTGCCGCAGCTTGAGCGGATCGTCAGCGACATGGGCGGCACCGCGCGCGATATCTTGCGCACCAAGGGCACGCCCGCCGAGGAACTGGGCCTCACCGATCCCGCCGCCACCGACGCGGCGATCCTCGAAGCGATGACCCAGCATCCCATCCTGGTGAACCGGCCCATCGTGGTCAGCCCCAAGGGCACCAAGCTGTGCCGTCCCTCGGAAGCTGTGCTCGATCTGCTGGAACGCAGGCCCGAAAGCTTCACCAAGGAAGATGGTGAGGTCGTGAAGCTCTAGAGCTTCACCGGCTCGCCGCCCTGCAGCGCATGGGTGCAGCCCAGCGCCTGCGCGCTGTCCGCCTCGCTCAGCGCCGCGACAGTGCGCCAGCCGATGCTGCGCAGGCGGGCTGCCGTATCGCGGTCGTGGCCCAGCGGCAGGAACACGCTGTCCTCGCCATGTTCGGCATCGGCGACTTGGGCGATCAGCGCATCGGGATAGAGCGAGAAGCCGGTGGCGACTTCGCCTTCCGCCCCCTTGGCACCCGAACCCGCAATGCGATAAGTGCCGCCCCGGCCCAGCGCGCCGCGCACGCCATCGGCATAGAGCGTAAAGCCCAGCCATGACTGGTATTCAAAGCCGTGCCGCTCCGAAGGATCGAGCGTGAGCCGCGCGGTGCCGCCCAGTGCAGCCGCAATGGCGCGCAGCGCGGCAATGCGCCCGGCGAGCGCGCCGCCGGCATCGATTGCGGCCAGCTTTTCCAGCGCAGTCTCGAATTCACCGGTGGCGTAGAGCAGCGGGACATAGGCCTCACCGCCCGCATCGACGAGGCCGCGCGCATCCTTGGTATCAAGCTCGCGCCGCACCGCCTCGATCTGTCCGGGCTCCAGCGGGAAGGCTTTCTCCGCCAGCGTATCGACAAGATCGGGGAGCGTGAAATCGACACTGACGCCTTGCGCACCGGCGGCCTGCAGCGCCTCTATCGCGATGGCGACAACTTCGGAGGCCGCGGCGACATTGTCTGCGCCGATCAGTTCGGCCCCGCACTGCAACCGCTCGCGCGCGGGATCGAGCGCATCGCCCTTGATGGTGAGCACCTGCCCCGCATAGCACAGCCGCAGCGGGCGCGCGGCAGCGGCGAGGCGGGTGCTCGCGATGCGGCCGATCTGCGGCGTGTGATCGCTGCGCAGGCCCATCATGCGCAAGGACGCGGGATCGACGAAGCGGAACATGCGCCGGCCAGAATCGGGGGGGCTGATCCCGTCCATCCGCGCGGCCAGGCTGCGCTCGAACTCGATCATCGGCGGCAGCACACGGTCATAGCCGTGGCCGTGCATCACATCCTGCACACTGCGCATCACGCGCGTGGTGGCCGCGGCTTCGCGCGGCAGGCGGTCTTCAAGGCCCTCAGGCAGGAGATCGGGGTTCGGTTCGGTCATGACAAAGGCGCCCTAGCCCACCGCGCGGGAGAATCGAACCCCAATTGCGCGGTGCAGACGCGGCGCCCACTGCCCCTCGCCGACCTGTCGGGATTCCTTACGGTTGACACGGTTGACACGCCCCTGAGGAAAAACTGAACCCGATCAGTGGGGCAAGTTTGATCGACCGGAGCGATCAATGACTGCGGTGCGGGCGGCGGGGATTGCGGCATGGGCGGGGCGGCTCGGCGGTGGGGACGGAAGGCGCGGAGCCTCGCAGATTTGGGGGTTGTAGGAAAGTTTGTTGGGCGTGCCGGACAGGCACGATGCTGCGGCGACCTAGGATCTCGGGCCTTGTTGCACCCGCCATCGGAACCGGTCACAGCCCCCTTTCACCGGCGCGGCTTCGGCCTGGAAAGCCTTCAGTCTGAAACGAAAAACCCCATGCGGATGTGCCGCATGGGGTTTTCCTGATTGGCAGCCTGATCAGCCGAAGATCACATCTTAAGGTTCACTTCCACGCCGAACGTGCGCGGATCGTTGAAGAAGCCGGTGATGCCGGATGTCGGCGCACCCGATTTGTAGAACATGTGCTGTTCGTTGAACAAGTTGCGCGCCCAGGCTGAAACTGTCAGCCGCGCGCTGTCGTTGCCCATGTCGATATCCGCAATGGCAATCCGGCCGTTCACCACAAACGCGCTGTCACCCTTGGGCTGCGCAAAGCGCACCGCACGAGTGCGGCTATCGAGCAGCGAGTCCGTGTAGTTGGCGTAAAAGCCTGAATCGTAATTCCCATCGAGATGCGCCCTGAGCGTGAAACCGTTCAGCGGGAGCTCGTAATCGATCGACCCGCTGGCGGCGTATTCAGGCGTATAGACCTGATAGATCTTCTGGGCGGCCGTGACCGAGACAATCTGGCCGTTGATGCGCTGCTGGAACGGGTTCACCGTGTCCGGGATTTTCACGCTGGTATAGGCAAAGCTGCCCGATAGCGTGAGGCCGTCCAGCGGCATCACGGTCAATTCCGCCTCAACCCCCTTGAGCCGCCCGGTGCCGGGGGCATTGACGGTGTTGGTCGTGGTGCGGGTGGTGACAACCCGCACGCCGTTGACGAAATCCTCGTATTGGCCGCTGAAGTCGAGCTGGATGTTCTTGTAGGAGCCGGTGTACGCCGCGATGTTGAGGCGGGCGCGGCGATCCCAGAACTCGGTCTTCGCGCCGATCTCGAACATCGAGACGGTCTCCGGATCGAACCGAGCGTAGCTGAGCGAACGCGAGTTCGCGCCGCCCGAGCGGTAGCTGGTGCTCCACTTGCCGTAGAAATGGATATCGCGCGATGCATCAACGCCGAGATTGACCAAGGGGTCGACCCGCGATTTTGAATACTCGAGCGGGATCTCTGCCGGAGGATTCCCGTTGATTCCGGCAGGAAGCGCGCCGTTGACGGTGAACAGCCGTCCCTCCTTCTTGTCGCGCGTCCAGCGAGCGCCGAGCGTCAGATGCACCATGTCAGCGGCGATCGGCGGCGTGTAGGTGCCCTGTCCATAGGCCCCGATGCTGGTGGTGGTGACATAGCTGGCACGCTGCACCACATAGGGCGAAAGCGCTGACGTGGGATACCCGCCCGGGTCCACCGTGAACGTGCCGCCCGCCGCATCTGAAAAGCGCGCCACGAACGGTGCCTGCGCGTCATCCTGGACGCGCTCCTGATAATAGAGCGCGCCGGCGGCAAAATTGACCCGGCCAAACTCGCCAATCGCCTGAAGCTCTTCGCTCAACTGATTCTGGCGGAATGCTGCGAGGCTGTAGCGCTGGAAAAAGGCCCCGGTGAAATTGGCCGCAGGGCGGGTCACGAACGACGAGGCAGCGCCGGCGTTGTCGAATTGGGTCTGGGTCAGTTCGCGATAGGCCGTGATCGACTTGAGCAGCAGCTTGGGCATCACCTGCCATTCAAGGTTGAACCGCCCCCCGTTCGTCTTGCCAACGCTTGGCTGCTCGATCGCGCCCACTGCCGCAACGCTGACGCGGTTCGGCTGCAAGGGGGTGGCTGCTGCGATGACATAGGCCGCAATCGCCGGGTTGTCTGGACCCGAGGCCGGGACGGCGAACGGGGCGCCGACGAGCTGCTGGTAGAGCGTGCTGGTGGCATCGTAGGAGGAATCGAACGAGAGATCGGCGGTTACCGTGTCGTTCGGCTTCCACATCAGTTCGACATGGCCGCCCCGGCGATCGAAGCTGTTGAAATCCGATTGGCCCTGGAGCGGATTCTTCACGAAACCGCCGCGACGGGTGACGATGCCATCCAGCTTGACGCTGAGATTGCTGAAGCTGGGCAAGTCGACGTGGACCACCCCGTTATAGCTGCCATAGTTGCCGGCCCCGACCGTGGCATTGAGCTTGAATTCGCCGCTGGGCCGCTTGGTGGTGATGCTGACGGCGCCGCCTTCTGTATTGCGACCGAACAAGGTGCCTTGCGGCCCCTTGAGCACTTCGATGTTATCGACATCGAACATGGCCGCGCCAAGCGCCTGCGGTCGGCCGAGGTAGACCCCGTCGATATAGACCCCGACACCCTGATCGCGCGCGGGCTGGTTGCTGTCAGACAGCACGCCGACGCCGCGTACGTTGATGATCAATGCGCCCGGCCGCGAGAAAAACGGGGCCACGCGCAAGCTGGGGATCGTGCCGTCGCTCAGATCGACCAGCGACTGGACGTGACGATTGACCAGCGCGCCGCTGTCGAGCACCGAGATGGCAATCGGGGTCTGCTGCAAGTTCTCCGGCCGCATTTGCGCGGTGACGATCATCTCCGTGAGGCCACCTTGCTCGCCTGCGTCGGCAGCGACTGCGTCTCCTGAAGGTGCAGGCGCGGTTTCTGCGGCAAAGGCCTGCGAAGAAACACCGGCAAGCAGCAAGGGAAGCATCTGCGCGGCGAGTGTCTTCAAAGTCGGTTTCATCGTGTGCCCCCTGAAATTAGCAATAAACGGGGGCTGCGGATTGCAGCATGCCGGTAAACCGCCTGCCCCTCAGCCGGCGCATCTAGAGGGCGAAAGTGACTCTTCGGCGGCTTTTAGAAGACCAAACGAAGACACTGAATCGGATACAAGCGGGACAGATGTGACTGCTATGGAAACGTCATAAAACAGCGCTACGCGGTTTTTGAATTGATCGCTCGGTAGAATGCAACGTCTGCTGGCGACGCGCCTTGCGAAGGATTGATCATGAAAAAGGGTTCGCTTTCCGGCCACGCCATGGTGCCCCTGGCCATCATCGCGCTTTTTTCTGCACAACCGGTGGTGGCCAAGGCAACCGGAGCGGAAGTAATTCGTGCGGTGGACGGGACGCTGACCGTGCGGTGGCAAGCGGCGGGGCCGGTCGATGTGCTTGTAGCAAATGACCCCAAGGCACCGGTGAAAACGGCGCAAGTCGTTTCCGCCGCCGATCTTGACGGCACCTATGTCGACACGGCGGGAGCCACCGAGGCGCGCCGCTTTTTCACGATCCGGGATCGCCGCGACGGCAGCGTGGTGCGCGTGGCCGAAAGAGTGCTGCCCTTGGAGCAGGGCTCAAACTTCCGCGACATTGGCGGTTACCAGGCGGCTGGAGGCAAGACGATCCGGTGGGGCACGATCTATCGGTCTGGCGCGACCCCGCTGCTGACCGCGCAGGATCAGGCCCGCATTCGCGCGCTGGGCCTGCGCAACATGATCGATCTGCGGTCTGACGAAGAGCGCGTCCTCGCCCCTTCCAAAATTGACGGCGTGGCCTATTCCGCCATCGGCTATCAGATGGGCACCATGATGAATACTGGCGCGGCGATGCGCAATGGTGCCGCGCTCTATCACAATTTCCCGAAGTTCTTCGCGCCGCAATTGAAGGTCATCTTCGAAAAGCTCAAGCGCAACGAAGGTCCGCTGGCGTTCAATTGTTCGGCGGGGCAGGATCGCACAGGGTTTGCATCGGCCATGGTGATGTCGGCGCTGGGCGTGCCGCGCGAAGTGATCGTGCGCGACTATCTGCTCTCTACCGAATATCGCCGGCCGCAGTTTGAACTGCCGCGCATCAACCCCGAGCTCCACAAGGACAACCCCGTCGCGCTGATGTTTGCGCGCTATCAAGACGCGCCCGGCGCAGACAAGCCGCAGCCGTTGCTGGAGGCAGACGGCACCCCTTATCTTGCTGGGGCCTTTGCGGAGATCGAGACCAAATGGGGATCGGTCGACAACTACCTCAGGGACGAAATCGGCCTCACCGCGCAGGACATCGCCGCGCTGCGCCGAAACTACCTGGAGTAACCGCGCACCCGGCCAGCGATCACGGGACGTTGCCGGGAAACGGCTGCCTGTTATCCCAGCACGGAAAAGCTGCTCGCACGGTTTATGGGCCTCAGGCGCGAGAAAGCCCCCAGTCCCACGTCCCGGCCTGTCACCGGCAAGCGATACTGCAAAGGTGAGCGGTCGTGGTCGGCGCCGTTCATCACGCTCTCGATGAGATGGCCCATCAGCCCGCCAACAAGCGGTGCATTCTTGAACTGGTTTCCGCTGGTGCCGATCGCGGTGAAATAGCCGCCCAGATCGCTCTTGTCGTAAACCGGAATCCAGTCCTCGCTGACGTCGTAAAGCGCGGCGAACCCCTGTGCCGTGTTGGGAATCCCGAGGTCCGGAAAGCGCAGGGCGGCGCGCCAGACCTGATTGGTCCACTGATCGGAGAGGCTCGCCTCGAAATCCTCTGTATCGAGATATTCGAGGATGTCGCAGGCCGGTTCGAGGGATCCGATCAGCAAGTGGCCTGATTGCTCAGGGCGCATGTAGATACCGCAGTCTGCATCGGTGAGCACGAATCGAAGCCCGGGGCCTGATGCCGCCTGCGGCATGGGGACGTAGGCCACTTCCTGCCGCAGCGGACGGGTGCTGATATGCTCGGGCTTGTGCGCGCCGGACAGTTCATTCACCCAGCGGGAGGCGGGGCCGGCCGCGTTGATGACGATGGGCGTGTGGATCAGGCCGCTCTTGTCGCAGGTCAGGCCGGTGATCTTTCCGGCGGACTGGTGGATGGCAAGAACGGTGTCGTTGAACCGGAAATGGCCGCCTGCGCGCTCCACGGCCCCGGCAATCTGGGCGGTGGCCAGTTGGGGATCGCTGATATAGCCGCCGGTGGGGCAGAACATCGCGCCCGTGATGGGATCGCCAGCGGTTTGGCCGAATTCGGGATCATCAATCCGGCGCGCGGGGCTGAATTGGCTGAGGTCCGCGCCGGGGAGCCATTCGGGAAGCTCGCTCGTCGACACGTCCGTGAAGGGAACGCCAACCTCACGCATGATGGACCGCGTGCCCGCCAGTTGGCGATTCTCCGCCGCTTCGAGCACGAGGCAGCCGCATTCGTTGTAGTGCAGCGCGGAATCGGGCCGGTAGCCGAGGTAATCTGCCCAGTTCTGCCATGCGAAATGCGCTTCATAGGCAAGCGCGGTGCCATCGATCGTCGAGTAATAGGGCCGGATGATCGCGGCAGACCAGGATGTGGAGCCGTGCCCAGGTGCGGGGCCGCGATCCACGTTCAAGGTGCGCAGGCCGCGCCGCGCAAGATCGAGCGCGATGGCACAGCCAATCACTCCGGCACCGATGATGACGGCGTTGTACGTATTTCTTTCGGACATTACAGACTGAGCCTCTTCCCCTTTTTCCCCTCTCCCAACCCTCTCCCCTGCCCTTCGGCAAGCTCAGGATGAGCGGGGAGAGGGCTTTCAGGCGATCAGTGGAAGATGTCGGTCCAGAGCATCCACTTGCCGTCCACCAGCTTGTAGACGACGACGGCGGTCACATCGGCGTGGACGGACTTCTCGCCCAGGGTATCGAACTGCACGCGCGAGATTTCGCGGATGTAGGTGGGGGAAAGCCGCTCGGTTTCGAGCACGGTCAGCTTGAGATTGGTGAGCGCCTTGGTCGCGCCGACCCAGAATGCTGTGATGTCTGCGCCCTTGTAGAGCTTGTTGTCACCGGGCAGCATCGTGGCATCGGGCGCATACATCGCGCCGACAGCAGCGCCGTCACCCTTGTTGAAAGCAGCAGCGAGCGCGTCGTCCATGCCCTGGATCATCGCATTGTCGTTGGCGAGTGCCGGCGTGGCCGTGAAGGCGAGTGTGGCCGCAGCCAGAAGTATCTTGCGCATTGTGTAAGTCCCCGAAGGTGTGTCCCCTTGGGGGAGGCTATGGGGCTTTGCGGGCCGGGTCAAATCGCAAGCGTTGCGCGAGGTGCTTCGACAAGCTCAGCACGAGCGGTTCTGCTGGTTCGACACCAACCAGATCCGCTCATCCTGAGCCTGTCGAAGGATAGGCCTCAGAACTTCAGCGCGCGAACCGTGCGCACGCCCGGAACCTTGCGGGCATCGGCCAGCACCGCCTCGCTCACCGGGCTATCAACCGAGAGCAGCAGCACAGCCTCACCGCCCGCTTCGCGGCGGCCGAGGTGGAAGGTGCCGATGTTGATCCCGGCCTTGCCCAGCAGCGTGCCGATGGAACCGATGAAGCCCGGCGCATCCGAGTTCACGATGTAGAGCATGTCGCCATCGAGATCGGCTTCGATGCTGATGCCGAAAATCTCGACCAGACGCGGCTGGCCATTGGCAAACAGTGTGCCCGCAACCGAGCGTTCGCCTTGCGCCGTGCTGACGGTCACGCGCACGAGCGTGTGGTAATAGCCCTCGCGGTCGTGCCGCACTTCGCGCACATCGAGCCCGCGTTCCTTGGCGAGGAACGGCGCGTTGACCATGTTCACGGTCTGCGAATACTGCTTCATCAGGCCCGCCAGCACCGCGCCGGTGATCGGCTTCTGGTTGAGCTGCGCGGCGGCGCCTTCCACTTCGATGGCGATCTTCGTCAGGTTGTCATGCGCCAGCTGGCCGACGAGGCTGCCGAGGCGTTCGGCCAGCGCCATGTAGGGCTTGAGCTTGGGCGCTTCTTCGGCCGAGAGGCTGGGCATGTTGAGCGCATTCGTCACGCCGCCGGTGGTGAGGAATTCGGCCATCTGTTCGGCCACCTGCAGCGCGACATTGACCTGCGCCTCGGTGGTGCTGGCGCCGAGGTGGGGGGTGCAGATGAAGTTCGGCGTGCCGAACAGCGGGCTGTCCTTGGCAGGCTCGTTCTCGAACACATCGAGCGCGGCGCCGGCGATGTGGCCGCTGTCGAGCAGGTCCTTTAGCGCGGCTTCATCGATCAAGCCGCCGCGCGCGCAGTTGACGATGCGCACGCCCTTCTTGGTCTTGCCGAGGTTTTCGCGGCTGAGGATGTTCTTCGTCTCGCTGGTGAGCGGGGTGTGCAGCGTGATGAAGTCCGCCTTGGCGAGCAGGGTATCGAGGTCAGCCTTCTCCACGCCCATTTCGATCGCGCGCTCGGGCGTGAGGAACGGATCGTAGGCGACGACCTTCATGCGCAGGCCCAGCGCGCGCGTCGCCACGATAGAGCCGATATTGCCGGCGCCGATGAGGCCCAGCGTCTTGCCGGTGACTTCGACGCCCATGAAGCCGTTCTTCGGCCACAGGCCCTGCTGGGTCTGGGCATTGGCCTCGGGAATCTGGCGGGCGAGCGCGAACATCAGCGCGATGGCGTGCTCCGCCGTGGTGATCGAATTTCCGAACGGGGTGTTCATCACCACGACGCCCTTGCCGGTCGCGTAGGGGATATCGACGTTGTCTACGCCGATGCCAGCGCGGCCGATAACTTTCAGGTTCGTCGCGGCATCGAGGATCGCCTTGGTCACCTTGGTCGAGGAGCGGATGGCGAGGCCATCATAGTCGCCGATGCGGGCAATCAGCTCTTCCGGGGTTTCGCCGGTGATGACATCAACGTCGCAGCCGCTTTCCGCGAAAATGCGGGCGGCGTTGGGGTCCATCTTGTCGGAAATGAGTACGCGGGGCTTGGTCATGGTGTCCTCGTCATTCCCGCGAAGGCGGGAATCCAGTCCCGGCGTCGCGTTGGAAAGTGATGGTGCAGCTGGATCCCCGCCTGCGCGGGGATGACGAATAGGTGTGTGTTGAAGGGTGCCCCCGCCGCAGCGGGGCGCACTTTGGTCAGGCTGGCGCGTGGACTTCAGCCCAGGCCCAATCGAGCCAGGGGCCAAGATCGGCGATATCCGCCGCATCGACAGTAGCGCCGCACCAGATGCGCAGGCCCGGCGGGGCGTCGCGGTATCCGGCGATATCATAGGCCGCGCCGGCCTTTTCGAGCAGGCCGGCAAACGCCTTGATCAGCGCTTCATCCGCGCCTTCCACGGTAAGGCACACCGAAGTCATCGAGCGCGAGGCGGGATCGGCGGCGAGGTGGCCGAGCCAGCTGCGTTCCTGCACCAGCTTATCGAGCGCAGCCGCATTGGCGGCGCAGCGGGCCTTCAGGCCTTCCTGCCCGCCGGTGGACTTGGCCCATTCGAGCGCGAAGATCGCATCTTCCACCGCGAGCATCGAAGGGGTGTTGATCGTCTCACCCTTAAACACGCCCTCGGTGAGCTTGCCCTTGGAAACGAGGCGGAACACCTTGGGCAGCGGCCAGGCGGGGGTGTAGGTTTCGAGGCGTTCGACCGCGCGGGGGCCGAGGATCAGCACACCGTGGCCGCCCTCGCCGCCCAGCACTTTCTGCCAGGAGAAGGTGGCAACATCGATCTTGTCCCACGGAATGTCGTAGGCGAAGACCGCGCTGGTCGCGTCCGCGAAGGTCAGGCCCTCGCGGGTCTCAGGGATCCAGTCGCCATTGGGGACGCGGACGCCTGAAGTGGTGCCGTTCCAGGTGAAGAGCACGTCGGTCGAGAAATCGACGGCGGAGAGATCGGGCAGCTGGCCATAATCGGCGCGCACGATCGTGGGATCGATCTTGAGCTGCTTGACCGCATCGGTGACCCAGCCCTCACCAAAGCTTTCCCACGCCATCGCGGTGACCGGGCGGGCGCCCAGCATCGTCCACATCGCCATTTCGAAGGCGCCGGTATCCGAACCCGGCACGATGCCGATGCGGTGCGTATCGGGCAGGCCGAGCACTTCGCGCATCAGATCGATGCAGAGCTGCAGGCGCGTCTTGCCGATCTTCGAGCGATGCGAACGCCCGAGCACTTCGGTTGCGAGTTTGGCGGGATCGTATCCGGGCGGCTTGGCGCAGGGGCCGGACGAGAAGTGCGGACGCGCAGGTTTGCGCGCCGGGGTAGGTGCAGTCATGTAGTCTCTCCTTGCAGAGAGCTCGCGCGGCGTTGGGACCGCGTGGCCCGGCGCCGCTTCTAGAGGCGAGCGGCGCGCTGTCAACCGGCATCAGGGGCAGGTGTCGTTAAGCCCCCGCAGCAACGCGATCTTTACCATACCTTGTCATGATGATGCCGATGTTTCGGCACCGCGCCTCCCCTCTGCTCGCCGCAGCGCTCCTTGCGCTTCTCGCCGGGTGCGTGGGCGCGCCGGACGCACCGCGACGCGCGCCGCCGCGCGCCGCGACCAGTTGGAACCCGCCTGCCTCCGCCGATGGCCGCGCCTGCCTCCTGAACCTCGGGCGCAGCGACGCCAGCTTCACGCCGCTGCCCGATCAGTATTACGGCGCGGGGTGTTCGGCGGTGGGCGCCGTCCGCCTTGCCTCATTGCGCAGCGATGCGGGCCTGCTGCAGCTTTCAAACCTGGGGCCTGTCACCTGCCCGCTGGCCAGCACGCTATCGGGCTGGGCGCGCTTTGGTGTGGACCGGGCGGCCCAGCAGATCCTTGGCTCGCGGCTCGTGCGGATCGAGACGATGGGCAGCTATTCGTGCCGGAACGTGGCCGGCACCAGCCGCCTATCGGGCCACGCGACGGCCAATGCCGTCGATGTCAGCGGCTTCGTGCTGGCAGACGGGCGGCGGATCACAGTGCTGCGCGATTGGGACAGCGCATCACCGCAAGTCCGTGCGTTTCTCGGGACAGTGCGAGATAGCGCCTGCCGCCGCTTTGGCACGGTGCTGAGCCCTGAGTACAACACCGCGCACCGCGATCACCTGCACCTCGAAGTCGGCGCCGGGCGGTCTTTCTGCCGGTAGGGCGCCTGGCGCCGCGCCCGCGCAACAGGCGCACTGCATTGCGGTAAACATTTCTTCACTTGCCCTTTTTTACCGCATTTGTTGAGTTGGCGCGGGGCTAGGGTAGGGCATTCATGATTCGCGGTCGTTTTCGTGCTGTTTCTCAGTGTGCGTTGGTGTTTCTGCGATTCGGGCCGGGCTGCGCGCCGTGCATGGCCGTGCGGAGCGGCACCTGATGCGGCTTCGCAGTGTGGCCCGGCGTCAGTCGCAGGGCCTTGAACTTCCGACCCTGATCCTCGCGGCGGTGATCTACGCGGGATGGTTCGCGCTCACCTTATGGCATGCCGCGCTGCCCGGGGCGGTGCTGTTCGCGGCGGGCGGCTGGATCAGCGCCTGGCACAATTCGCTGCAGCACGAGACGATCCACGGCCACCCCACGCGCAGCCGGATGATCAACACGCTGATCGGATGGGCGCCGATCAACGTGTGGCTGCCTTACGAGATCTATCACCGCAGCCATGTGGCCCACCATTCCACGCGGCGCACGACCGATCCGTTGGACGATCCGGAATCGAAATACGTCGCGCAGGCCGGCACGCTGCTGTGGTGGAGCGAGCGCGTGCAGCAAACCCTCGTCGGCCGCCTCGTGCTGGGGCCGGTCATTGTGGTCGCGCGATTTGCAGCGGAGGAGCTGGCGCGCCTCCCAAGGGAACCCGCCCCTTTCGCGCGGGATTGGCTGCCCCATGCTGCCGGCGTTGCGGCCATAGCATTCTGGCTCGATTGGTGCGGCATGAGCCTGGGCACCTATATCCTGTGCTTCGTCTACCCCGGCACCGCGCTATCGTTGCTGCGCAGCCATGCCGAGCACCGCGCCGATCCTGACCCGGCGCGGCGGGCCGCGACAGTCGAGCGGGGCGGACCGCTTGCCCTCCTCTACCTCAACAACAACCTCCACGCCGCGCACCATGCCCGGCCCGATCTGGCCTGGTATCGACTTCCACGCTACCACGCCGCGCGCAGATCGGCGGCCGTGTGCGGCCCGGTATACCCATCCTACTGGGCCGTGCTGCGCCGCTTTGCCTTCCGCCCGCATGATGATCTGGTCCATCCAGAATACCGGTCGCCCGGGGGGTGAGCAGCCCGGTCGCTTCACTGGGCATGTACGACCACCCCGCCCAGCAGGCCGCCAACAATGCCCTGTGGGCCTGGATCGCCGCGCGCCTTGCTGGCGCGGGCGTGGCGGATGTGCCGCGCGCCCTCGACCGCAGCCGCGCCCCCGATGTGCTGTGGCACGATCCCGCGCTGCTGCTTGGGCAGGCCTGCGGCTATCCCTATGCGCGCTTTCACCGAGAGCGGCTGCGGCCGCTGGCCGTGCCGCGCTACGCCGCGCCGCATTGCGAGGGGACGCGCCATTGCAGCGTGATCATCGCCCGCGCGGCAGACACGCGCATCGCCTTGCCGGACTTCGCGGGCGCGCTGGCGGCGATAAACGAGCCGGCCTCGAACACCGGGGTCAACCTGCTGCGCCACACGGCTGCTGAGCAAGGCGGGCCGGGGCCCTTCTTTGGCGGCATGATCCGCACCGGCGGCCACATCGCCAGCATGCGCGCGGTGATCGCGGGCGAGGCAGACTTAGCTGCGATCGACGCCGTGACCTTTGCCGCTGCCGAAGCGAGCTATCCTGGCCTTTCAGGGCAGCTGAAGATCATTGCCCTATCGCGCAGCGTGCCGGCCTTGCCGTTTGTGACGTCGGCCCAGACGCCCGAGCCGGTCGCGGCGCTGGTGCAGGAAGCGCTGCAGGCGGCCATGCACGCGCCGGATCTGGCGGACGAACGCGCCGCGCTGCTGCTGATCGGCGCCGAACCGGTGCAACCATCCGCTTATGATGAAGTGCTGGAGCTGGAGCGCGCGGCTGACAAGGCGGGCATCCTGCGGCCGGATTAAGCCGCACGCGCTGCCAGAGTGCGGGTGCATTCAATAAACATTCTGCCAGACGGCAGCACCCGGTTCAGGCCGCAACATCCCCCAGCCCGCTTGCCTCGATGCGCAGGCGCACTGCTTCGGCGGCATGACGCGCGCCCAGTTTCCCCATCATCTTCATGCGGTGGATTTCCACGGTGCGCGGGCTGATCTCCAGATCGCGCGCGATGGCCTTGTTGCTGCAGCCTTCGGCCAACCGGTCCAGCACTTCGCGCTCACGCGTCGAGAGGCGGGCAATACGCTGCCGCGCTTCAGCGGAGCGGGCGCGCTGCTGGCGCTGGGCATCCGCTTCCCGTGCGCAGCGGGCCACCGCCGCATTCAACGGAGCGATCTGTTCGGGCACTGTGAGATAATCGAGCGCGCCAGCCTTGATCGCGGAAACCACCGCATCGATTGTCGGCGCTTCAGCAATCGCGATGATCGGCAGCCATTGCCCGGCGCGCATCATGGCCGCGACGAGGTTGGATATGCCCTCCCCCACCGGCTCATCCTGCGCAAGCACGAGGCCGCCCGCTGGCGCATGGCTCAGCAGCTCATCCGCGTGAGCGTAGATTTCCGCATGATGCCCAGCGGCGAAGGCGAGACGGGCGAGCTGCGCGCGGCGGGCAGAGTCGCTATCTAGGACATGGAGGGTGACGCGTTCGATCATGGGTTAACCAAACCATGAACCCGCGCCCTTGCGCCAACCCGGTTAGTTTCGTTCTGAACCCACAAGCAAGGCTTTCAGGCTCTACATATCCCTTTCCCTAAGGGAATATTGCTCAGGAATGGACCAAAAAACCCCGCAATGGTGCTTAGTATCGCTCCTTCGGCGGATCCCGCATCGCGAACCAATCTGGATAAGTGATTACACGTACTAAAAGCACCTGTTAACCCTGCCGGGTATCAACCCGCGGGGTCTTCGAAGCTGTAGTCAGGCAACGAATAGAACGCCGAGCGCAGCGCCTCGCCCCAGCTTGAGGAGATCAGCTTGAAGAAGGGATCTTCGGCGGTGATGCGCTTGTGATGCAAGGGCTCGAACTTGTCCCGCTCGATCACCATGAGATCGAACGGCAGGCCGACCGAGAGATTGGCCGCAAGCGTCGAATCGAACGAGACCATCAGCAGCTTTACAGCGTCCTCGAAGCTCATCCCCTTATCATAGCCGCGCACGAGGATCGGGCGGCCATACTTGGTTTCACCGATCTGGAAGAAGGGCGTGTCGAACGAGGCCTCGATGAAGTTGCCTTCCGGGTAGATCAGGAACAGGCGCGGCTCCATGTCCTTGATCTGGCCCGCCACGATCATCGACGCGGTGAAGCGAGGCCCCTCGGTCTGGCCACCGGCACCCTGCATCCCGGCATCGTCCTGCCGCCCTTCGATCACATCGTGCAGCAGGCGGCCGATGATCGTGGCGATCTGGAACATGGTCGGCGCCTCGAGGATCGAGGGCCGCCGTTCACCCGGCGCCTTGTTGCGTTCCTCAAGCTGGCTGATCACCGCCTGCGTGGTGGCAAGGTTGCCGGCGGTCATGATCGTGATGATCCGCTCGCCCGGCACGCTCCAGTTGTACATTTTGCGGAACGTGGAAATGTTGTCGACGCCCGAATTGGTGCGGGTGTCGCTCATGAGCACCAGGCCCTTGTCGAGCACCATCCCCACGCAATACGTCATTGGTCCTGCCCCTCGCTGTCTGGCATCATCCGGACTCGCGTTCGAATTCACTGTTCCATACGCTGCTGAGCTACGGCGAGCTTCACGTGCAGCGTTTCGTCATAAGCCCCATAGCGGATGCCGGTAACCGGCGCCGCATCGCGGTAGTCGCGCCCCGTTGCGACGCGGATATAGTGGGGATCTGGCGAGATCCCGTTGGAAACATCGAAGCCCACCCAGCCGAGCCCTTCAACCAGCGCCTCCGCCCAGGCATGGCCGGCATCCTGCTCCACCCGGTCCTTCATCATCAGGTAGCCGCTGACATAGCGGGCCGGGATGCCGAGCGCGCGGGCCGCCGCGATGAACACATGCGCATGGTCTTGGCAGACCCCGTACCCGGCGGCAAGCACCGCCTCGGCACTGCTCGCCGTATCGGTGTGGCCAGAGGCATATTCCACCGACCCGCGCACCAGCGCAGACAGCGCATGGAGCTTTTCCAGCGTATCCTGCTTGCCCGAAATACCCGACAGCAACGCACGCAGGCGCGGGCCTGAACTTGTAAGTTCGGTCGGCTGGCGGAAGTGCCATAGCGGCAGATAGCCTGCGTGCTGGCCAAGAATGCCGGCCTTGTCGCTGGTATCGACCACGCCCTCGCAGCGGATCGTCACTTCGGTGACGCCGGGCTCGAAGGCGATCAGCGTGACGTGGTTGGCATTCTCGTCGTCATATTCGACTTCGCGCCGCGCGCCTTCCAGCGTGATGGACCACGCGGCGATCGACTGGCCGGCACTCGTCTTGGGCGTCAGGCGCAGGCGCTGCAGCCCGCGCGCGGCGGGAGCGGAGAAGGTGTAGTGCGTGGTATGATCAACCCAGAGCCGCAAGCGCCTGATTCCTTTAGTCGATAAAGCGATAGTCGTGCTGGATCTGGTTGGCGAGCCGGGTGTTGCGGCTGATGAACTTCGCGATGTATTCGTGCAAGCCCTGCTCGAAGATCGCGTCGATCGTGGTCGTGTGGAGGTCGCAATCCGCCTCTTCCAGGATGGCGTGGGCCTCGGTCTCGCAGCCATATTCGCGCGCGAGGTGCGCCAGATTGCTCCGCAGCTTGCCATAGCAGAACGCCAGGCTGCGCGGGAACCGGCTATCGAGGATCAGGAACTCGGCAATGCCGCGCGCTTCCATGCGGCCCGCATTGAGCCAGCGATAGGCGCGCTCGCCGGCCAGTGAACGCAGCACGTTTTCCCACTGCACGTTATCAAGGCTGGAGCCGACGTAGGAAATCGAGGGCAGCAGCACGTAGTATTTCACATCGAGGATGCGCGCGGTGTTGTCCGCCCGTTCGATGAAGCTGCCGATGCGCGCGAAATTGTAGATCTCGTTGCGCAGCATGGTGCCTTCCATCGCGCCGCGCACCTGCGTCGATTGACGGCGGATCGTATCAAGCACGGCGCCCAGCCGCATTTCGGTGACCGGCCGAGCCAGCAGCTCGCGCATCTTGAGCCAGCTGTCGTTGACCGATTCCCACACCTCGCGCGTGATCCCGGCGCGGACCATGCGCGCATTGGTGCGCGCCAGTTCGCACATGGCGAGCACGTTGCCGGGATTGTCCCTGTCGCGCAGGATGAAGTTGATCACGTTGGGCCCGGCATAGTCCGTGCCGAACTTCGCTTCATACATCGCGCGCAGGCCGAGCGTTACGATGACCGAGCGCCATTCATCGCTCGCATCGCGCGCATCGCGGGTGAGCGCCATGCGGAAGCCAGCCTCCACCAGACGCGCAGTGTTTTCCGCCCGCTCAAGGCTGCGGAACAGCCAGAAGATGCCGTTTGCGCTGCGGCCTAACATTGGGTGGCCAACATATCAGTCATCCAGCACCCAGCTATCCTTGGTGCCCCCGCCTTGCGACGAGTTCACCACCAGCGAGCCCTTCTTGAGCGCGACGCGGGTGAGGCCGCCGGGCGTGATATCAATCCCGCCGGGGGAAACGAGCACGAAGGGCCGAAGATCGACATGGCGCGGGGTGAGCCCGCCGCGGCCAAGGATCGGCACGGTGGAGAGCGAAAGCGTGGGCTGCGCGATGTAGTTGTGCGGCCGCGCGGCCAACTTGGCAGCAAAGGCGGCGATTTCCTTCTTCGTCGAAGTCGGCCCGATCAGCATGCCATAGCCGCCCGAACCGTGGACCTCCTTCACCACCAGCTCGCTGAGGTGTTCGAGCACGTATTTCAGAGCATCCGGCTCTGAACAGCGCCAGGTGGGCACGTTGGGCAGGATCGGTTTCTCGCCGGTATAGAATTCGACGATTTCCGGCATGAACGAGTAGATCGCCTTGTCATCGGCGATGCCGGTGCCGGGCGCATTGGCGATGGTGATCCCGCCCGCGCGGTAAACGTCCATGATGCCCGAAACGCCGAGCTGGCTTCCAGGGTTGAAGGTCAGCGGATCGAGATAGTCATCATCCACGCGCCGGTAGAGCACATCGATCGGCGTGTACCCTTGCGTGGTACGCATGGCGATGCGGCCGTTCTCGATGCGCAGATCGCTGCCTTCGACGAGTTCGGCGCCCATCTGGTCCGCCAGGAACGCGTGCTCGAAATAGGCCGAATTGTAGATGCCCGGCGTGAGCACCGCGACGACCGGCTGGTGGCCCTTGGCGGCGGGCGGCAGGCATGCGGCAAGGCTGCGCGCGAGGCGGCGGGGATAGTCCGAAACTTCGCGCACGCGGACCCGCGTGAACAGTTCCGGGAACATCGCCATCATCGTCTCGCGGTTCTCCAGCATGTAGGAGACGCCGCTGGGGGTGCGCGCATTGTCTTCCAGCACCATGAACTCGTCTTCGCCCGTGCGGACGAGATCGATGCCGACGATATGGGTGTAGACCCCGCCCGGCGGGGTGAAGCCGACCATCTGCGGGAGGAACGCCGGGTTCTTTTCAAGCAGGCGCGCGGGCAGGCGGCCCGAGCGCACGATTTCCTGCCGGTGATACAGATCATGCAGGAACGCATTGAGCGCTCGCACGCGCTGCTCGATCCCGCGCGAGAGGCGGCGCCACTGGTGCGCGGTGATGATGCGCGGGATCATGTCGAACGGGATCAGCCGTTCCTCGGCATCCTCGCTGCCATAGACATTGAAGGTGATGCCGGTGCGGCGGAAGAACGCTTCAGCCTCGGTCCCCTTGCGGCGCAGCAGGTCTGCGGGCTGATCGCCAAACCATTCGCTGTAACCACAATAGGCCGGTCGCACCGAACCATCGGCGGCAAACATCTCGTCATAGGACGAGGAAGAGGCGTTGTTCATGCAATCATCCCGATGAAGGGAAGCTTGCACAGCCTGCCGCCTTTGCCAAGCGCCATGCTGCACTTGCGAGACAAAATTGTAACCGATCCGCGCCGCAAAGCGTTTCCACGCTTCGCGCTTGCCTTGGTAGCAGCAAGGTGACACGTTTAATCGAACGGCTAATTTCCCGGAGAGAACAAGCCATGGGCGAGATCCATCACCGCACCTGCCATATCTGCGAAGCCAATTGCGGCGTATTGGTAGAGGTGGAAGGTCGGCGCGTTTTGTCGATCAAGGGCGATCCGGAAAACCCCCTTTCGCGCGGGCATATCTGCCCCAAGGCGACCGCGCTCGAAGACCTGCAGAACGATCCGGACCGCCTGCGCGCCCCGCAAAAACGCGTGGGGGATACGTGGACGGAAATTTCGTGGGAGCAGGCCTTTCGTGAGATCGGCGAGAAAGCCCGCGCCATCCTCGCGCGCGATCCGGCAAGCTCCGCGACCTATGTCGGCAACCCCAACGCGCACTCTTATGGCAATGCGCTCAATGCCCACCACCTGACCAAGGCGCTGGGAACGAAGAACCAGTTTTCGGCGAGCACGGTGGACCAGATGCCGCACCAGGTGGCGAACCTGCGGCTCTATGGCCACGCCAGCATGTTCGGCATTCCGGATATCGACCGCACGCAGACGCTGATCATCATCGGCGGCAATCCGATGGCCTCCAACGGATCGGTGTGGACGGTGCCCGATTTCCGAAACCGGGCGCGTGAACTGAAGGCGCGCGGCGGCCAGCTGGTGGTGATCGACCCGCGCCGCACCGAAACCGCCAAGATCGCCGACCGGCACGTGTTCGTCCGCCCCGCGAGCGATGTGTTCCTGCTCGTCGCACTTTTGAAAGCGGTGATGGCGCGGCGTCCGTTCCAGCCGGTACAGGATTTCGTGACCGGGCTGGGTGATGTGGCCGCGCTGCTCGCGCGGTTTGACGATGCCGCCTGCCTTGCAGCCTCCGGCGTTGCGCCCGAGGACGTGGCGTGGCTGGCAGAGCGGCTCACCACTGGCCCCGCCGCGCTCTATGGCCGGCTCGGGATCGCGACGCAGCTTCACGGCACGCTCAACGCCTGGCTGATTGCGCTGATCAATGTGGCCGCAGGGCAGCTCGACCGCGAAGGCGGCACGGTATTCCCCATCCCCGCGCTCGATACGATATCGATGCTGCCGCGCGGCTCGCTGGGCAAATACACATCGCGCGTTTCGGGCCACAAATCGGTGCTGGGCGAATTTCCCGCCGCCGCGCTGGCCGAGGAGATCGAGACACCGGGCGAAGGCCAGATCAAGGCGCTGTTTGTGGTGGCCGGCAATCCGGTGCTCTCTACTCCCAACGGCCCCCGGCTCGATGCGGCGCTGGAAAGCCTCGAACTGGTGGTTTCGGTCGACATGTACCGCAACGCCACCAGCCGCCGCGCGCACTATATCCTGCCTCCGACCGGCCCCTTGGAACGCGATCACTACGGCCTGTTCCTGCTGCCGATGGCGGTGCGCAATGTGGCGGTCTATTCGCAGCCCACGCTGGAGCGCGAGGACCCCGCCGCCTTGCACGATTGGGAAATCCTGCGCGGCCTTGCCACGGCGATAAGCGGCAAGCCGGTGCAGGAACCCACCCCGCGCGAGGCGCTGGATAGCCTGCTGCAAGGCGGGCCCTACAAAGTCTCTCTCGCCGAGGTGGAAGCCGCGCCTTCCGGCCTCGATTTCGGGCCGCCGAAGACGGGCGTGCTGCCCGGGCGCCTGCGCTCTGACGACCAGACGGTGAGCGCAGCCGTGCCCGCGTTCATGGATGCTCTGGCAGCGCTGGAGGTGCCGGACGCTGCCCCGGCAGGCACCGGCAAGCTCACCCTCATCGGGCGGCGGCACTTGCGCACCAACAATTCCTGGCTCGCCAACAGCCACCGCCTGACCAAGGGTCCGAACCGCTGCACCCTGATGATCCACCCGCAGGATGCAGCGCCGCTTGGCCTTGAACAGGGCGATCAGGCCACGGTGCGCTCGGCCTCGGGCGCGATCACGCTGCCCGCCGAAGTGACGGACGACATGATGCCCGGCACCGTTTCGATCCCGCATGGCTGGGGCCACGATCTGCCCGGCATGGCAATGCAGGTGGCAAAAGCGCGTGCCGGGGTGAGCGCCAATGTGCTGACGGAATCGGGCGCGCTCGATCCGCTTTCGGGCAATGCCGCACTTTCGGGCGTACAGGTGGAAGTCGCGAAGGCAGAGCTGGAAGCGGCGGAGTAGGGCTCAGCCCTCTTCCTTGCCGGTGCATTCGCCGCTGCGCTTGGCGCTGAGCTGCATCTGCATCGACATGGCCTTGCCCCCAGGCCCCTTGCCGTCGATCGACATGGTCATCTGATAGGTATCAGCGGTGTAACCGCCAACCATCGTCATCGTCTGCGCTCCTTGTTCGGCCTTGCAGGTCATCTTCGCATCGATCTTGCCGCCGCCCATCGCGAAGGTGTCATACTTGCAGCGCTCGTCGGCCTGCCCGAAGAACTTCGCATCGGGCTTCTCCGCCTCTTCCTTGGTGAGGCAGGTGGCGAAAGTGCGATCCTTGCCGAGCATCTTGCCCATCATTTCCTTGGCCTCGGGCGGCATGCCTTCCATCTCGAGCTTCACGAATTTCATCGTGGAATCCCAGCGCCCGGGATTGAAATGCATTCCCGCTTCCGAAACCTTCTTCGCGACGCCGGAAACGCTTTCGTTGGTCGCCGTCACCGTCTTCCCGCTGCCGCACCCGGCGAGCGCCAGAGCCATGGAAAGAGCCGCGAGGGGCAGAATGGGAAGGCGCATGGGTTCGGGTCCTCTCGTTCGTAACGTCACAGGGCTAACACCGCAGGCCGCGTTTTTGCAATGATGCGCGTGAGGCACTTTGTGCCGATTGCGCGGACGCGGTTTGTTCCCCATATCAGCGCCATGGCCGAACTCGTCATCCGCAGGGGGCTGGAAGAGCCCGATACGTCCGCCAATTTCGTGCCGCATAAGCCCGTGCGGCCCGAGAAATCGGAAGGCGGGCGGCCGTTCCGCGTGGTTTCTGAATATCAGCCGGCGGGCGACCAGCCGACCGCGATTGCCGATCTGGTGGCCTCCGCGCTGACGGGTGAGGCGACCCAGGTGCTGCTCGGCGTGACTGGTTCGGGAAAGACCTTCACGATGGCAAAGGTGATCGAGGAACTGCAGCGCCCCGCGCTGATCCTCGCGCCCAACAAGATCCTGGCAGCCCAGCTCTACGGCGAGTTCAAGAGCTTCTTCCCGGACAATTCGGTCGAATATTTCGTCTCCTACTACGACTACTACCAGCCCGAGGCCTATGTGCCGCGGTCGGATACCTACATCGAGAAGGAAAGCTCGGTGAACGAGGCGATCGACCGGATGCGCCATTCGGCCACGCGCGCGCTGCTGGAGCGGGATGACGTGATCATCGTCGCCTCGGTCTCGTGCCTCTATGGTATCGGTTCGGTCGAGACCTATTCGGCGATGATCTTCGATCTCAAGGTGGGCGAGACGGTCGACAACCATGAGATCATCCGCAAGCTGGTGGCGCTGCAATACAAGCGCAACGACACCGCCTTCCAGCGCGGCAATTTCCGCGTGCGGGGCGACAATCTCGAAATCTACCCCTCGCACTACGAGGACATGGCCTGGCGCGTCTCGTTCTTCGGCGACGAGATCGAGGCGATTTCCGAGTTCGATCCGCTAACGGGCAAAGCGGGCACCAAGCTTTCCAAGGTCCGCGTCTACGCCAATTCGCATTATGTGACGCCGGGGCCGACGATGAAGCAGGCAGCGGATGCGATCCGCTTCGAGCTGACCGAGCGGCTGAAAGAGCTGGAGATCGAGGGCAAGCTGCTGGAAGCGCAGCGGCTGGAGCAGCGCACCAATTTCGACCTCGAAATGATCGCCGCGACCGGCAGCTGCGCGGGCATCGAGAACTATTCGCGCTTCCTGACGGGCCGCATGCCGGGCGAGCCGCCGCCGACGTTGTTTGAGTATCTGCCCGACAACGCGCTGCTGTTTGTGGACGAAAGCCACCAGACCGTGCCGCAGATCGGCGCGATGTCGAAAGGCGATCACCGCCGCAAGATCACGCTGGCGGAATATGGTTTCCGCTTGCCGAGCTGCATCGACAACCGCCCGCTGCGCTTCAACGAGTGGGACGCGATGCGCCCGCAGACCGTGGCGGTTTCGGCAACACCCGGGCACTGGGAGATGGAGCAGACCGGCGGCGTGTTTGCCGAACAGGTGATCCGCCCGACCGGCCTGATCGATCCGCCGGTGGAGATCCGCCCGGTCGAGGATCAGGTGCAGGATTGCATCAACGAATGCCGCAAGACCGCCGAGGCGGGATATCGCACGCTCGTCACCACGCTGACCAAGCGCATGGCCGAAGACCTGACCGAGTTCATGCACGAGGCGGGGCTGCGCGTGCGCTACATGCACTCCGATGTCGAAACGCTGGAGCGCATCGAGCTGATCCGCGATCTGCGGCTCGGCGTCTATGATGTGCTGGTGGGCATCAACCTGCTGCGCGAGGGGCTCGATATTCCCGAGTGCGGGCTGGTGACCATTCTGGACGCGGACAAGGAAGGCTTCCTGCGCAGCGAAACCTCGCTGATCCAGACCATTGGCCGTGCCGCGCGCAACGTGGACGGCCGCGTGATCCTCTATGCCGACCGGATGACCGGCAGCATGGAACGCGCCATCGCCGAAACCGACCGCCGCCGCGAACGGCAGCGCGCCTTCAACGAGCTTCACGGCATCACGCCGGCATCGATCAAGCGCGACATCCACGACATCGTGGCCGACACCGCGAGCCGCGACGGCGTGCTGGTGGAGATCGATGCGGACGGGGCCAACAACCTCGTCGGCCACAACTTGCGCGCCTATATCGAAGAGCTCGAAAAGAAGATGCGCGCGGCCGCCGCCGATCTGGAGTTCGAAACCGCAGGCCGGTTGCGCGATGAGATCAGGGCGCTGGAAGCGAATGAACTGGGCCTGCCCGACGGGGACAAGAAGGCCCCGATCGTGGGCCGCAGCAACGAAGGCAAGCCGGGGACGCGCAAGACGCGCTACGGGAAGAGCCAGAAAAAGTGGGGGAAGTGAGCACGGACTTCGCCTGAGATGAGCCCCTGTCCACCGCGAACGCCTTTTACCTATATTGCCATGGCATTGAATTTCGGCTGCGAAGGAACAAACTGGAGGTTGGAAGCAGGCCACCAAGACAGGCTCGCTGCCGGCCAATATCCGGGTCGCAAAAGGAAAATGCCTTGATGCCGCGCGCTGCGCCTGCCCTCCTGCTGCTGGTGCTTGCCGCCTGTTCGCCCTCGGCGGCGACGACGACGGACAAGAGTTCACCGGTGGACGGCGTGCGCGTTGCCATCCCGGCAGAGAGCGCAGCCCCGCCGCCCGTGCGCGCCGAAGGAGCGACGGGCGCGTGGGTTTCCGCAGGCAGCACGGTGCGCTTCGGCTATGCGGGGGAGGCTCCGCTGCTCAGCCTTGAATGCAGCAGCGGGCAACTCGTGGTGACGCGCAATGCCGCCGCGCCCATCGGGGCCGCCGCGCTCTTCGCGCTGCAGGGCAGCGGCTATATCCTGCGCCTGCCGGTGGATGCGACAGCGCTTCCCGGCCAGCCCGGTTATGTGTGGCAGGGTGCGATTGCGGCCAATGACCCCCGGCTCACGCTGTTCAAGGGCAAGTTCGCCGGAACCCTGCCCGGCGCAGGGCATATCGAAGTGCCCGCAAGCGAGACGCCCGGCGCGCTGATCAAGCGCTGCGCGGGCGGTTAAAGCTTCCCGAACTTCGCTTCATAGGCAGCCGTATCGCCGCCTGCCAGAAGCCGGGCCTGCTCGATCCAGTTGTCCCGCGTTGCCCGGCCCGCAAAGGCGCCAAGCTGCGCATCGATCCGTGCCACATCCGCCTCGGTCCACGTCGCGATCTCGGCAAAGCGGGTCACGCCCAGCGCCCGCAGCGCGGCGCTGATCTTGGGGCCGAGGCCCTTGATCCGGGTGAGATCGTCGCCTTCATCCGCCGCCGCAGCGGGCGCTTCGGCCAGCACATCGGCCAGCACTGGCGGGGGCACGATGGCAGCGGCGGGCGGCGCATCGATCAGCGCGGAATTGCGCACGGCAGGGGCCGCGCCTTCGGACAGGACATCGCGGTATTCGCGCTTTTCCGGCAGCGCCTTGCGCGAGCGCAGCAGAAACACCAGCGCCAGCACCAGCAGCACGGCAATAGCGCCGACGACAACCGCGTTTGCCTGCAACCATTCCATCATCGTCCACCCTCAGCCTTGCCGGACACGGTGAGGCCTTTCCCACGCGCGCCGGCGAAAGCCAAGGGGGCACATCAGGGCCGCGCGAGCGATCCTGCCAGGCTGACGAGCTTCACGAACTCCGCGCGGGAGAAATCGCCCGGCTCCCCGGCGAGCGCGCCCACCTGCTGCCAGCCGAAGCCTGCCAGCATCGGATCGCCGCGCAGCTTCTGGCCATAGGCCGCGACCGCGACGGCAAAGGCCATATCGCCCTTCGGCGCGCCGGCGGAGGCAATGAGGCTGCGCGGCACTGCGCGTTCGATCAGCTTCGAGGCGCTTTCCCCGGGCAGCTTGTAGCGCAGCTTCACAAAGGCCAGCTCGTTTCGGGAGACGCCGTTGCCTGCCAGCGGATTTTCATACCGGCGCGGGCCGATCCAGCCGGGCATGCCGGCGGGCACGATCTCGTAGATCGCGGTGACCTGATGGCCCGCCCCGATCTCGCCTGCATCGACCTTGTCGTTGTTGAAATCCTCCTCACGCAGCGCGCGGTTTTCATAGCCGACGAGGCGGTACTGCGAGACGGCAGCGGGGTTGAATTCCACCTGGATCTTCACGTCTCCGGCAATCGTGAAGAGCGTCGAGGACATCTGCTCGGCCAGCACCTTGCGGGCTTCCAGCGCGCTATCGATGTAGGCGTAGTTGCCGTTTCCGTGATCGGCGACCTGCTCCATCATCGCTTCGTTGTAGTTGCCCTGCCCGAAGCCCAGCGTGGTCAGCGTGATGCCGCTGTCGCGCTGCTTTTCGATCATTTCGAGCAGCGCCTTGGTATCCGAGACGCCCACGTTGAAATCGCCATCGGTGGCAAGGAGGATGCGGTTGACCCCATCCTTGATGAAGCTGCTGCGCGCCACTTCATAGGCCAGTTGCAGCCCTGCCCCGCCCGCAGTCGAACCGCCCGCAGAAAGGTGATCGAGCGCGGCGCGGATATCCGCCTTGTTGTTCGTGGGCGGCAGCACGAGGCCCGCAGCGCCCGCATAGACCACGATGGAAACCCGGTCCTGCGGCTTCAATTCCTCCGCCAGCCCCATCAGCGCGGTCTTGACCAGCGGCAGCTTGTCCGGATCGTTCATCGATCCCGACACATCGACAAGGAACACCAGATTGGCCGGCGGGCGGCTGGCGCGCGGCAGATCATAGCCGCGCAGGCCCACGCGTAGCAGCCGCGTCTGCGCATTCCACGGCGTGACCGCCATGTCGGTCGTCACGCTGAAGGGCGCCTCGCGCTTTTCGGGCAGCGGATAGGCATAGCGGAAGTAGTTGATCATCTCCTCGGTGCGCACCGCGTCCTTGGGCGGCAGCTGGCCGGAACTCAGAAACCGCCGCGCATTGGCATAAGCGCCGGTATCGACATCGACCGAGAAGGTGGAGACCGGCTCACCGCTGGTAAGATGGACCGGGCTGACCTCCTTGCCATCGTAACGCTCCCTGCCCGGATCATGGGGCACAATGGCGGAGGGAACCTGGATGTAGCGCCCTTCGCGCATCATCTTGTTCACCCGCATTTGCGCAGGTGCGGCCATTGATGGCGGCGGTGCCGGCAGTGGCGGCGATGTGGGGTACATCTGCGGCGGAGCATTCACAGCAGCGCCGTCCAGAGCCGCACCGGTCTGGCGAGCCGCGGTTACGACCACATCCCCGGTGCTCTCGGCCATGGTTTCCTGCTTTGCGGCACATCCTGCGAGCATTGTGCCGGCCATGAGCGCGGCGGTAAGCATCCTCTTTGCCATCGGGTCGGTCCTCCCTTTAGAGCGTTGGAGCCCCCGGAAGGAAAGACACGGGTTTGCCCGTGAACGCCGACTGAACGTGCTCCGCGCGCGGCGAAGCTAAGGTCAGGCAAAGGCTAAACTGTCTGTTTTCGGAACAGAATGCGGTCTTCCGGGCCAAACCCGCGCCGCCAGATGACCAGGCCATAAACGCCGAGGATCGCCGGAATGCCGATGGCGAGCTCGAACCATTCGGGCGCCAGCTTCACCAGAAGGCCGATCCCCACCGCAGGCGCAGCGGCCCACAGCAAGGCCCAGCGCCAGTTGCTGATCGTCTCACCCAGCAAACTGCCGAGCAGCAACGATTTGGCGAGCGAAGCACACGCCAGCGCGATGGCCAGCGCGGCGGCTGCGCCTGCGGCCTGGGTGAGCGGCTCGAGCCCCGCACGCTGCGCGGCCAGCATGAAGCCCACCGTCAGCAGCCCCTGCAGCACAATCGTGCCGAGGCTGATCCACAAGTTGCGCATCCGCGCGATATAGATCAGCGCAGCCTCGCTCACCACAGCCGTGGCGGCGGCGACTTCGGCGGCCAGCAGCAGTGCCAGCGCCGCCGTTCCGGCCACGAAGCCGGGCCCGACCAGCCCCATCACCGCCGCGCCCGGAATGCCCAGCGCCAGCGCCACACCGGCCTGCGCGGCAATGATCCAGAAGCCCACCTGGCAGACCTGCCGCGCCACGGCAGGGTAGTTGCCACTCTGCAAGTTGCGCGTGATCACCGGGCCAAGGATCGGCTCGAAGCTCGTCTTGAGTTTCTGCGGCAAAGTCGCGACTTGCTGCGCCACGTAGTAGATGCCGACGACGGCGGGCGGCGCGTGAAACAGGCCGAGCAGGAACAGATCGAGCTTGCGCGTGCCCCACTCGATCGCATCCGCCCCTGCCAGCGGCAGGTTGCGCGCCGCCAGCCCCAGCAGATCGATCGGGCGCGGCGACCACTGGCGCGGCAGGCCATAGCTGCGCAGCAAGGGGACGAAGGCGGTGAGCGTCGCCGCGAAGATCGAGGCCACGTAGGCCAGAATCAGCCCGGATTCGCGGATCGGCAGGAACGAGAGGCTGGCAAGCCAGACAAGACCGGCGACAATCGACAGCGTCCACGGCTCCACCACCGAGCGCGCCCGCACCGTGGCACCGACATCGAAGCGGTAGGCCAGCGCCGCCAGCGCGACATCGCCCAGCGCCAGCGGCACGACCGTGAGCGGCAGCAAGCGCTGTAGCTGGGTGAAATGCCCGCTCGGGAACATCGGCGCGGGGAAGACATAGAGCAGCGCCGCGAACAGGGCCGAAACGAAGCCTGAAAGCAGCAGCGCATCGGCCACCACTTCGGCGCCGTCGCGGTCATCGCGTGCCAGCTGCTGCGCCAGCCCGCGCTTTTGCCCCAGCGTGGCCAGCTGCGCGGCCAGTTCGACCGCGATGGTGGCCGATGCAAATCGCCCGAGATCCTCCGCGCCATAAAGCCGCCCGGCGATGAACAGGAACGGGATTCGCGCGGCAAGGCGCAGCAGGAAGCCGAAGAAATTGGTCCGTCCGCCCTTGGCGAGCGCGGCAATATCTTGCTGTTCGGCGGAAAGGGGGGCGGGCTCAGCCACGCGGCGCCTCCGCGCGGAGAGGCCGGGCGAGGAGCTGCGCCACAAGCGCACGCGGCGAAATAGCGCCATCGAGCAGCGCCGCGACACCTTCGGCAATCGGCATGGCGATCTCGTGGTCCGCAGCCAGGCGGGCCAGAACAGGCGCGGTGAATGCGCCTTCAGCCACTGTGCTGCGCTCTGCCAGCAAAGCCGCCGCGCCGCCGGTCCGCTCACCATCGGCGCCCAGCGCCATGCCGAGCGCGAAGTTGCGGCTTTCGGAGGACGAGCATGTCAGCACGAGATCGCCCAGCCCGGAAAGGCCGGCCAGCGTCTCCGCCTCCGCGCCCATCGCCAGGCCCAGCCGCTGCATTTCGGCAAAGCCCCGGCTGATGAGGGCCGCGCGGGCATTGGCGCCAAGGCCAAGGCCCTCTACCACGCCGCAGGCAATCGCGAGCACGTTCTTGACCGCGCCGCCGATGGAAGCGCCGATCACATCCGCCGAATAGTAGGGCCGGAACGCGGGCCGCGCGATCACCGGCGCGAGCCGATCCCACTGCACCGCGCCAGCTGCGCAGGCGAGCGTGACGGCGGTGGGCAGCCCAGCCGCCACTTCATGCGCAAAGGTCGGGCCGGAAAGCACGGCCAGCGCCGCCCCGGGCGCGGCAGCGGCTGCCACCTCGCTCATCAGGCGGCCCGTGCCCTGCTCGATGCCCTTGGCGCAAAGCACGATATCCGCGCCCTGCGGCGCCAACACGCCCAGCACTGCGCCCAGATGCTGCGCCGGGGTGACCATCAGCAGCACGGGCAGCGCGGCAAGATCAGCAAGGTCGCCCGTTGCCCGGACCGCGCCATGGAGCACGGCGCCGGGCAGAAAGCGCGGGTTTTCGTGGCGCGCGTTCACCGCATCGACCACATCGGCCTCACGCGCCCAGAGCAGCGCCGGGCGGCCATCGCTCGCCAGCATCTGCGCGAGTGCAGTGCCCCACGCGCCGCCGCCCACGACGCCGACTTGTGCGCCCATGCTCATGCCTTCACCCCCGCGCCGCGCACGGGTTCGGCATCCGGATCGAGCGGCCAGCGCGGGCGCGCCAGAACATCGAGCGAATCGGTGAGGCCAGCGGCGAAGCGTTCAGCTCCGGCCCAGCCGATCATTGCCGCATTATCGGTGCAAAGCCGCGGCGGCGGGGCGACGAGCGGCAGGCCCGCGCTGCGCGCCAGGGCAGTGAGCGCACTGCGCAAGGCGGCATTGGCGGCCACTCCGCCGGCCACGACCAGCGCGGTCACCGGGCCGGAGCGTTCCAGCGCGCGGCGAGTGCGGTCGATCACGCAGTCGATGGCGGCTTGCTGGAAGGAAGCGGCGATATCAGCAGAATCGTGGATGCCGGCGGCATGGGCGCGCATCACCGCGCTCTTGAGGCCGGCGAAGGAAAAATGCGGCTCTGCGCTGCCCAGCAAGGGGCGCGGCAGCGGCACGGCGCGAGAATCGCCCTCGCGCGCCATGCGTTCAACCGCAGGGCCGCCGGGGAAACCGAGGCCGAGGATCTTGGCGGTCTTGTCGAACGCCTCGCCCAGCGCATCGTCGATAGTGGTGGCAAGGCGGCGATACTGGCCAAGCCCGCGCACCTCAAGGATCTGGCAATGCCCGCCCGAGGCCAGCAGCAGCAGATAGGGAAAGGCGAGCGAAGGGTCTGCCAGCCGCGCCGAAAGCGCATGGCCTTCCAGATGATTGACCGCGATCAGCGGCTTGCCCGCCGCCATCGCGAGCGCCTTGGCCGTGACCAGCCCGACCATCACGCCGCCGATCAGGCCCGGCCCGGCGGTGGCGGCAATCGCGTCCATGTCGGCCAGCGTCAGCCCGGCGTCGGAGAGCACGGCGCCAACCATCGGCGCGAGGGTTTCGACATGGGCACGCGCGGCGATTTCGGGCACGACTCCGCCATAAGGGCGGTGTTCTTCATCCTGCGAGGCGATGCGCTGCGCGACCACGCGCGCGGCGAGCGTGTCGGCGGCACCGTCGATCACGGCGACGGCGGTTTCGTCGCAGGAGGATTCGATGCCGAGGATGATGGCCATGGGAGACTTTCCCTTAGAGACATTCCCCGTTACGGCAAGTCACGCATGAACAAGCTCGCCACACCCGCCCTTGGGCCCACCGCTGCAAACCCGCTCAAGCTGGGTACGCGCCGCTCACCACTCGCCATGGCCCAGGCCGAGGAAACCCGCGCGCGGCTGTGCGCCGCGCACGGCTGGGAGGAGGCCGCTGTCGAACTCGTCACCGTGGTCGCCAGCGGCGATCAGGTGCTTGATCGTCCGCTTGCCGAAATCGGCGGCAAGGCGCTGTGGACCAAGGAACTTGACGCCTGGCTGGCGGACGGCAGCATCGATTTCGCGGTCCATTCGATGAAAGACGTGGAAACCGAGCGGCCCGAAACCCTCATCATCGCCGCCGTTCTCCCGCGTGAAGACGTGCGCGACGTGCTGGTGGGCGCAGACAGCGTCGCTGCCATTCCGGCAGGCGCGCGCGTCGGCACCAGCGCCCCGCGCCGCGCCGCGCAGATGCTCAATGCCCGGCCCGACCTTACCATCGTGGGCTTTCGCGGCAATGTCGCAACGCGGCTGGGCAAGCTCGAAGCGGGCGAGGCGGACGTGACGCTGCTTGCCGCCGCAGGGCTCAACCGCTTGGGCCAGAACGGCATCGGCAGCCCGCTGCCGGCGGACACGTGGCTGCCCGCCCCGGCGCAGGGCGCCATCGGGATCGAATGCCTCGCTGCGCGGGCCGATCTGCGCGCGCTGCTCGACGCCATCGATGACAAGCCAAGCCATGCCGCGATTCGCGCCGAACGAGCCCTGCTGCACGGCCTTGGCGGCACCTGCCACAGCCCCATCGCGGTCCTCACCACCGCACAGGGCGATACGCTGACCTTGCGCGCGGCACTCTACAGCCCCGATGGCGCAGAGCGGATCGAGGCCAGCGCCACGTTCCCGGCAAGCGACAACGCCGGCCCCGCCGCGCTCGCCCGCACGCTGCTGGACAGCGCGCCCGAAGCGATCCGCCGCCACTTCACGGGTTGATGGCGCCGGGATGATCCCGGTCATCGTCATCCGCCCCGAACCGGGCAATGCCGCGACAGTGGCCGCTGCGCATGCGCTAGGCCTCAACGCGCTGGGCTTCCCCTTGTTCGACATGGCGCCCGCGGCGTGGGTCGCGCCTGATCCTGCACCCTACCGCGCCTTGCTGGCGGGCAGCGCCAACGTGTTCCGCCTCGGCGGCGCGGGCCTTGCGCATCTTGCTGGCCTGCCCGTCCACGCGGTTGGCGCGGTGACAGCTCAGGCGGCGCGGGATGCCGGGTTTGCCGTGGACGCCATTGGTGAGGGCGGCCTGCAGCCCATGGTCTCGGCCCTGCAGCCCGGGCGCTACTTGCGGCTGGCAGGCGAAAAGCGCGTGCCGCTCGCCATGCCCGAAGGCGTCATGGTGGACGATGTGGTGGTCTATGCCGCCGCGGGCCTTCCCATCCCGCAAGTGCTTTCCGACCTGCTCCTGCAGCCTGCCGTGGTGCTGCTCCATTCGGGCGAGGCGGCAGCGCATTTCGCCGCAGAATCGGGGCGGCTGGGCGTCCGGCATGACCAGATCGGGCTGGCCTGCCTTGCGCCGCGAATCGGGGCGATGGCGGGCGAGGGCTGGCAACATATTGAAATCGCTGAGACACGTAGCGATCAAGCAGTGCTGGCACTCGCCGTTCAAATGTGCGAGAAAGTGTCACTAAGAGGACACTAACAACTGAAAAATGATCCTATGCAGGACATGACCTTTGGTTCGCCCCTAGCTCTGCAACGCAACCGGACCGGTCGCGGGCGAGCGGTGCTGACTGTCCTATTCCTTATCGCAGCCCTTGCTGGCGGTGTCTGGTACGGCTGGAAAACCGGCTGGCTGGAATTGCATGTCTCGGGCTCGCCGACCACGCCGGTGCCGTCACCTTCGGCCTCGATGTCGCAGGCTGCGGCGCAGACCACCGCCAATCTTGCCGCAACAGACGCCGCACTGACCGCTGCTGCCGCCCGCGTTTCCGCGCTGGAGCAGCGCCTTGCCGAGCTGAACCAGCAGGCCGCTGCCGCTGCCGGACAGGCCGGGCAGGCCGAGGCGCTGCTTGTCGCCTTCGCGGCACGGCGCGCGATAGAGCGGGGCCAGCCGCTTGGTTATCTGGAGGCGCAGCTGCGCGTGCGCTTCGGCAGCACCCAGCAGGCTGCGGTCGACCGCGTGATCGCCTCCGCACAGAAGCCGGTGACGCTGGCGAGCCTGAGCGAGGCGTTCGAGAAATTGAGCCCGCAGCTGATCGGCGGCGCGGCGAGCGAAGACACCTGGGACTGGCTGACCCGGCAGGCGGGCGAACTGTTCGTGATCCGCCACGCCGACAGCCCCTCCCCAACCGGCGAAAGCCGCGCGTTGCGGGTGCGTGAGGCATTGGCTGGCGGCCGCATCGATATGGCCATCGCCGAAGTGGAGCGCATGCCGGGCAAGGATGCGGCGACCGAATGGCTTGCCCACGCGCGCGAATATGTCGTTACCGAGCACGCGCTCGACCAGCTGGAGACAGCGGCGCTGTCCTTCCCGCCGACGCCGCCTGTGGCAAAGCCCGAGACGACCTCTGCCCCCGCGCCTGCGGCGGCTGCATCACCGGCTCCGGGCCAACCCGCCGTCTGACGGCGGCCAATCAGGCCGGTTGCAGCAAGCTCGGCAAAGTGCCGCTCATGCCGCGCGCCTCGTCCATGAAGAAGCGCTTGAGCGCGGGGAAGCGCTGCACACCTGCCATGCCCAGCCGGCGGATCGCTGAAGGCAGCCGCCCCGGCACGCCGAATAGCCGCGTCAGCACATCGGTCGCGGCCGAAACCATGAAGGTATCCGCCGCGCGCCAGTGTTCATAACGCGCGAGCACTTGCGCGTCCCCGGGATCGAGGCCGAGCCGCATGCCTTCGGTCAGCACTTCGATCAGCGCCGCGACATCGCGCAGGCCCAGATTGAGCCCCTGCCCGGCAATCGGATGCATCCCGTGCGCGGCATCACCCACCAGCGCGAGCCGGCCTGAGACCATGCGCGCGGTGTGGTGGAAATTGAGCGGCCACGAAGAGCGCGGCCCCATCAGCCGCACCTCACCCAGCACATCGCCCATCCGTTCCTGCACCGCGCTCTGGAATGCGCCGTCGGGCAGGGCCAGAATGCCCGGCGCATCCTTTTCGCCCACTGTCCACACCAACGCGGAGCGGTGACGGCCTTCCGCATCATCGAGCAGCGGCAGCAGCGCGAACGGCCCCGCCGGATAGAAGATTTCCCACGCGACATTGCCGTGCGGCTTGCTGTGCGCCAGCCCCACGATCATCGCGCGGTGGCCATAGCTCCAGCGCGCGGGGGTGAAGCCAGCCTCGTCGCGCGTGGGGGAAGCGCGCCCTTCGGCGCCCACCAGCAGGCGGCCCTTCACGGTGCGGCCATCGGCCAGCGTCACGGCAACGCCGTGATCGCCGCGCTCGCGCTCCGCCACACGGGCGTTGGGCAGGAAGGTGATCAGGCTTTCCTTGGCTGCCGCCGCATACATCGCAATGCGCAGATCGCGGTTGGCAAACATGCGCCCCAGCGTGCCGTCTTCAGGGCCGGGCTGGAAATCGATCCGGCCCGGCTTCATCCCGTCGGTCACCGCGATCGAGGCAATCGGGCAGCCGAGCGGCTCAAGCACTTCGGCCAGGCCGAGATGGCTGTAGAGGTTCCAGCTCGCGGTCGAGATTGCAGAGGCGCGGCCATCGAAGCCTTCCGCCGTTTGCGCGGCGGGATCGGAATTGTCGATCACCACGCTCGGGATGCCCGCTTTGGCAAGGCCGATGGCCAGCGTCATGCCGACCAGCCCGCCGCCGAGGATCACGATATCCGAAGAGATCATCTGGTTTTCGGGGGTCTCGCTCATGGATGGGCTCCGCAGGTGGTGCCGGGTCCGGCATCAAGATCAAGGCAGCGCCCGTCGAACGCGCCCGCCGGAACCGGCAGGCCGACCAGCGCGGCGAGCGTGGGCGCGATGTCCACCGTCTCGACCGGGCTGGGCTGCTCGAACCCGGTCATGCCCTTGCGCCAGAACAGCATCGGCACGCGCCGGTCATAGTCCCAGGGCGAGCCGTGCGTGGCGACATAGCCCGGCCCCGGTGCCGGAATCGGCACAACGCCGCGCTTCAGCATCAGCACCACATCGCCCGAAAGCGGCTTGTAAAACGAGGCCTTGGCGCGATCGATCAAGGACCAGGTTTCGGGCGAGCCCGAAGGCGCGGGCGCGGCGGCAATTTCGTCTGATGTAAAGGCGGCGGCGACTTCAGGGTTGGCCAGAAGCTCCGCCTTCAAGGCCGCCAGCGCGCGCGCCTTGTCAGCCGGCGCCAGATCGCGGCGCAGCCACATATCGCCCGAGGCGCCATCAGAGAGGACCAGATCCTTGGCATCAAGCCCGGTCTTGGCCGCGACTGCCGCGCTCAGCGCATCGGGCAGCAGCGTCTTGCTCACGCGGTGGGCGGCGGGCAGCGCCTGCTCTTCCAGCCGCTCGGGCAAGTCGAACCCGCCATGATCGGCGGTGAGCACCACGGCATAATCGAGCCCTCGCTGATCGAGCGCGATGAAGAAATCGCCCAGCGCCAGATCAAGCTGCTGGAGCTGGATGCACATTTCCGTGCCTTCGGTCCCATAGCCATGACCGACATAGTCGGTCGCCGAAAGGCTGACCGAGAGCACATCGGGCGTGGCGTTCTTGCCGAGCTTGTTCTCGTCCACCAGTTCGGTGGCGAGATCAAGCGTGGCGCGGTCCATGCGGGGCGAGGCGCGGAAGCCGTTCTTGTCACCCGGCGCCAGTGCGAAGCGGCCGGTGCCGACCGCGAACGCGCCGCCCAGCGGCACTGCGCGGTCCTTGCCCTTGCACCAATCTGGCAGCGGAAGTTCGGGCGCGCCCTGCGCCAGCACTTCGCCGAGCGCCTTGTTCTCGTTCACCGCCGCCGTGCTCAGCGTGCGCCCATCGAGCGAGGTGAAGCCTGCGCCCTTCCACCAATAGACCGCATCGATCACATGCCCGCCCATCATCAAGGCGGCGCGGTCCTTGCCCGAAACCGCGACATTGCGGCTGGTGGGCCACAGCGCCTTGATCCGATCGCCCAGCGTGGGAACGAGGAGGTGGCCGACCGAGGCGACATAGTCCTTCGGGTCTGCCGCCGCCTTGGTCTCATCCTCGGCGCAATAGACCGCCTTCTTGCCGCGGAGGACCGACTGGTCGATCCACGTGTTCGCGATGATCCCGGTGCGCGCGGGATGGACGCCGGTCAGGATCGTCGAGTGGCCGGGGCAGGTCTCGGTCGCGGCATGGCTCTGATAGCCTGAAGGAAACACCGCGCCCGAAGCGAGGCGCGCAAAGCCGGCGGTGAAGTGCGAGCGGTATTGCGCGAACAAGTCGGCGGAGAACTGGTCGATCGAGATTGCGACGATCAGATGCGGGGCATTGGCGGCAGGCTGGACGGCGGGCGCGGGCGCGGGCTTGGGTACTGGGCGGGCGACGCCAGCGGGCGGCAGCGCCACCAGAGCGGCCAGTGCGACACCCAGAGCGAGAGACCGGAACGTGCGAAGCGCCATACGGGTAACCTTCCTCGATACTCGTCCGAACCGGCATTGCCTGCCTCGGTTCGGACCGCTGCGTGATGGCCCCGGCGGCGGATGCGCGCAAGAGGCCTCGCGAGGCTCCCTGCCCGCAGAGGCAACGCGCGCGGCGCGGGCTCGTGGGCAGGTGGCCAAAGCGATCCCTGTGGGATAGACGTAACTTATGGCATTACTGCGAAACATCGTCCTGCTGCTTGCGGCCTGCTGGCTCATGCTGGCGGGGCAGCCCGCCATGGCCCAGCTGGCAGGAGGCCCTGCCCATATCCGCGCCTCGCTGCTGGCCGAACGGCCTGCGCGGCCCGGCGAGACAGTGACGCTGGCAGTGCTGATGCAGCCGGACAAGGGCTGGCACGGCTACTGGACCAATCCCGGCGATGCGGGCCTGCCGATCATGCTCGAATGGACGCTGCCGGCTGGTGCGGGCACCGGACCGCTCGAATTCCCGGTCCCGCAGACGCTGCTGGTGCAAGGGCTGATGAACCATGTGTATGAGCATGACTACGCCGTGCTCGTGCCGTTCACCGTGCCCAAGGATGCCGCCCCCGGCACCACCCTTCCAATCACCGCCAAGGCCAGTTGGCTCGCCTGCACCGAGGCGATCTGCGTGCCCGAAAGCGCGACCTTGCAAGGCACGGTTACGGTGGGAAGTGGCCCCGCCGATCCGCGCTTCGATGGCTGGCGCGCGGCGCTGCCTGCTCCGCTGGACCGGCAGGGCACCTTTGCAGCTTCCCCCACAGGCTGGCGCCTTGCCGTGCCGTTTCCGGCGGGGGCAGCGATTGGCGCGCCGCACTTCTTCATCCAGTCCGAAGGTGTGGCCAGCTATGCCAAGCCGCAGGCGTTCAGCCGAGTCGGCGATACGCTGGTGATCGAACTCGCCAAAGCATCCTTCCCCGCGCCTGAGGCGCCCGCAACACTCGCAGGCGTGCTCTCGCTCGGCAACGGCGCCAAGGGCGAGAGCCTTGGCGGCATTGCGCTGACCGCCGCGCCGGGCACAGTGCCCACTGGCGGCACGCCGCTAAGCAAGGGCGATGCCCCTGCCCCCTTCTCCGCCGCGACGCTGGCGCTTGCCATCCTCGGCGCGCTGGTGGGCGGGCTGATCCTCAATGTCATGCCCTGCGTGTTTCCGATCCTGAGCCTCAAGGCCATGGCCTTGGCGCGATCCGGCAGCGATCATGCCAAAGTGGAAGGCGTGGCCTATACGGCGGGCGTGATGCTGGCCTGCATGGGGCTCGGCGCGGCAATGCTGGCCTTACGCGCGGCGGGCACGCAAGTCGGCTGGGCGTTTCAGTTGCAGGATCCGGGCGTGGTGGCGCTGCTGTTGCTGCTCGCCGTTGCGATCACCGCGAACTTTGCCGGGCTTTACGAACTGCCCGGGCTTTCGATCGAGAGCGGTTCAGGCGCGGCTAAAAGCGGCTGGGTGAGCGCATTTGGCACCGGCCTCCTGGCCGCCTTCGTCGCAACGCCCTGCACCGGGCCGTTCATGGCGGCAGCCGTCGGCGCGGCGCTGGTATTGCCGGCATGGGCGGCGATGGCGGTGTTTGCCGCGCTTGGTTTCGGGCTGGCGCTGCCGTTCCTGCTGCTGGGCTTCGTGCCCGCGCTGCGCCGCCTGCTGCCAAAGCCCGGTGCGTGGATGGAGCGTTTCCGCCGCGCCATGGCCGTGCCGATGGGGCTGACTGTGGTGGCGCTGGGCTGGCTGGCGTGGCGCCTTGGCGGACCGGCCTATGCCGCCGGAGCCATCGCGCTTGCGGTGCTGATCGTGGTGCTGCTGATCGCGATAGGCCGCGCGCAGCGGCGCGGGGTAAGCTCCGCGCGCTGGGCGCTGCCCGGAAGCGTGGCGCTCGCCGCACTGGCGCTGATCGCCGCGCCGCGCCTTGCCGCCGAAGGACCGGGCGGCGCGGTGGAAGCCGGGCTGCTCGATGCCAAGCCCTTCAGCGAAGCCGCCCTCGCCGAAGCGCGTGCGGCGGGCAAGCCAGTGTTCGCTTATTTCACCGCCGACTGGTGCCTTTCCTGCAAGGTCAATGAAGCGGCAGCGATCGAGCGCGAGACGACGCGCGATGCCTTCCGCAAGGCAGGCGTGGTGGTGCTGGTGGGCGATTGGACGCGGCGCGATCCGAAGATCACCAGCTTCCTCTCGCAGCAGGGCGCGGCGGGTGTGCCGCTTTACCTGTGGTATCCAGCCAAGGCGCCCGAGCCGCAGAAGCTGCCGCAAGTGCTGAGTGCGGATCTGATGGCGGGACTGCCGGCCAAGGGGTGAAGCAGGTGTTGGGCACTCTGCATTTCGGTGCGATAATCCGGGGCTGGATACGTCGATATCGACGACGACTTGCACGCGAAATTTTATCGCGAAACTATATTGCGATCACCGGTCGTCCGCACACCCTGCGTTGGTTTTCCCCTATCGCGCTTGTAGGAATCCTAAGTTACGAACTAGATTTGGAAGCGCCAATCAGGATTCCTCTTGTCGTGCTGGCGGGCGCGATTTCACTCACAGGGTTCTGGATAGCGAGCGGTGTTTTCCTGGCTGCGCGAGATCGCTACGGCGACAAGCCTCGCTACAGTTTCCTTGATCCGAGAAACAGCTAGCCGCTCGTCAACGACCAAGGCAGGTGCAAGTGCTTTGGCCCTTGCACCTGCTGGATACAAACTCTCGCCTACAAGCTCTGCCCGTCGTCCACCGTGATGTGCGAGCCCGTCACCTGCCGCGCAGCGTCGCTGGCGAAGAACACCATCGGTTCGTCGAGCGCGGTGATGTCGGTCAGGCGGCGGCGGGGCCATGTGTTGATCTGCGCCTTGCCGCCTTCGGTATCGAACCAGTCGCCCGCGATTTCGGTGCTGATGTAGCCGGGCTGGATCGTGTTGACGCTGATCCCCAGCCGCGCCCATTCCTGCGCCAGCTGGCGGCCAAGGTGCTGCACGGCGAGCTTGGTGGCGGCGTAGGAGGCATCGCCCTGCCCGGTCATGTGCGAGGTGATCGAGCCGATCAGGATGACCCGGCCTTTTTCGCTTTGCTTCGAACCGGCCTTGATCATCCGCCGCGCGCCTTCGCGGGCGGTAAGGTAAACGCCGGTGAAATTGGTATCGACCACGGAGCGGATGCCTTCGGCCGCCACATCGAGCGCGCGGCCCGGCACGACGATCCCGGCATTGGCGACGACCACATCGGGCACGCCAATCTGCGCTTCGGCCGCATCGAATGCCGCGATGATCGAGGCTTCGTCGTTCACATCGAGCGCTACGGCCAGCGCTTTGCCGCCACCCGCGTTGATTTCATCGGCCAGCGCCGCGATGCGTTCCACGCGCCGCGCACCGATCACGACAGCGGCACCCTCAGCCGCGTAGAGCCGCGCGAAATGCGCGCCGAGGCCCGATGAAGCGCCGGTGATCAGCGCGATGCGTCCGGAAAGTCTGTTACCCGTCATACGAACTTGTTGTCCCTCGGAAAGCCGGTGGGCGGCAAGCGCCCCGCCGCGCCACGCGCGACCTTCCACGGCAGAAGGTCCTTCTCGGTGCGCGTGCGCCCGCTTTCTCCGCCCATCGCCCAGGAAAGGCCATCCGCAAAAGTGAGCGTGATCGCATCTGCCAGCCCGCCATCCTTGTAACGCTGCAAGGTGACGCCCTGGCCCTTGCCCAGCATCGGCACTTCGCTCAGCGGGAAAATCACCAGCTTGCGGTTATCGCCGATCACCGCGACGTGATCGTGCTCGGCGGCGATTTCCTGAACGATCGCCAGCTTCACGCCGGGCTTGGTGGTAACCACACCGCGCCCCTTGCGCGTTTCGGCGAGCAGCTCGTCCATCTCCGCCGCAAAGCCGCGCCCGGTGTTGGCGGCCAGCAGCAGCTGCCCCTTGGGCTTGTGCACGACCAGCGCCACGATCTGCGCATCCGGATCGATATCGATCATCGTGCGCACCGGTTCACCAAACCCGCGCGCGCCGGGGAGCTTGTCTGCCCCCAGCGTGTAGAACCGCCCCGTATCGAGCGCGAACAGCAGCTTGTCGGTCGTCTGGCAGTGGAGCGCGAAGGCCGGGCCATCGCCTTCCTTGAACTTGAAATCCGTATCGAGCGGCAAGTGCCCCTTGGCCGCACGCACCCAGCCGCGTGCCGAAAGGATCACCGTCACCGGCTCCTTCTCGATCATCGCGTCCATGCTGAATTCGCGCGTCGGCGCGGCTTCAAGCAGCGTCGTGCGGCGCGCGCCCAGCGCGGTCGTTTCGGCGTATTCCTTGCGCAGCGCCTTCAGATCGGACTTGAGGCGCTTCTTCTGGAGCTTGGGATCATCGAGCAGCGCCTGCAGTTCGGTCTGTTCGGCGATCAGGCCATCGCGCTCCTTGCGCAGCTCCATTTCCTCCAGCTTGCGCAAAGAGCGCAGCCGCATGTTGAGGATCGCCTCGGCCTGCCGGTCGGTCAGCTCGAACTCGGCCATCATGATCGGCTTGGGCTCGTCCTCGGTGCGGATGATCTCGATCACCCGGTCGAGGTTCAGGTAGGCGATGATGTAGCCGCCCAGCAGCTCCAGCCGGTTCGCGATCTTCTCCATCCGGTGGCGCGAACGGCGCAGCAGGATGTCGATCTGCGCGATGACCCATTCCTGCAGCAGCAGTTTCAGCCCCAGCACGCCGGGGGTGCGGTTCGCATCGAGCACATTGAGGTTGAGCCCGAAGCGCACTTCCAGATCGGTCAGCCGGTAGAGCGATTCCTTGAGCAGATCGGGATCGACATTGCGGCTCTTGGGCACGAGCACGATGCGGATCGCCGAATCGCTTTCATCGCGCACGTCTTCCAGGATCGGCAGCTTCTTGTCGGCAATCAGGGCGGCGATCTGCTCGATCAGCTTGCCCTTCTGCACCTGATAGGGGATTTCGGAGAGCACGAGCTGCCATTGCCCGCTGCCCAGCTTCTCGATCCCGGTCTCTTCCCACGTGCCGTCATCCTGCCGCCCGTTGGAAAAGCGGCCGCGCACGCGGATCGCGCCCTTGCCGCTTTCGTAGGCCGCGCTGATTGAGGCGCGGCTGTCCACCACCAGCCCGCCGGTCGGGAAATCGGGGCCGTGGAACACGTCCATCAGCTCGGCATGCGTGGCCGCCGGATTGTCGATCAGCATGAGCGTGGCATCGACGATCTCGGCCACGTTGTGGCTCGGGATATTGGTCGCCATGCCCACGGCAATGCCGCTTGAGCCGTTGGCAAGAAGATTGGGGAACAGGCCGGGGAAGATTTCCGGCTCTTCCTCCTCGCCGTTGTAGGTGGGGTGGAAGGTGACAGTGCCTTCCTCCAGCCCCGCCATCAGGCGCATCGCCGTGCGCGTCAGCCGCGCTTCGGTGTAGCGGTAGGCGGCGGCATTATCCCCGTCGATATTGCCGAAATTGCCCTGACCCTCGACCAAGGGATAACGCAGCGCGAAATCCTGCGCGAGGCGGACCATCGCATCATAGACCGAGGCATCGCCATGCGGGTGATACTTGCCGATCACATCGCCGACGACGCGGGCAGACTTCTTGAACGCGCCTGTCGGATCGAGCTTCAGCTGCTGCATCGCCCAGAGCAGCCGGCGGTGGACCGGCTTCAGCCCATCGCGCAAATCAGGCAGCGAGCGCGCGGTGATCGTGGAGAGCGCATAGACGAGGTAGCGCTCAGACAGCGCGGCATCGAAAGGCGCATCGACGATAGCGTCGAAGGGATCGGGTTCTGCGTCGGTGATCTTCGTGGTCATGGCATCAATTGCCATAGCAAGGCGGCGGGCACCAAGGGAACAGGCCTGAAGGCAAGTTTACCCCGATGTTTTGGGCGCGCGGCGCCTGCCGCGCGCCTGGCTTGCATCGTTCAGGTGATCCGGAATACCTGGATGAGCCGGCCATTGGCATTGGGGCCGAAATCCGGCGCGGGAATTTCCGGCGGAACCGGATATGTCAGCGTGGCCACGAACACAGATTCGCGCAGCCACGCGTACTTTTTTCCGGGCACGTTGAAGCTGGGAAGCAATCGGAACTTGCTTTCCGAATAGCGCGGCCCCTTGTTGTGAATGATGATCTGCACGCCGTCGTCTGTCCGCAGCCGGTAGAGCGCGTCGATGATTTCCACCCCATCGGGCCGCACCACCGGGAAATCGCCGCCGCCGGGGACCACCGTGCCTTTGATGCCGCGCCCATAGAACGTGCCGCCCACGATCGGCCAGAGATCTTCGCGCGTGCCGTCGGCGGCGGTCTGATCCCCCGGATTCTGGCCGGCCTTGCCGCCCATCGATTCCGGTGCGGAGCAGAAGGGCAGGATATCCATCACCCATTCGAGGCCGACCTGATCATAAATCCTGGGCTGCTTGCCTGCCGGTGCAGGCACCGTCTCTGCATCAAGGCGCGTGGCCGCAGCGGCGAGTGGAAGCCCTGCTCCGATCAAGCCAATGGCGCGGCGGCGGGATAGTGTCATGGCCATCTCCGGATATGCGGCGCCATCAGCAGCGCGGCGCTCAAGACGAATGTATCAGGCCGGGAGGGGACGGCAAGCTGGGCCGCCCTGCCCCGGCGCGAAGGCTCAGTTCAAGGTTGCATCGAAGGTGATCGCAAAGCTCGCCGCTGGCGCCAGCGTGGTCGCCGTCGCGGTCAGCGTGCCGGCAAGGAACGAGACGCCGTAAGGGTCGGCCTCGTCAGCGCCGGTCGCATCATCGTCCTCCACAGTGGTTGCGCTGGCGCAATTCGCCCCGCTGCGCGCGGTGCCGGGGGTATAAGTGATCCCGGCGGGGAGCAGATCGGTGGCGGCAATCGTGGTGCCTGCCAGCGTGCCGGGATTGGTGACAAGGATGCAATAGCGCAGGGCCGCACCCGGGATGGCCTTGGGATTGCTGGCATTGATCCCGTCGGACAGGACCGAGGATGTCTTGGTGACGACCAGCGCGGGCACGCGCGTGTTGGTATAGGTGCACACGATCGCGGTTTCAGCCGCGCCGATGGTGAGGCCGTCCGCAAGGTTGGTATCTGCCGCACCGGTGCAGGCCAGCGTGCCGAAATAGCGGCTGGCATTGGCGGGGTTCAGCGTTTCGGCCAGCGTCACCGTCTCGCCCAGCACGACCGGGGTGGGCGCGGCGCTTGTATCAAGCTCGCCCGCCGTGCCCGCATCCGAGGCGAGCGTGCCGATCACGCTGGCCCCGCGCGAAAGCGTGACGTCCGCATCATCGCCCACCGTCGCATCGGTCCATTGCTTGCGCAGCGTGACGCGGCCGTCGTTGTCGGTGATCGTGTAGGTCCCGGTCGTCTGCACCGCCGCGCCGCAAGTGGTGGTGTTGCCGATAGTATAGCCGGTGCCCGCGCTGATCGAATAGCTGATCGTCTCGGCAGTCTCCACGGCAGTATCGTCGACCACCGCGATGCCGAGCGGGATGGGGCTGTTGTAATATGTGCCCGCCGGGATCGTCACGGTGAAGGTCGCGGCATTGCCGGGGGTGGTGTAGTCTGTGCCGCGCGTGGCGGTGCCGCCGGTGATATTGACCACCACGTTGAGCGTGCTGGTGGTCGAGCCCGTCACCAGCAGCGTCGCCAAGCTAGCACTGGGCACGCTTTCCGCCCCCGTGCTGCTCGCCGCCGAAATCTGCACGAAGGGCCTGAGGCTCAACTGGATCGCATCGAGGAAATTGCCGATTGAGCCCGCATCGGTGGTGTTGAACTGCACGCGCTGCATACCCGAAGCGCCGATGTAGGTGGTTGTGCCGGTGTTGACGTTCCACACTTGGTTCGCGGTGGTGGAGGCCTGGGTGGCGAGCGTCTGGATCACAGTGCCCGTGCTCGTTGCCACCTGAAAGCGCGCGGTCTGGGTGGCGGGGCCGCCGGCGCGTGCGCGGTGGGCGAATGTCCAGCCGAAGGGTTCGCCATTGATCAGGCAGATGTTCTGGAACAGCGTGCCATTGGTGTTGGCATTCATTTCGGCAAAAACGTTGCCGGAATAGGCCGGCACGCCGTTGAAATTGCTATCCCACAACTCGATTTCGTTGGTGGTGGAATTCCACCCGGGCACATCGATGATCGGAACCAGGATCTGCCAGTTGGGTGCACCCGGCCCTTGCGGATCATTGGCCTCGAACGAGGGGTTTTCAAGCGCACGGAGCTGGGCATGGGCCGGAGCGGAAAGGCCGCACCCGAACGCAAGGAGAAGCGCGGCAAGCAGCGTGCGGATCATGCGATACTGCAACGCTTGCGGCACGATTGCTCCCCGTTGTGCCCCCTGAAGCGGCCCTACGGGTTGTTACCTAGCGCGGCTCAGCGCCCCTGCATATCCCGCGCTTCATCGGGTACGCGAACTTCAAGGCCGTCCAGCGCTTCGCTCAGCACGATCTGGCATGAAAGGCGGCTGGTGCGAGTCACCCCGGCGGCAAGATCGAGCATGTCTTCCTCGTCCTCGCTCGCAGGATCGAGCCGGTCGAACCATTCAGCGGCGACGACGACATGGCAGGTGGAGCAGGCCATCTGGCCCTCGCACGTGCCTTCCAGCGGCAGGCCCGCATTCTGGCCAACTTCCAGAAGGCGCGTGCCGGGTGCGGCCTCGCGCTCCATCCGCTGGTCCTGCGCGGTGATGAAAGTGACCTTGACCATGGCTACAACGCTCCCTGTGCCTCAGCAGCCGCATTTATTGCGGCTGAGGCCAGTTCAAGATCCTCTGCCCGCGTATAGCGCCCGAAGCCGAGCCGGATCGCGGTTTTTGCTTCCCTGTCCGAAAGTCCGAGCGCGCGCAAGACATGGCTGGGCCGGCCTGAGCCGCTGGCGCAAGCGGAACCGGCGGAAAACGCCAGAGTGCGGCAATCGGACATCAGTCGTGCCACATCGAGCCCATCGCGCCGCATGTTGAGATTGCCGTGCCAGCGCTGGTCTGCATCGCCGTTCAGCGTCCAGCCGGGAAACAGCGCGCGCGCCTGCTGCCACAGGGTGGCAACATGCTGCGCATCGGCTTCCCGCAAGGAAAGGGACAGCGCCGCCGCCGCGCCAAATCCCGCACACAGCGCAGGCGAAAGAGTGCCCGAGCGCAGGCCCTGTTCCTGCCCGCCACCGTGGATCAGCGGCGTGAGGCTGATCCCATCGCGCACCCACAGCGCGCCGATGCCCTTGGGCCCGTGCAGCTTGTGCGCGGAAACAGCGATCATGTCGGCCCCGGCAGGCGCGGCAAGCTTGCCCGCGCCCTGCACCGCATCGCACAGGAAAAGCGCACCCGCCGCATGCGCCGCCTCTGCCAGCGCCTCGACCGGCTGCACCGTGCCGATCTCGTTGTTGACCTGCATCACGGCGACGAGGCCGGTCCCCGGCGGGATCGCCGCATCCGCATCGACCAGCCCGGCCGCGCTGACCGGCAGCACCGCGCAAGCCGGATCGGCAAAGCGCGCGGTATCGAGCACGGCGGCGTGTTCGATGGCCGAGACGGCGAGGCGTTTTGCGCCCGAACCGAGGATGGCGAGATTGAGCGCCTCGGTCGCGCCGGAGGTGAAGATCACCCGCCCCCCTGCGGGAAATAGCGCCGCCACCTGCTCGCGCGCCACGTCCACCGCCGCCGCCGCCGCGCGGCCGGGCCGGTGGGGGCTATGCGGGTTGGCGAAGCCATCTTCGTAAAGCCAGCGCAGCATCGCCTCCCGCGCTTCGGGGGCAAGCGGCGTGGTGGCCTGATAGTCGAGGTAGATCATGCCGCGATCTCCCGCCACGCGCTCAGGAACCGCTCGATCTCTGCCTGCGTCGTCTCACGCCCCAGCGAGACGCGGATCACTTCGCCCGCGTGGGGATAGCCCATCGCGGTAACCACCGGGCTGGCCTTGAGCGAGCCTGAAGAACAAGCGCTGCCCGCCGAAACCGCGATTCCCATGCCATCGAAGCGGATGAGCTGCGCGTTCGCCGAGCGGCCCGGCATGCGGTATCCGGCAATGGTCGCAAGCCGGGGCGCATCAGCGGCGATAATTTCTCCGCCCGCCGCCACCACGCCTTCGTCCAGCATCTGCCGCAGCTTTGCGGCACCTTCCAGCCAGTCCGTCCCCGCTTCCAGCGCAGCGACCATGGCCATCGCGCCGGGCAGGTTTTCCGTGCCGCCGCGATAGCCGCGCTCCTGCCCGCCGGTGGGCTTAAGCAACGCCCAATCGCGCACCAGCAGCGCGCCCGCGCCAATGGGCCCACCAAACTTGTGTGCGCTCACCGCGATCAGATCCGCCGGAGGCAGCGCAAGCTTGCCCGCACTTTGCGCGCAATCGGCCAGCAGCAGACCGCCAGCCGCGCGGATGGCTGCGGCCTGCTCCTCCATCGGCTGGATCACGCCGGTTTCGTTGTTCACATGCTGCACGGCGACAAGGCCGGAGAGCGTGCCTTCCACCAGAACCCGGCCCGCCGCATCGACCGGCAGCCGCACGGCATCGCCCGCCCAGCGCAGCACCGCTTCGTGCTCGACGGGGGAGACCGCCACCAACGGCGCGGCGCAGCGCGTGATCGCCAGCGCCAAAGCCTCGCTCGCGCCGCTCGTGAACACCACCTCACCCTGCCAGCTCAGCGCCGCCTTCACCCGCGTCCGCGCGTCCTCCAGCGCAGCCCGCGCGGCGCGCCCGGCCTTGTGCGGGCTGGAAGGATTAGCCCAGATCGCGAAGCCTTCGAGCATGGCCGCGCGCGCCGCTGGCAGCAGCGGCGTGGTGGCAGCATGATCGAGCGTGATCGTGGGCGGCAGAGGCATGAGGAGGTTCTGGGGTCCGGTCTGGCGGGAAAGATTGCTTTTGAGGCTGCCGTTTCTATATAGCGGCCACTTGTTTTTCCCAGCCCCGGCGTTTTGCAAGGCGGCGCACTTGCGCTGCCAGCCCGGCAATCCAGGACATCCGATGCCCGCAGTCATCTTCCCCGGTCCCGATGGTCGCCTCGAAGGCCGCTTCCAGCCCGCATCGCGTCCGCGCGCACCTGTCGCCATGATCCTGCATCCGCACCCGCAGGCGGGCGGCACGATGAACGACCGCATCACGCAGGCGCTGTACAAGACCTTCGTGGCGCGCGGTTTTGCCACCCTGCGCTTCAACTTCCGCGGCGTGGGCCGCAGCCAGGGCAGCTTCGACAACGGTATCGGCGAACTGTCCGACGCCGCAGCCGCGCTCGATTGGGTGCAGTCGATCCACCCCGAAGCGAGCACCACGTGGATCGCGGGCTACTCGTTCGGCGCGCTCATCGGCATGCAGCTCCTGATGCGCCGCCCGGAAATCCGCGGCTTCATCTCGGTCGCGCCGCCCGCCAACATGTATGATTTCAGCTTCCTCGCCCCCTGCCCCGCATCGGGCATCATGGTGCAGGGCGCGGCCGATACGGTGGTGACGCCGAACGCGGTGCAGAAGCTCGTCGACAAGCTGCGTACGCAAAAGCACATCACCATCCATCACGACGAAATCCCGCGCGCCAACCACTTCTTCGAGAACGAACTCGACGAAATGATGCGTTCGGTGGACAACTATCTGGATATGCGCCTCTCGCCGGACTGCCCGATCAAGTAGGCGGTCAAGGCCCGGAAAGCCCTCCCCCCATAAGGGGAGAGGGCGCTCCGTTCAGAACTGGACGCGCTTGGTATAGCCGCCATCGACGACAATGTTCGCGCCCGTCATCGACTTGCAGGCGGGTGAGGCGACGAACACGATCGTCCGTGCCAGTTCCTCGCCCGTGGTCATCTGGCCGGTCGGGATCTTGGCCATGGTGGCGTCGTAGAAGGGCGTCATGTTGTCCTTGATATAAGCCCAGGGCCCATCCTCGGTCATCACCGGGCCGGGGGTGATGCAGTTGACGCGCACGCCCTGCGGCGCGAGCGCCTGCGACAGGTCTGACGAATAGACCATGACCGCCGCCTTGAGCGCATTGTAGGGCTGCACGCCCATGAATTCCTCAACCGCGCCGGTCGAGCTCATGCAAATGATCGAGCCGGCATCAGACTTGAGCAAATAGGGCTTCGCCGCCGCGACGCCGCGGCGCATCGGCAGGATATCGGCCTGCATCACCGCGTCCCAGCCGGCATCGCTATCCTCACCCAGATTGGCCGAAGTGAAGCTGATGAAGATGTCGCAGCCGCCCAGCGCTTCGGCAGCACGATCAACGAAAGCAGGGACAGCGGCAGCGTCGGTCACGTCGAGCGCTTCGGCGAAGACCGTGACCCCGCTCGGCGCGAGTTCGGCAACCACTTTGTCGACCTTGGCCTGCTTGCGGCCGCAAACCGCGACATGGCAGCCCTCAGCCGCGAGCGCATGCGCCACCTTGCGCCCGATCCCGCCATTGGCGCCGACCAGAATCGCCTTCTTGCCCTTGAGCCCCAGATCCATTGCGCGTTCCTTTTTTATGAGTTGTGAATTGTTACCATGGGAAAGGTGCGCCGCCCGGGCCACTCCCGTTTTGGGCAGGCGCGCTGCGGCGCTGTGGCGCCGAGGAACCCGTCAAAGCACGAAATGATCCCCCGCCGCACGCACTGTCATTTCGGAGATCGAGACACCCAAGGGCTGGTTGATGGCGTGGATCACGGCGTCGGCGATGTGGTCCGGCGCCAGGCTGGCGTAGTCCATCGCATCGGGGCTGAGGCGTTCTGCCGGGAATGTTCCGGCGCCCATCTGGCCGACCATGTCCATGAAATCAGGCATGTTGTGCGCCACGATGCCCACGCCCGCGGCGGGGTTGATAACCGTGCCGGAGAGGCCGGTGGTGGGAACGCCCGTGGGCTTGATCGTCGTCACCTTGATCTTGCCCCGGCTTTCAACGCGCAGCGATTCCGACAGGAAGTTCACGGCGGATTTGGACGCGCCATAGACCGCAGCGCCGATCACCGGGAAATTGCCGTAGATCGAGGAAAGGTTGACGATCTGGCCGCGCCCGGCGGCGATCATCGGATCATAGGCGGCGACCATGCCGTTGAGCACGCCCTTGATGTTGATATCGATGCAGCGTTCCCATGCAGGGTAGGCGGCTTCGTGATCGGAGAAGAACGCCAGCGGCATGATCCCGGCATTGTTGATCATTACATCGACCGCGCCATAGGCTTCCAGCGCCTTGGCGATGAGCGCCTTGACGGTGGCGAGTTCGCGCACATCGACATGCACGGCCTGGGCGGTGCCGCCTGCTGCGGTCACGCCATCAACGGTGGCCTGCGCCGCATCGAGATCGATGTCGCCGCACGTGATCTTCGCGCCGAGCGCGGCGGCCTTCTGCGCAACAAGGCGGCCAAAGCCGCCGCCTGCGCCGGTGATGACGATGGACTTGCCGGCGATGTGATTGGTCATGGGGTCTCCCGCTTCATGGTGTATTTGGGAGAGGGTGTATCAGGGTTGCGCGGAAGCCGCGAGCGTTGCGCCGTCCGTGGTCGGCAGCGACCAGATCACGACGTTGGTGATCATCACGGCGGCAAGGATCGCCATGAGCGAAGGGCGCTGGCGTTCGCCGCGGCGCCACAAGAAAACCGCGCCCGCAACAAGCGCGAGCGCGGTGAGCATGGCAAGCGAGAGAGCAGCGTCCGTCATCGACGCTGGCAATACCGAAGCTTCAGGATTTGAACAGGCCGGAAGCGAGGCCGCCGAGGCCGCCAAGCGGGCTTTCGCCGTCCTTGCCGCCGCCGAGCAGGCCGCCGAGCATATTGGCGGCATCGGGGTGCTGGCCAAGCATGGACGCGAAATTGCCCAGCGAGCCTTCGCCGCCGATATGGCCCACGATCTGCTGCAGAATGCCCGCATCGATGCCGGTGTTGGCGGCCGCGGTTTCCACCGTATCAGTGGGTGCGGCGTGGCCGGCGGCGAGGCCGGCGATAGCGGTTTCCACCATCGTGGGATCGATGCCGACCTTGGCGGCGAGGTTCTTCACATCAACGTTGCTGCTGATCTGGCCGAGGATCTGGTCGAAAATGCTCATGAGCAAGACTCCGTTTTGTGATTAGTAAAAGAGCTTACTCTCTACCGTGGCCGGGCGCCACCGCCAGATGCAAAGTTGCTGAGATGCCGGGGCAAGCAAGGGGTTGCCCCCCCTTGCTTGCCCCCGGGATCGCCTCGGCGCAGGCTCTACCCCGCGATCAGATCATGAGCGCATCCGGGTGGACGCCGTTGAGCGTGAGGGCCTGGGTGTGGCCCGCAGCATCGTTGAGCAGGAAGGTGATGCCATCGTTCTGGCCGCCAAAAATCTCGTAGTAGCTACCCTTTGTGGGGTTCGCGTTGAGGAAGTTGACCATCGCGTTGATGTCTTCCTTCCCGTCGATGAAGTACGAGCCGGTGCCCTTGCGCGACATGTTCAGCGTGCCGAAGATATCGTCAAAGCCGGTGATGCGCACGTTGTCGCCATCGGTGAAGGTGAGATCGGTGACGATCACCCACTGCCAGACCTGCGTGACGCCCTGACCGCCGCTGAAGCTGATCGGCGCGAAGCCTTCCGCAGAGCGGAACACGAACTGATCCGAGCCAGCGCCGCCGGTGAGCGAATCCTGCCCGCCACCGCCCTTGAGCACATCGTTACCATCGCCGCCGGAGAGGAAATCCTTCCCCGCACCGCCGTAGAGCATATCGTTTCCGGCGCCGCCGTTGATCACATCCTTGCCGCCACCGCCAGTAATAGTATCGTCTCCAGCCGTTCCTATAATAACTTCGTTCGCTTTTGTTCCGTTTATCGTCGCCATGATAGCCTCCAATACGCAATACGACGCACAGGGAGAAACCCTCTGCTGAAGTTAACTCGTCATATAATTTAAGGTTAACTACATTTTAACCATATCACTTTATTGTGCACTGCACCTATACGTGCAAACCCACTAGGTATTTGGCAGATACTGCGGGAATATTGCGCGGAATCGCGATGGCGACATGTGCTTTCGGTTCATAGCCAGGCCAAAGCGCCGGATCGTGCAGAAACAGGTTCAGTTCCGAACCAGTTGCGCCCCGCCAGCCCGGTTGGACGAGGGGCGCGGCGCCGCAGACGGCCGGGAAGCGGCACGAAACGAATCGGCATGCGGCAGCCAGCGGCGAGCGAGCCGGGCGCGAAGCGGTTCGTCGAACCAGACCAGCACAGCCCAGGCCGCGGCCAGCAGCGCGGGAACGAGCCACAAGGCGGACCATTGCACCCCGCCTGCCGCGCCGCTTAGCTTCCGCGCGCCCACGGCCATCGCGATCAGCGGCACATGCAGGGCATAGACCGGATAGGACAGGCGCCCGAGCAGCGCTCCGCAAGGCAGCACCGCTTGAGGGCCCGCCGCAACCGCCAGCGCCAGGATCGCCGGCAGGCAAACCAGCACGACAGCCAGTTCCCACGCCACGGCGACAACGGGCAGCGCCAAGAAATAAACCATTATGATCAAGGCATAAGCGGCCGCGCGGTGATCCATCACGGGCAGCGCGCCGCGCGCACGGTGAAGCAGCAACCCCGCCCCGAACCCGAACCCGACCCGCGCTGCGCCGCCCAGCAGCGAGCCCACTTCCCAGCCGAGATGGAGCGTGCCGAAGTGCAACCCGCAAACAACGAGCAGCACTGCACTGCCGGCCACGAAACCGGCGATCAGGCGCGTACTTCGCCCGGTGAGCAACGCCGCCCAGACGAGGTTCACCGCGATCTCGAAGAACAGCGACCACAGCGGGCCATTGGCCGGAAACATCTCCCAGCCCGTGGCGCGGCCATGCCAAAGCTTGGGCAAAATCAGCAGGTTGAGAAAATTGCCCGCCAGCACTTCGCCCAGCGGATCCGACCGCAAGGGCGCGGCATAGGCGCGGGCGACAAGGTATCCGCCGCCAATCAGCGCGCCAAGCATGGCCAAAGGCGCCATGCGGATCAGGCGCCGCACGGCAAATCCGGCAAACGACATCCCGGCGAGGAGGCGCTGTTCATAGGCCTGGGCCATCACGAAGCCGCTGAGCATGAAGAAGAAATCGACCGCAAGGAAGCCGTTGGGCAAAAGCAAAGGCCCCCCGCCGCGCGTGCCGATGTGGAAAATGAGCACAGCCAGCGCAGCAATCCCACGCATCTCGTCCAGCAGCCGATAGCGATCATGGCCCACCATCGGCCTGGTTCTCCTTCGGGCGCGAGGAAGCGGGTGCGGGGGCAGCAAGTCCATGCACGGTTGCTCCATTTCCGAAGCATTCCTGCCGGTGGGGACGACCTGCGCTGCGGCTTTGACAGCAAGCGACCGCTGGGACAGTGTTCCGCCCATGACCCATGCACCCAACGCATCCGCCCTTTCCCTCACCCGGCGCGAGGCCATGGCCGGCCTCGCCGCAGGCGCCGCCGCGCTGGGGCTGCCGGCACGTGGCGCCGCAGCGGCGCCCGCACCTGCCGCCGCCCTGCTGGACGATGCGGCGTGGCGGGTGCTGGCGCTAAAGCCCGAAAGCGCGACTTCGCTGGGGCTCGATACCGGCGCCCATGCCGCGCTGCGCGGCGTGCTGGAGGATCGCTCGGCGGCAGGGCAGGCGGCGGTCGCGGCGCTGGTGCGGGCCGATCTGGCGCGGGTGGAAGCGGCCTCTGCTGCAGGGCTCGATCCTGTGACGCGGACCAGCCTCGCCGTGGTCAAAAGCGCCTATCGCACCGCGCTCGATGGGTTTGCTCTGCCGTATGGCGATGTGACTGTCGGCGGGTGGCGCAACACGCCCTATGTCGTGATCCAGAACGTGGGCGCCTATCTCGATGTGCCGCGCTTCCTCGATTCGGACCACCCCATCAACACGGCAGCCGATGCCGAGGCCTATCTCGCGCGGCTGGGGCAATTCCCGGCGGTGCTGGAGGGGGAGACCGAGCGGCTGAGGGCAGCGGCGGCAGGGGGGCTGATCGCACCTTCGTTCCTGCTCGACAAGGCGATCCGGCAAATGGGCGCGAGCCTTTCGGCCATGGGCGCGCAGCGCGGCGGCGGCGGGCTGGTCGAATCGCTGGAGCGGCGGACGCGCGAGAAGGGAATCGCCGGCGATTGGGGCGCGCGGGCGCGGGATATCGTGACGACAAAGGTCGCGCCCACGCTGGAGCGGCAGCTGGCCGAGCTGATCGCGCAGCGCAAACGGGCGGTGCCTGACGCGGGCATGCACCAGCGGCCCGGCGGCGACGCGTTTTATGCCTGGGCGCTGCGCGCCAGCACGACAACGCGGATGACGCCCGACGAAATCCACAAGCTGGGCCTCGAATCGCTGGCCGAATTGCAGGGGCGGATGAACCCGATCCTGAGGAAGCTGGGCTATACCAGCGGCACGGTGGGTGAACGCATGACCGCGCTGGGCCAGGACCCGCGCTTCCAGTTCCCGGACAATGACGAGGGCCGGGCGCAAATTATCGCCTTCATCCAGAAGCGGCTGACGTATATCCGCGCGCAGATGCCGCGCGCCTTTTCGCGGCTCGTGCGCGGCAACCTTGAAGTGCGGCGCCTGCCGCTGGCGGAAGAGCCGGGCGCACCGGGTGCCTATGGCGGGCCGGGTTCGATCGACGGGACGATCCCGGGCAAGATGTGGATCAACCTTGGCACCACGCGGCTCCACAGCACCTACAGCCTGCCCACACTCGTACACCACGAGGCGATTCCCGGGCACGTGTGGCAGGGCGAATATTCGAATCAGCTGCCCACGATCCGCGCGATGCTGGCGTTCAATGCCTATTCGGAAGGCTGGGCGCTCTATTCGGAAACGCTTGGGGATGAACTGGGCGCATACGAGGGCGATCCGGTGGGACAGCTGGGCTATCTGCAGTCCATCGCCTTCCGCGCCTGCCGTCTGGTCGTCGATACCGGGCTGCACGCGCGCCAATGGACCCGCGAGCAGGCTATCGACTGGTTCGCCAGCACCAATGGCTCAGGCCGCGACGAAGTGACGAGCGAGATCGAGCGTTATTGCAGCTGGCCGGGGCAGGCCTGCGGCTACTTCATCGGCCGTAGCGAAATCCTGCGCCAGCGCGCGCGGGCGCAAGCCGCGCTGGGCGCCGCCTATGACCTGCGCGACTACAACACAGCGGTGGTCGAAGGCGGGAACGTGCCGCTGGATGTGCTGGCGGCGAACATCGACGCTTATATTGCGGCGAAGAAGGGCTGAGGCACGCGCCTTAGCCTTTCGCTGCCTTGATCAGCTCACGGTCGATCGACTTGGCGGATTGGTAACCGGCGCGGGTGCGCAGGCGTTCGGCATAGGCGACGAAGCTGGGCTGCGGCGGGATCGAGCCGAAATTGAGGCCCCAATCAATCTGGCTGCCGACATAGACATCCGCCATGGTGAAGCGCGCACCGCAGACCCAATCGCGGCCCGAAAGCAGATCGTCCATGACCGCGATGGTGCGCTCATAGGTGCCGAAGCCGGCCATGCCCGTTTTGCCTTCGGGCACTTCCCAGCCCATCGCACGGCTGACCACGGCCTGTTCCAGCGGGCCGGCGGCAAAGAACAGCCAGCGGTAGTAATCCGCCTTTTCGGCATCTTGCGGGAGCAGGCCAGCCTCCGGATGAACGTCGGCCAGATAGGCGCAGATGCCCGCGCATTCGGTGATCACGCGGTCCCCCTCCGGCGCATGATGGATAAGCGTGGGCACCTTGTTCATCGGATTAGCGGCGGCGAGTTCGGGCGGGCGATCCGCCCAATCGACCAGCACTTGCTCATACTCCGCGCCCGCTTCGTGGAGGGCCCAGCGCGCGATCTGGCCGCGCGACATGGGGACAGTGAAGAAGGTGTAGTCTGCCATGGGGTGTGGGTCCTTTCGGAGCTGGGCGATCAGGCCGCCGCAAGATCGGGCAGGATGCGCTGCATCAACGCCGCTTCCCGCTCCGCAACGGCGCGCCACGAAGGGCGCGCGAGGGCGCGCGCATGCCACGCGGCGGTCTTTGGATAAGCCGCTGCATTGGGGCCGTGGCCGACATAGCGCAGCGTGCAGAGCATCGAGGCGACCGTGATGTCGGCGATGGTGAAAGCCTCGCCCAGCAGCCATCCCGCGTCCGGGGCCACGCTTTCGATATAGTCGAAGATGCGCGGCAGTTCGGCTTCGCCCTCAAGGGCAAGCGCCTCGTTGACCGGCAAGCCGAGGAAGCGCGGACCGACCACGCGGTTGAACAGGATCTTGAGGCCCGATGCGGCAAAGATCGTATCGCCGAATTCGTCAAACCAGACGGCTAGCCCCAGCGCCTGCGGATCAGACGGGATCAGCGCCGGAGAAGGATACTTCGCCTCCAAGTAATGGATAATGGCTGACGAATCGGCGAGCGTGAAGCCATCGTCGTCGATCGCGGGGATCTTGGCGAAAGGGCTGACGGCGAGGAATTCCGCATCCGTAGCGCCCGGCCCCCCGCGCGCGGGGGTGTAGTCCACGCCCTTCTCACCCAGCACCACCGCGACCTTGCGCACGAAAGGTGAAAGCAGGGCCCCATACAATTTCATAGCATCCGCCTATTCTTCCGGCTCTGGGGCCGAGTCAGCACGCAAAGATTATTGCAGGCTTTGTCCGGCCCGTATAGGCGGTGGGGTGATGACCGATATCCCGAACCTTCAGGCCGACACCCGCGCCACCACCGTCCTTGCCGCCCCCGATATCACGCTGAGCGTGCGGGAGACCTTCGGCATTCCCATCGACATGACCGTTCCGGCGTTTTCGGTGGCGGATGAACGCGTGCCCGATATCGATCCGAACTACGTGTTCGATCCGGACACCACGCTCGCGATCCTGGCGGGCTTTGCCCACAATCGCCGCGTGATGGTGCAGGGCTATCACGGCACCGGCAAATCAACGCATATCGAGCAGGTGGCCGCCCGCCTCAAGTGGCCGTGCATCCGCATCAACCTTGATGCGCACATCAGCCGCATCGATCTTGTCGGGCGCGATGCGATCGTGCTGCGTGATGGCCTGCAGGTCACCGAATTCCGCGAAGGCCTGCTGCCCTGGGCGCTGCAGACGCCGACCGCGCTGGTGTTCGACGAATACGACGCAGGCCGCCCGGACGTGATGTTCGTGATCCAGCGCGTGCTGGAAACCGAAGGCAAGCTCACGCTGCTCGATCAGAACCGGGTGATCCGCCCGAACCCCAATTTCCGCCTCTTCGCCACGGCGAACACGGTGGGTCTTGGCGATACGAGCGGGCTCTATCACGGCACACAGGCGATCAACCAGGGCCAGATGGACCGCTGGAACATCGTCGTCGCGCTGAACTACCTGCCGGCGGAAACCGAAATCGAGGTGGTGACCAAGAAGGTCCCCGGGCTCGATGCCAAGACCGCGGCCGACATGGTGCGTGTGGCCGATCTCACCCGCAAGGGCTTCATCGCCGGCGATATCTCGACCGTGATGAGCCCGCGCACGGTGATCAGCTGGGCGCAGAACGCCGCCATCTTCGGCGATACCGGCTTTGCCTTCCGCCTCTCGTTCCTCAACAAGTGCGACGAGACCGAGCGGGTGCTGGTGGCCGAATACTACCAGCGCGTGTTCGGCAAGGATCTGCCCGAAAGCGTCGTTGGCAAGGTCTGAAGCATAGGGCGCGGGGTTAGCCCCGCGCCGCCAACCGCAAGGTTTCGAAGGCCTCTGCAAGCTTCGGGGCGCGGGCGATCAGATCGATTTCCTGCCGCGTCATCTCGCGTTTGCTGGCGATGCGCCGCACCGGCAGCTCAGCCACCGGCAAGGCCTTGCTGATCAGATAGCCCTGCACCTGCGAGCAGCCGCGCTGGCGCAGCACGGCGAGCTGCGCCTCGTCCTCAACACCTTCGGCAATGGTCTGCATGTTGAGCCGTGTGGCCAGATCGAGCACCGATTCCACAATCGCGCCGCTTTCGTCGCCATCGCACAGATCCTCGATAAAGCAGCGATCGATCTTGATCTTGTCGAAAGGGAAGCTGCGCAGATAGTTGAGCGAGGAATAGCCGGTGCCAAAGTCGTCCAGCGCAATGCGCACGCCCAGAGCGCGCAGGCGGTGGAGCTGCGTGAGGCACGCCTCCCGATCTTGCATCAGCACGGTTTCCGTAATCTCCAGCTCCAGCCGCCGCGGATCGAGCCCGGTAACCGAAAGCGCGGAGACGACCTGCCGCACCAGATCATCGCCGCGCATCTGCACGGCCGAGACGTTGACCGCGACCGTGAGGTCTCCGTCCCATGTCGCCGCTTCGGCCAGTGCCTCACGCAATGCCCATTCACCGATCGACACGATAAGCCCGCTGCGCTCTGCAATATCGATGAATGCGCCTGGCGCGATCATGCCGCGCACCGGGTGGCGCCAGCGCAGCAGGGCCTCGAAACCGGCGATGCTATCGGTCGAAAGCTGGTGAAACGGCTGGTAGTAAAGCTCGAACTCGCCATTGGTCAGCGCGCTGTGCAGTTCCAGTTCAAGCGCGCGCTGATCCAGCAGCACGCGCTTCATATCGGCCTGGTAGAGCGTGGCGACCCCGCGCCCGGCTGATTTCGCCTCATAGAGCGCCATATCCGCCGCGCGTAGCAGTTCATCGGCATTTTCGGCATGATCTGGCGAGAGAGCGACCCCGACGCTGGCGCCCATCTGGATTGTCCGTCCTTCCACCTCGATCGGCTGCGACAGATCATCGACCACGCGCCGCGCCAACACCATTGCGGCATCGACCGACTGCACCCGCCCCAGCAGCAGCGCAAACTCATCGCCGCCCAGCCGGGCGACCACATCGTTGGGCCCAGCCCGCGCAGCCAGCCGCTGCGCCACGATTTCCAGCACCCGATCACCCGCGGCATGGCCAAGCGAATCGTTCACCAGCTTGAAATGATCGAGATCGGCAAACAGCGCCGCCACCTGTTCGGGCTGCCTTCCCGCCAGACGCGCTGCCAGCCGGTCGTGGAATTCCGTGCGGTTGGCCAGCCGGGTCAGCGGATCATGGTGCGCAAGGAACAGCACCTTGCTTTCCGCCGCATGCTTGTCGGTCACGTCACGCAGAAATCCGCGAAAACCACAGTGCCGCCCATGCACATCGAACAGCGGGCAGCCTGAAATGGAAAGCCAGCGCCGCTCGCCGTGCACCGTTCGGGAGATATTGATATCGTGGAAGGCCTGCAGGCGGTGGGCCGCAGCACGCAGCGCATCGCGCCCCGCACCGGTATCGAACAGGCTGACCAGCTTGCGCCCGGCGAACTGCTCCGCCTCGACACCGCACAGCAGGCACAGCCGTTCGGACGGATCGACGATGAAGCCAGCGGCATCGAGTTCGACGAGGCAATCGCTGCCGTGTTCGCTGTACTGGTGCAGCAGCCGTTCGATCATGTCGTTGGCCGTCTTCAGTTCGCGCGTGCGCAGGCGGCGCGTGGCAAACATGTAGTGCAGATTGAAGATGCGCAGGTGGGCGCTCACCATCTGCAGCACCATAAGCGCGACCGTGGGCGCGGTGCCGACTTCGGGGCGCTGCCACAGCACCGCAGTCATGGTCAGGGTTGATATCCACGAGGCGAGCAGCCCGACGACCGGGAGCGTGAAATGCGCGAACAGGTCCATCGCGCTGGTCGTGATGATGAAGATCACCATCGGCACCAGCCGATCGGGCGGGGCGAGCGCCAGCGCGGTACCGTTGATGATGGCACAGCTCACCGCGCGCACGATGATGTAGCGCCGCCACATCGCCAATCCGCGCGCGGGATCTGCTGCGGCATTGCTCACCATTGTCAGCCTGAGAAAGCCGACCAGCAGGACCAGTTGCGCCGCCAGCATGGCAAAAAACCACGCGGCAAATATCCCGGAGGCGAGGATCAGCAGGCTCGTACGCAGCAGTTCGTAGGCGCGGCCGGGCATGGCCTCCAGGTGCGTGCGCTTGCAGTTGTCGAACCACGCGCGGTCCCGCTCATGCACCTTGTGGGTGATGAGATGAAGGCCCGTCCAGGGGTGATTGGCCACAGCTGCCCGCAGCCTGGCGAACATGCACGCTCTCCCATTCCTCCCCCGCACATGGGGGATGGAATGGGTTAGCGCGGCACGGCTTGGTGCTGGTACTAGGCGGCCTTATGTAAGGCTACGTAGTGCAACGCGATCAGGCGGTGGGCACCACGAGATACTTCTCGCCGGTGCGGCGCGCGTTGTATTCCGCCACGGCAGCAGGTTCGAGCATGCCTTCAAGGCTGACTTCGGCCTTGTAGTGGCTGGCGAACGTGGTCGTGAGATCACGCGCAACGCGCCCGCGCATCCGGCCCACGGTTTCCATGCCCGCTTTGGCCATGAACGGCGTGAGCAGCCAGCCGCCGAGATCCCAGGTGAGGCCGAACGCGCGGTTGAGCACCGTGGGCCCCAGATCGAGCGCGCCGTAGATATAGACCTTCTTCGCCACAGACGAGCCATAGCGGCTGAAGGCAGCGCCCCGGCTGGCAGACGTTTCCATCGCTGCAAGGATCTGGCCCGAAAGGGTGCCACCGCCGATCGGATCGAAGCCCAGCATCGCGCCGGTTTCATGGATCGCATCGACAAGCGCGGCCTGGAAGCCGGGCTGGGTCATATCCAGCACATGCGTGGCGCCAAGGCCCTTGAGCAGCGCAACCTGCTCCGCGCTGCGCACGATATTGACCAGCGGCACGTTGTCTTCCTGGCAAATGCGCACGAGCATCTGGCCGAGGTTGGAGGCAGCAGCGGCGTGGACGAGGCCGGTGAAGCCTTCCATGCGCATCGTCTCGACAAAGCCCAGCGCGGTCATCGGATTGACGAAGCTGGAGGCAGCCTGCGCGGCGCGCACGCTGTCGTCCACCGGCAGGCACATGCCGCTCTCGGCATAAGCGTAGCTGGCATAGGCCGTGCCCGGCACGCAGGCCACGCGCTTGCCCATCAGCGCCTGCGCGGCGGGGCTGTCTCCAGCGGCGACGACAATGCCGGCCGCTTCGTTGCCCGCCGGCATATCGAGCCCGTGGCGCGTGGTCATCGCGCGGGTAGCGCCTTCCGGCATCTTCGCCACGACCTTGCCCGGTGTGTAGGCGGCGTTCGCAGTATCGGCGGAAGCAAACAGCAGGCCGAGATCGCTGGGGTTGATCGGCGTCGCCTCGATCTGGACGAGGACCTGGCTGCCGGTCGGCGCCTCCCACGTCTTGGGCACGATCTGGACGGTCAGCGTGCCGTCAGCATCGAGGCGCGTGGTGAGTTGCTTGCCGGTAAATGCCATTGTTCTCTCCGATTGTTGCCATGCCGGGATTGGTCCCGCACGGGTTTCATTACGCAACTTAACGCCTCAATCGCCGGGGTAAAGCGCGCGCATGAAATAGAGCCCATCCGGCGGTGCATTGAGGCCAAGGGCGCGGCGGTCGCACGCCTCCAGTGCCGCGCCGAGATCGGCGGCCGTCCAGCGCCCTTCCCCCACCAGAGCAAGGCAGCCGACCATCGAGCGGACCTGGTGATGCAGGAAGCTGCGCGCTTCGGCCGCAATGATCACACGGTCCCCTTCGCGCCGCACGGAAAGGTGCTGCAGCGTCTTGACCGGGCTGGCCGACTGGCAATGCGCCGAACGGAAGGTTGTGAAATCGTGATGGCCCACCAGCACTTGCGCGGCTTCGTGCATCGCATCTGCGTCGAGCGGCTGTCCGATGCGCCACGCCCGCGCGGCTTCGAGCACGAGGGGCGCGCGGCGGTTGGCGATGACATATTCATAAGCACGCCCGATGCAGGAAAAGCGCGCATGCCAATCAGGCGCGACTTCCACGCAGTCCAGCACCGCCACCGCGTCACCCGCCAGCCGCAGCCTGGCATTGATCGCCTCACCCATGCGGAACGGGGGCAGCGGCTTCTCGCTATCGAAATGAGCGCGCATCGCCAGCGCATGGACCCCGGCATCGGTGCGCCCTGCGGCATGAATCGTGACCGGATGGCCGACCACGCTGCGCGCCGCTTCCTCCACCGCCTGCTGGACCGAGGGGCCATGCGCCTGCCGCTGGAAGCCCATATAGGGAGTACCATCGAATTCGAGGGTGAGCGCGTAGCGGGTCATGAGGCAGGGTTCAGCCAAGATGCGTTCCCGCAGGAATGACCCGCCCGCGCAGAAGCGCAGCGGTTTCCATCGCCGGCTTGCCCGCGCGCTGGACCAGCGTGGGCACAAGCGCGCCCTCGCCGCAGGCAATCGTCAACGCGGCATCGAGCGTGGTGCCGGGGGTGCCGCTGCCCTCGGCAACGTCCGCCGCGAGCACGCGGTACCGCTCACCCTCCAGCTCGAAAAACGCGCCCGGCGCAGGCGCGAAGGCGCGGATCTGCCGCTCCACGTCCGCCGCACTCCGCGTGAAATCGAGGCGGCTCTCGGCCTTCTCGATCTTGTGCGCATAGGTCACGCCCTCCTCCGGCTGTACCAGCGGAGGATGCGCCGGGAGATCGGCCAGTACTGAAACCATCAGCGCCGCGCCCTTTTCCGCCAGTTCAGTGGTGAGATCGCCCGCCGTCTTGCCGGCAACGGGCGTTTCCACCCGCGCCAGCATCGGCCCGGTATCGAGCCCGCGCTCCATCTGCATGATGGTGACACCCGTCAGCGCGTCACCCGCCAGGATCGCGCGCTGCACCGGCGCCGCGCCGCGCCAGCGCGGCAGGAGCGAGCCGTGAACATTTAGGCAGCCAAGGCGCGGGGCATCGAGAATCGCCTGCGGCAGGATCAGACCATAAGCCGCGACCACCGCCACATCGGCCCCCAGCGCGGCGAAAGCGGCCTGTTCCTCTGCGCCCTTCAGCGAAACTGGCGTGTGCACGGCAATGCCCAGCGCTTCGGCAGCGCGGTGCACGGCCGAGGGCTGGAGCTGCTTGCCCCGCCCTGCCGGACGCGGCGGCTGGCTATAAGCTGCCACCACATCATGCCCTGCAGCGACCAGCGCGCGAAGCGTTGGCACCGCGAAATCGGGCGTTCCCATGAAGACGATGCGCATAACGCTCAAAAGGGCCTTTCGTTTGCGTGCGTTGGCCCTATCTCTCCCCCCATGGCATCGCAAGAGATCGAGGCGCTGGCGAGCGCGCTGGCACGGCTTCCCGGGCTGGGCCCCCGTTCGGCGCGGCGTGCGGTGCTGTGGCTGATCAAGCGGCGCGAGACCAGCCTCGTCCAGCTTGCCGAAGCGCTGGAAGGCGTGCGGGCGCGGCTGGTGGAATGCCAGACTTGCGGCAATGTTGATACCATGGACCCCTGCAACATCTGCACCGATCCGCGCCGCGATGCGCGCGCGCTCTGCGTGGTGGAAGATGTGGCAGACCTCTGGGCGCTTGACCGCGCGCGGCTGTTTGCCGGGCGCTATCACGTGCTGGGCGGGCGGCTTTCCGCGCTGGAAGGCGTTGGCCCGGGGGATCTTTCGATCGGCAAGCTGCTCCTGCGGCTGGAAGCGGGCGGGATCGACGAAGTCGTGCTCGCGATGAACGCCACGCTGGAGGGGCAGACCACCGCGCATTACATCGCCGAGCGGATCGAGACGCTGCCCTTGCGCGTCACGCAGCTGGCGCACGGCCTGCCGGTGGGCGGCGAGCTCGACTATCTCGATGAAGGCACGCTGGCGCAGGCACTGCGGGCAAGAAGGCCGGTCAGCTAGGTAAGCTGGGCCGTCCCTGAACGCGGCACCTTGCGGGTCGCGCGCGCCGCGCTTATCTGACCGCCATGGCTATCCGCGAAATCCTCGAAGTCCCCGATCCGCGCCTCAAGCAGATCTCCACGCCCGTCACCGTGTTCGACGAGGAGCTGAAGACGCTCGTCGCCGACATGTTCGAGACGATGTACGATGCCCCCGGGATCGGCCTCGCCGCCGTCCAGCTGGGCGTGCCACTCCGTGTGCTGGTGATCGATCTCCAGCCCGATGATCCGGATGCAGAGCCGGTAGCGTGCGCCCATGATGGCCATCACCACCATCACCAGCCGACCAAGCGCGAACCGCGCGTCTTCATCAATCCCGAAATCCTCGATCCTTCGGCGGACCTGCACTATTACAATGAGGGCTGCCTTTCGGTGCCCGAGATGTACGCCGAAGTGGAGCGCCCGGCCCGCATCCGCGCGCGCTGGCAGGATCTGGACGGCACGGTACACGAGGAAGACATGGACGGGCTGATGGCGACCTGCCTGCAGCATGAGATGGACCACCTCGAAGGCATCCTGTTCATCGACCACCTTTCGCGCCTGAAGCGTCAGATGGTGCTGAAGAAGCTGGAAAAGCTGCGCCGCGCAGCGTGATAGCGGGGATGCTGCGGGGCCGCTTGCCTCGCGGGTAGAAGCAGGATAAGTTCACGCTTCGTTCCAAATTCGGAGTCGGCGTGGACACCTCCCTTGCCTTTGTTTTTCTGATCCTTGCCCTACTTGCGGGCCTTGCGGTCGGCTGGTTTCTCGGTGCGCGGCCGATTGCCGAACTGCAGGCGCGGCTTATGGCGCGTGAGGGTGAGGCGCGGGAGCTCGACGAGAAATTCCGCCGCGCGATTACCGAACTCGCCGCGGCGAGCGTCAAAGCGCAGGCGCATGATGCCCTGGCGGCAGACATGGGGGCTCTGCGCGATGAGCGTGATACACTGGCAGCGCAGTTTGCCGCCGCGCACGAACGCGCGGCTGAAGCAGACCGGATGCGCCCCGAACTCGCCGCGCTGCGCGCTGACCGTGAGACCCTGCGCGCCGAGTTGGAGCGCCTGAAAGCCGACGCCGAAAACTTCGCCGAGCAGAAGCGCCTGCTGATCGAGGCGCAGGCAACACTGCGCAAGGAATTCGAGAACGCCGGGCACAAAGTGCTAGAGCGCGCACAGGAAGCCTTCCTCGCGCGGGCCAATGCCCGCTTTGCCGAGAGTGAGAAGACCAGCGAAGCGCGGCTGCAGGCCGTGCTGGAGCCGGTCGGCGCGCGGCTGCAGAAATACGAACAGCAAGTGCAGGACCTTGAGGCCAAGCGCGTCGATGCCTTCGGGCAGCTCACCGGGCTGATCGAGGGGATGCGGCAAGGGCAGGAAGCCGTGCGCACCGCCGCGCTGCAGCTGGGCAACAGCTTGCGCAACGGCCCCAAGACGCGCGGGCGCTGGGGCGAATTGCAGCTGCGCAATGTGCTGGAGCAGTGCGGGCTTTCCGAACATACCGATTTCGTCACCGAGCATTCGGTCGACACCGATGAGGGGCGGCTGCGTCCCGATGCCATCGTCAAGGTGCCGGGCAACAAGATCCTCGTGATCGACGCCAAGGTCTCGCTCAATGCCTATCAGGATGCGTTCGAGGCGGCGGATGACGATGCACGCGCCTTGGCGCTGACGGCGCATGTGCAATCCATGCGGAACCACATCCAGACGCTTGGGGCCAAGAGCTATCAAAGCCAGTTCGACGAAGCGCCGGACTATGTGCTGATGTTCGTGCCGGGCGAGCACTTCATCGCTGCCGCACTCGAACGCGATCCGGGCCTGTGGGACTTCGCCTTCGAACGCCGCGTGCTGCTGGCCTCCCCCACAAATCTTGTCGCTATCGCGCGCACGATTGCGCAAGTCTGGCGGCAGGATGGCCTTGCCCGCGAAGCGCGCGAGATCGGCAAGATGGGCGGCGAACTTTACGACCGGCTCGCCGTGGCTGCCGAACACCTCAAGCGCGTCGGCTCAGGGCTCGACAGTGCGGTGGGGCATTACAACAAGTTCGTCGGCAGCTTCGAGCGCAACG
>CANGJB010000007.1 GCA_947453945.1 Sphingomonadaceae bacterium
AACACCTGCTGCGAAAGGCCTCCGAACGAACCGCTGAAAACACCTGGCGCCGCATCGGATCATTGCTCGATGCCTTCAGCCCGCAAGAATGTGCCAACTACTTCGTCAACTCCGGCTACGCATCAACGTAATGTCATCCCGCTCTAGCGGCAGCTTGCCTGCTGCAATCAAGGCAAACAAGCGGGCCGAGGCCGCCAGCAAGGTTTCCCGCGTCGAGATATAGGGCCACAGGAACGGACGCGAAACCTTGGCAGACCGCGCCCCGAGCCGTGAAAGGTCAAACGGCGGGATCGGACCCGAGGCCTGACCATAGTGGACGAGGTGGCCCTTTACTGCGAGCGAGGCTAGCGATCCCTCAAACGTATCCGCGCCGACCGCATCATAGGCCGCTGCGACACCTGCACCGGCAGTCAATTCCAAGACCTGCTCAGCGACGTCTTCCGTGCGGTAGGCAATTACATCACTGCAGCCGGCTGAACGGGCGATCTCCGCCTTCTCGGGCGAACCAGCAGTACCAATCACCCTTGCGCCGCGCAGACTGGCCAAGCGCGCAACAACCTGACCGACGCCGCCTCCAGCCGCCTGCACCAGCACGGCCATGCCGGGGCGAACCGGTTCAACCTCATCAACCAAGGCCTGCGCGGTGAGGCCCTTGAGGAACCACGCAGCCGCAACGTCGCTATCAATGCCGTCTGGCACCGGTACGGCAAGTGCCGCACTGATGATGCGTGCTCGCGCATAAGCGCCATAGTTCCGCGAGATATAAGCAATGCGGTCACCGGGACCGAACTCGGTTACGCCCTCGCCTACCGCTTCGACAATGCCGACGGCCTCCAACCCAGGCACCCCGGGCAAGTCCAGCGTGCGATAGGACCCGGAGCGAACATAGATATCATGGAAGTTGACCGAAGCCACCTGCTGGCGAACCAGCAGCTCGCCGGGCCCCGGCTCCGGCACTTCAATAGCCTCGAGCTTCATGACCTCCGGGCCGCCGTAGGCGCGGATGACGATCGCTTCGCTGGTCACGCCCATGATTGGCGGTCGTTCAGGCACCAACCGGCTGGGCGTCACCCGACCCTGCAAAGCGGCGACCTGCACGCGGTACGGTCGAGCCTTGCGAGCTGGCGGGTCGAGCAGGGCCGCTAGGCGCATCCGGACGATCTATCTTGCCGTTTTCCATAAGGCCGCGAATGTCCTCGCCGCTCAGCGTTTCGTATTCCAGCAGGGCCTGGGCCAGCAGGTGCAGCTTTTCCTCGTTGGTCTTGAGGATGTCAGTCGCGCGGGCATGAGCGCCATCGACGAGGGTGCGGATCTCGCTGTCGATGAGCTTGTTCGTCTCGTCGGACATCATGGTGCGCTGCGAACCGCCCATGCCGAGGTAGCCTTCCTGCGACTCTTCATACTGCAGCGGGCCCAACTTGTCGGACATGCCCCATTTCGTGACCATGCTGCGGGCAAGGCTTGTGGCGTACTGAATGTCGGACGAAGCGCCCGAAGAGACCTTGTCATAGCCGAAGATCAGTTCCTCGGCGACGCGACCGCCCATGCTGACCGAGAGGTTCGCATGCATCTTGTCGCGGTGATACGAGTAGCTGTCACGCTCGGGCAGGCGCATGACCATGCCCAGCGCGCGGCCGCGCGGAATGATCGTTGCCTTGTGGATCGGATCGGATGCCGCTTCGTGGACAGAGACAATCGCATGGCCCGCCTCGTGATAGGCGGTCATCTTCTTCTCATCGTCGGTCATGACCATCGAGCGGCGCTCGGCACCCATCATGACCTTGTCCTTGGCGTCCTCGAACTCCTGCATCGCGACCAGTCGCTTATTGCGACGCGCAGCGAGCAGCGCGGCCTCGTTGACGAGGTTGGCAAGATCGGCACCGGAGAAGCCGGGCGTACCGCGCGCGATCACGCGGGGCAGGACGTCGGGCGCGAGCGGCACCTTCTTCATGTGAACGCTGAGGATCTTCTCGCGGCCTTCGATGTCGGGGATCGGCACGACCACCTGACGATCGAAACGGCCCGGACGCAGCAGCGCCGGATCGAGCACGTCGGGCCGGTTGGTCGCGGCGATGATGATGATGCCCTCATTCGCCTCGAACCCGTCCATCTCGACCAGCAGCTGGTTAAGTGTCTGCTCGCGCTCGTCGTTTGAGTTGCCGAGCCCGTGGCCGCGGTGGCGGCCTACGGCATCGATTTCGTCGATGAACACGATGCACGGCGCGTTCTTTTTGGCCTGCTCGAACATGTCGCGCACGCGGCTAGCGCCAACACCAACGAACATCTCGACGAAATCCGAACCCGAGATCGTGAAGAAGGGCACACCCGCCTCACCCGCAATGGCGCGAGCGAGCAGCGTCTTGCCGGTACCGGGCGAGCCTACCAGCAGCGCGCCTTTGGGGATCTGGCCACCGAGCTTCGAGAAGCGGCTGGGATCGCGTAGGAACTCGACAATTTCCTCGAGCTCCTCGCGCGCTTCGTCGATGCCGGCAACGTCGTCGAACGTCACCTTGCCCGAACGCTCGGTCAGCAGTTTCGCCTTGGACTTTCCGAAGCCCATCGCACCTGAACCGCCACCCTTCTGGACCTGACGCAAGGCAAAGAAGGCAACCCCCAGAATCAGGAGAAACGGCAGAGACTGCGCCAGTATGTAGAGCAGAAGGTTCGGTTCTTCCTGCGCCTTACCCGCATAGCGGACGCCGTGCTCCTGAAGAAGCTTCGTAAGTTCCGAATCTCCTGGGACCGGCACCGTGCTGAACTGCTGATCGTTCTTGAGCGTGCCGGTAATGCGATCAGGCCCAACTTGGACCTCCCGCACATTGTCCTGCGCGACACTGGCCCTGAAGTCCGAATACGGGATCATGGTTCCGGCCGGATCGGTCCGCGTGTTGAACATCGAGACCACAAGAAGCAGCGCAAGAAAGATACCACCCCAGATCAGGAGGCTCTTGATCCAGGGATTACCCTGCGGCTGGTCATCGTTCATGGCGCGGCTTTCGATCCGGGAAGGAATTGTAGATCCAATGTAGGACGCCCTCGGCGAATGGCAATATAACCCGGCACGCGAATTTCTTACCCTTTGGGACCTCCACTTGCAGAAGCTGGCGGAGACCGAGGTGGCGGGGCAGGCTCAAAATGCCATTCCATCTTTCGGCCATTCCCGCGAATGCCGGCAAGCGTTGCAATCTCACCTGCAGCAAGTCGATCATGCCACCGCGCTAGGGCATTGCCACGCGGCACACTGCCTCCAAGCGCTGCCAAGATGCGTTCAAGCACGCGTAGCGCAACGACCCGAGGGGCATCATACGGAGACCAAAGCAATGCCGCGCCGCTAGATTGGACCGAGGCAAAGCTGCGCTCGGCGGCCCATTCGATCGCCGCGTCCGCCTCGGCTAGATGGCGCGCACTCGCGGCCACTGCTAGGGTATCAAAGTCCGGGAGACCGAGCAGACATGCACGAACTCGTGAGCGTTCGAAACGCAGATCGGAATTGGAAGGATCTGATACCGGCTCGATTCCGGCTGCCTCCACGATTTCTCCAAGCTCGCTTTGCCGCCAGCCGAGCAGTGGGCGCAGCAACATACAGTCGGGCCGCCCCGGCAGGAGGGATCGGTTTCGCATGGCGGCGAGACCGCGAACCCCGGCTCCGCGAGAAAGCCGCATGATCAACGTTTCGGCTTGGTCATCGGCGTGGTGTGCAGTTGCAACGCCCGATAGGCCATTGCGCGCTGCCCAGTCACCGAGCGCGGCGTAGCGCGCCTCTCTCGCACGCTCCTGCACGGCCGCGCCGGGAGCAAGCTGCACTTGCAGGATATCATGCGGAATGCCCCGCGCTGAACACAGTGCACCCACGCTAAAGGCTTCCGCCTTGCTCTCGGGCCGCAGTCCATGATCGACTGTTGCGACCATGAACGACGCGGGGAGTGCGGCGTGCGCAAGTAGCAAAAGCGCCGTACTGTCCGCGCCACCTGAAACGGCAAGGCCTACGGGCGCCGGATCAGGGCAAAGAGAGGCCCAATCTGACGCGAAACGGGCTACTAATGCGCTATCAATTGCAAGTCACCGGATTGGTAGCGGCAGCATACTGCGCTTTCAGTCGCCCCGTCAGTTCCGCCGGATAGGTCAGGCGGAATTCCGCGAACGCAACGCAGGCGCGCTTTTCTTCCTTAAGCCGGTTCATTGCGACTCCGAGGTAGAGCAGGCTGTCAGCCGCCCGATCACCCTTGCGGTCTGCTTGGTAATTCTGGAGAAAGTACTGAGCCGCAGTGCCGGGCTTGCCATCATCCAGATACGCTCGGCCAAGCAGATTGCGTGCATAGCTGATTCTGGCGTGACGCGGATACTGCTGGACGACACGGAGCAGTTGCTGCTGTGCTTCGGGGAAGAACTTGGCCTCCCACAGGCGATAGCCGTAGGCATATTCATCCTCAGCCTTGTCATCGGAGGACGGCTTTTCGATGGCCATCACTGCAGCGACGCGGTCAGGCGATACTTCGGTTTTGACTGCCTCGGGCTTAGTCAGTGCGGGTTTTTGTGCGGGCTTGGCTGGCTTGGGCAGGTCGGCAGCGGGGGCCACCAAGGCGATGGCAGGCCCTGCGCTTGGCAATTCGGCGGCAGGAACTGCAGCATTGGTCGCGGGGGCACTGGCAGCTTCGAGCGTCGCTAGCCGTGCCTCAAGCTTTGCAAGGTGATTCTGATTCTCCTCGCTGGCCGCTGTAAGGCGCTGCAACTGCGCCTCCACTGTGTCCATACGCGTGAGGATATCTGTCACAGCGGTAGGCGCGGGGAGGGTTGCTGGCGAGCTGCTTGCGGACGGCGTGATTTCAGGTCCGAATGCCTTTCCTGCCCCGTCGGGGAAAACCTTGCGCTGCACTGCGCGCAGCTCGGCTTCGATGCGACGGAGGCGAACATCGGTGTTCTCCGGCGCAGTTTGGGCGCGGGCCGCAGGCAACGGCCCGACGGGCATAAGCGTTGCCGAAATCGCAACCAAGGTGAGGGCTATCGCCGAACCTGCGCGGCCAGAGCCAATCATGATCTTCATCGTAACTCCCGTCGGATCACCACCACCTCTTCCATGCGCCGCCTTGACGTCTCCACGCAAGCTTCTGAACACGAATTGCCGGAATCATCGAAGGGTTTCGCACAGATCGCGGTACCGCACCCCGGCCTACTGTGCAGCGGCCTCACCTTCCGCACTGTTCACAGGGGCCGGGCGGGCCCGCAAGCTGGCGGCATCGACCGGTACATCCTTCAGGACCTTTTCGCCATCGGCGAGGCGCGGAATGGCATTGCCGCCAATCGTGATCGAGAGCGCATCTGGGCGCCCCGTCCAGATTTTAGGACCAACCGCATCTTCTGGCACTGTGTAGCTTTCCCCCTTGGCAAGCTGCTTCTGCATGAGCTGCGTGCCCTGTGCGTCGTAAAACTTGACCCAGATTCCTTCCTCGAGCGCGGTGAAGACCACTGACCCTGCGAGAGTCGGCTGAACAGCGGCAGCGCGCGATACCTGGGTCTGTCTTTGGGTCAACTCTGCCGACGGCCGCCCGACATCGCGCACCAGAGACGGTAGTGAAACAGCGGGTGCATAGTAGCTGCGCCAGAAGACGCCCCCCATCGCGAGAATGGCGCCAACAAGCAGTAACGCCAGCCAGGCCACCAGACGCGAAGGGGTTTTTGCGGGATCGCCAACTTCGAATTGGTTGAGAACACTGGGCTCGGCACGAGGCAGGCTGCCTTCAAGCTCGGCCCGCACTGCCTCGGCAATCTCTGCATCCTTTAGGCCGACTACCCGCGCATAGGCTCGGGCGAAGCCGATTGCATATGGGCGGCCCGGCATAGCACCGTAATCGCCCGCTTCGAGCGCCTCGATGTGGCGGAGCGTGACGCGTGTGCGAACCGCGACGTCGCCCACGGTAAGGCCAAGGGCCTGGCGAGCAGCTTTAAGCCGGGAAGATACTGTTGCGGGTCCCGCACCATCACCTTGCGACAACAAGACTGCTGGCCCAGCCGAGCTGGGAGCTGCTTCACGCAAGCGGGCCACTGAGACCATGTTGCTTTCGCCGTCCTCGGCCACGGCGTAGCTCCCGTTGTTCATTTTTGTTCCGGGCATTCTCTGAATCTTGTGCGAACCGCCTAAGAAGCAGCATTGCCCCGCTGAAAAAGTCAATGATCTTGTATCAATAACCGCACGATCCGACCCTTGGGTGCGACGAATTCAATCGTATTCAATTCCACGCGCAGTTGCCCATCGGGCAATTTCGGCCCGCAGGTCTGCCGGAGGCTCCGCAAGCCAACCCCCCATTGCCGCCTGGATCTCGGGCAAATGGACCTTCCTGACGAGTTCCTTGATCGGCCCAACAGCAGCTGGCGTAATCGACAGTCGGGTGATGCCGATCCCGAGCAGCGCGAGAGCTTCCAGCCGTCGGCCGCCCATTTCACCACAGACTGTGACGTCTGTACCGGACGGCGCAACAGTCAACACAACACGCCGAAGAAAACGCAGGATCGCGGGGGACAGCCAGTCATAGCGTTCTGCCAATTTCGGGTTTGCCCGATCGGCAGCAAACAGGAACTGGGTCAGATCGTTGGTTCCGATAGACAGAAACGACAGCCGCGGGGCGAGGATATCAAGGCATTCAGCAAGCGCTGGCACCTCGAGCATCGCGCCATAGCGGATCGCATCTGGCAAAAGCTTCTTCTGCCGCTTCAGAAACGCGAGCTGGCTTTCGAAAACTGCGCGCGCGGCGTCGAACTCCCATGGCTCGGTCACCATCGGGAACATGACGTTTAGCGTGCGCCCTCCCGCCGCTTCAAGCAGTGCGCGGGCCTGCACCTTGAGAAGCCCCTCCCGCTCGAGCGCTACACGCAGTGCGCGCCAACCCATGGCGGGATTCTCCTCGGTCTCGCCATCATTGTGACGAAGATACGGAAGCACCTTATCGCCGCCGATGTCGACAGTTCGGAAGACCACAGTGCGATCACCTGCCGCATCGAGTACATCGCGATACAGCCGTGTCTGCCGCTCGCGCGCAGGCAACGTGGCCGACACAAGAAACTGGAACTCTGTGCGGAACAACCCGATGCCATCTGCCCCGGTCAGGTTTAGCATCGGCATGTCATCACGCAGGCCCGCGTTGATCATCACTCGGATACGCTGGCCATCTGCCGAGATCGGCTCGACATCGCGCATGGCGGCATACAGCGCCTGCCGCTCGCGGTTGCGAGCGAAACGGGCTTCAAATGCTTCCATCAGCCCGGGTGCAGGCCGCACATCGACCACACCCTGATCTCCATCGAGGAGCAGCTGATCGCCTTCGCGTACTTTGGCGCGCAGACCGCGCACTCGGCCAACCACAGGGATTCCCATCGCACGAGCAACGATCACGACGTGGGCTGTTAGCGATCCTTCCTCGAGAATGACGCCCTTCAGGCGCCGCCGATCATATTCCAGCAGTTCGGCCGGCCCGAGGTTACGGGCGATCAGGATGGCATCACCCTTCAGGCCCAGGCTGGCCGCTGTACCAAGCTGGCCGGACACGATCCTCAGCAGCCGGTTGGAGAGGTCCTCCAGATCATGCATCCGATCGGCAAGAAGCGGATCGTCGATCTGACGCATGCGCATACGGGTGCGTTGCTGTACACGTTCGATGGCTGCTTCTGCGGTCAGGCCCGAATCAATCGCTTCATTGATCCGTCGGCTCCACCCCTCGTCATAGGCGAACATGCGGTAGGTCTCGAGAACCTCCTCATGCTCTCCGCCCATGCCGAATTCTGCCTGGCTAGCCATGCGGTCGATCTGCTCGCGCATTTTGTCGAACGCGAGGTAGACACGTTGCCGTTCGGCCTCAGTATCCTCGGCCACAACATGCTCGATCGTGACCCGTGGTTGGTGGAACACCGCCACACCGCTCGCTAGGCCCTTCACCAGAGTGAGCCCCTGAATCCGCTCATGTCCGGTCAGGTGGGCATCGGCGCCAAGAACATCTTCACCGTCGATGAGGTCAGCATTTGCGATCAGTTCGGAAAGGACCATCGCCACAGTCTGCAGCGCCTCGATTTCCACTTCCTCATATCGCCGCGGTTCGACGTGCTGCACGCCCAATACGCCGACCGCACGCGCGCGGCGCACAATCGGGACGCCGGCAAACGAGTGAAACCGTTCTTCACCGGTTTCTGGAAAAAACGCGAAGTCCGGGTGCGCGGCAGCCTCAGCCAGGTTGAGCGTTTCTATATTGGCAGCAATCGTGCCCACCAGACCTTCACCTACCGCCATGCGGGTGACGTGGACCGCTGCTTGGTTGAGGCCGCGGGTAGCAAAGAGCTCGAGCATACCTTCGCGCAGAAGGTAGATGGAGCAGACCTCGCTGTTGAGCTTCTCGCCGATGATATCGACGATCTGGTTGAGCTTCGCTTGCGCACTGGCGCGGGATGCCATGACCTCGTGGAGCGAAGTCAGGATTGCGCGGGCAGCGGCAGCGGCAGTGATCATAGCCCATGGCCTAGCGCAGACAGAACAGTTTGCAAACCGCGGTGCCGGCGCCGCTTATGAATTCGTATCCGACGGAGCCGTTCTGCCGCAACGATTGCGCTCCGGCGTCAACCTTAGCGCAATCGTTGAGGTTGGATCGGTCCAGCCGGAGCGCCTAGGTCAGCATGCCGCCGTTGTCATTCAGTGAACCTGCTGAACTTGCGCCAGTTCTTCCTTGATTCGCAGCTTTTGCCGCTTGAGTTCCTTGATCAACACATCGTTGGGCGAAGGCCGACCCCGCTCGTCGGCGATTCGCCGTTCAAGACCAGCATGTTTGGATTCAAGAGCGCTGATGTGCGAAAGTTCCATGCGGTAACCTCCTCAGGAGACCAGCTTCAGCCTGTTCCGGCGGCAGGATCGCTACCGGAATTTCCAGCCGAAGTTTTGCGCCGGCACGGACCTGTCGGCCTCGACTCATCCGAGCAGGCGCGTTGTCATGCTCCCACAATCACCGTATCTTGCAAGCGAGTCTGCGTCCGAATGCCCAACTTGCGAGTTTATGCGTATCTCCAAGGCAGGAAGGTGTTAACGCCTTGCGGTCTGCCATTGCGGTCGCGGCTGCGGCGAGACCAAGGCTGCGCAGGTGAGTTTAGGGAGTGGCAGGGTTGACCGAAGACGAAATGCGCAAGCGGCTCGAGATGCTGCGGATCGAGCATCGCGATCTGGATGCGGCGATCGATGCCCTGTCCGGCACAGGCGCACATGATCAATTGCAGGTCGCGCGTCTGAAAAAGCGTAAACTGCGCCTCAAAGACCAGATCAGCTTGCTGGAAGACTATTTGATTCCCGACATTATCGCCTGATTACCGGTTCAAGGCCGCAGCTGACCGGACAGCTTGGAGCTTCGTTTACCGTATCGTTCCGGCACAGGTCGAAAACCTGGTGAACGCATCCACGGCAATGTGTTGAGCGGGGCGCCGCGTTAGGACTATGCGCTTTCCATGGCCCTGACGCCCAACTTCAATCCGCGCATCATCGAAGCGCTTTACGTCGAGGCACTTGTTCTCGCGGAGGAGGTGCGTGCGATCTTTGATCGCCTGCGGCAGGGCCATGACAGCCGAGCGCTGGTGGGGGCAAACGACGATCCCGAAGCTGATCTGGCGCATGTGCAAATGAGCTGCGAAGCTCTGCGCACCACGACACGGATCATGCATTGCCTTGCCTGGCTGCTCAATCATCGCGCCTATTTCGCGGGCGAACTCAGCGAGTTGCAGTTGCGCCGCCATGGGCGCCTGATCGCCAATTTCCCGTTGAGCGACCCGCTGCAAGTGCTAGCCCTCCCCGCAGAAGCCCAGCGCTGCGTTCAAGACAGCGAGAGGCTTTATGCCCGGATCCAAAGGCTGGAAAATGCCTGGAGGGGAGAAGGACAGGCATCGGGAACTGCAATCGAGCGCTTGCGCCAAAGGCTGGCGTCGGCAATCCCGGCAACGATCTAAACCGGCTTCTTGGATGGTAGGCAGGCATAGCGTTGCGCCTCCGCCCGAAAATCCCCATATCCGCCCCATGGCATCAACCAATCCTGCGCCGGGCGTGAACATCCCCGATCGATCCGAATGGAACACCGGTCTTGACGTCACGCTTGAGCCGCTGGTGCGCCGCGTGCTGGCGCCCAACCCTTCTCCCTACACGTTCAACGGTACGCAGACCTATCTTGTCGGTATCGGCCAAGACGTCGTCGTGATCGATCCGGGCCCGACCGGCACCGGGATTGCTGGCCACGCCGATACGAACGGGGAAGGGCATGTCGAGGCCATTCTCAAGGCGATCGGAAGCCAGAAGCTGGCCGCGATCATGTGCACGCATACGCACCGCGATCACAGCCCTGCTGCCCGGCCACTGCAGGCCGCCACCGGCGCTCCGATAATCGGCTGCGCGGCGCTTGCCATCGACGACAGCGGTGCCGGCCTCGGCGTACGCGCGGATGCCGAGTTCGACCCGCTTTACAAACCGGACCGGGTGCTTGCGGACGGCGACAGGCTTGCGGGCGATGGCTGGACGCTAGAAGCAGTCTCGACACCGGGGCACACCAGCAACCACCTTTGCTTCGCGTTGCTGGAAAGCGGCGCCTTGTTCACGGGCGATCACGTCATGGGTTGGTCAACAACAGTCGTCTCACCTCCGGATGGGGACATGAACGCCTACATGCTCTCACTTCAGAAGCTGCAAGCCCGCGAAGATCTTGTCTACTACCCCGCACACGGCCCTGCGGTGACCAAACCGCAGCAGCTTGTGCGCGGCATGATCGGACACCGTCGTCAACGCGAAGCCCAGATCCTGCGCCTGCTGGGTGAAGCGGCCTACACGGTCCCGGAACTGGTAGCGCTGATGTACAAGGGGCTCGATCCGCGTCTTAACGGCGCGGCAGGGCGTTCGGTGCTGGCGCATCTTATCGATCTGGAGACGCAGGGACGCATCACACGCGGAGCCGAAGCGCCGGAGCAAACATGGACCTTGATCGCCTGAACGCCCAGCCCGCACCGCCGGTATCGTTGCAACCGAGCCAGCAGCGGCTCGCGGTTCTGCCTTGGCTGTTGTTCGTTGCAGCCGTGGCGGTCGCGGCCTGGCTGGCGTGGCAAATCTGGCGACCCGCCCCAATTGGTGACCCGCTTGCAACAAGCCTCGTCGCCTTCGACAAGCAGGATCGCCTTACGGTGTTCAGTGCAGAGTTGGCGCCAGTTGTTGCGAGCGACGATAGCAGGCTCTTCGGCCTCGTCACATCGCGCCAGGTCGCGGTCATTCCGGCCAGGGTCGACTATGCCATCGATCTCGGCAAGGTTGGCCGTGATCGCATGCGCTGGGATGCCGCCAGCAGCACGCTCACAGTGCGTTTGCCCGCGCTTGAAGTCACACGCCCGAACCTCGATGAAGCCCGCGCACAATACTTGCGGGAAGGCGTGTGGATCACGCGTGCGGCGCAGGACAAACTAACCCGTGACAATACGCGGCTCGCTGAAAGGCTGGCTGTGGAGCAGGCCGCCAACCCGGTGCTTCTGGGACTGGCGCGTTCGGCAGCAAAGGATGCAATCCGCCAGAATCTGGCGATCCCCTTGCAGGTCGCCGGATTTGGTGACGTCAAGCTGTCGGTTTCGATTGATGGGGAGTCCGGCAAGCCGTAGCCGGCATGGCGGGGTGATGGCGCGGTTCGCAGAGGCTATTGCCCACTGCTCCGGCGCTGCCTAAGTGCCGGATGATGAAGTAAGGGCGGCGCGCCCGTTTCGATCAGGGGATTTCGAGCGATGACAGCCCAGCCGACCAATCTTTCAGGCCTCGACTTGCGCGCGGAAATCGACCGGCTGCGCAAGGACCGCAAGGCGGTAATACTGGCGCACTATTATCAGAAGCCCGAGATCCAGGACCTCGCCGATTTCGTTGGCGATTCGCTCGAACTCTCTCGCAAGGCCGCCGCGACCGATGCAGAAGTGATTGCCTTCTGCGGCGTGAAGTTCATGGCCGAAACGGCGAAGATCCTCAGCCCAGAAAAGATCGTGGTTCTGCCCGACTTGGATGCCGGTTGCAGCCTTGAGGACTCCTGCCCGCCGGAGAAGTTCCGTGCATTCCGCGAAGCACATCCGGATCACATCGCGCTAACCTACATCAATTGTTCGACCGAAGTGAAAGCCTTGAGCGACGTCATCGTGACCTCTTCAAGCGCCGAAACGATCCTTGCCCAGATCCCGCCCGAACAGAAGATCATCTTCGGTCCGGACCGGCATCTCGGGGGATACCTCAATCGCAAGTTCGGGCGGGAAATGCTGCTCTGGCCGGGCGTCTGCATAGTGCACGAGGCTTTTTCGGAAACCGAACTTCTCAAGCTCATGGCGCAGCATCCCGGAGCGCCAGTAGCGGCACACCCGGAATGTCCACCGACAATCGTCGATCATGCCGATTACGTGGGATCGACCAGCGGCATCCTGCAGTTTGCGCGCACATTCCCGGGTGACACGCTGATCGTGGCGACGGAGCCGCATATCATCCACCAGATGCAGATCGCACTGCCAGAGAAGACCTTCATCGGCGCGCCCGGAGCCGACGGGAACTGCAACTGCAACATCTGCCCCTACATGGCACTGAACACGCTCGAGAAGCTTTACGTTGCGCTCCGCGACCTGGCCCCGCAGATCAAGATCGAGGAGACGCTCAGGCTGGGTGCCAAGAAGAGCCTTGACGCGATGTTGGCGATGGCAAGCGGGACCGTCGGGCTCGGCGATCTCGGCTCTCGCGCTTAACGCAGCAGCGAAACGCATGAACCAACCGACATCAGGATCTGGCTCTGCGCCGATCAAGCGGCCCGCGCGCGCGCGTGAGATGCAGGACGCGCTCAACCATTACATCTACCACCCACTCGCATGGCAGCTTGCACGTGTGCTCGCCCCCACCCCGATCACGCCGAATATGGTCTCGGTGTTCGGAGGCATGCTCGTCGTCGCAGCGGGCTTCGTATACTGGAGCACGGTCGGTCCATACTGGGCATTGGTCGGCATGATGCTCCACATATCGTGGCACGTGGTCGACGGTGCAGACGGAGATCTGGCTCGCATCACGGGGCGATCGAGCCCACTCGGTGAATTGGTCGACGGCATCTGCGACTATACCAGCCACATCGTGCTCTACGTCCTCCTGGCGTTCATCCTGACGCGCACGTTGGGGCCAGGCTGGGCATGGTTCTGGACCTTGGCGGCAGGCGCAGGCCACATCGTGCAGGCCAACCATGTCGAGGTACAGCGGCGGTTCTACCAGCATTGGACCTATGGCACGCCGTGGCTGCACAACGCCCAAGGCGCAAACACCACCCTGTTCCGCGACAAGGGGGGGCTGGGCTGGTTGCTGAGGGTGGTCGTTGCCGGCTATCTGCGCCTCGCTGCAGGCATGAGCCCCAATGCGTTGCGGATCGATGCCGCAGTGACTCGCGCCGTGAAAGACGACCCGGCGATGCTCACCCGGATCCGCGCCGAGGTCCAGCGCGAGCAGCGGTCCCTGCTTGGGCTGCTCCGCTACCTGGGGCCCAATCCGCGCGCGATCCTGCTCGGGCTTTCGATGATTGCCGGCAGCCCCTTGTGGTACTTTATCTACTTGTCAGTAGGGCTCAATCTCTTGCTCATGCTTTCGGTGCGACTGCATGACGCTGCCGCAGCGCGCGTCGTCGCGCGCCTGGATTTGCCCTGAAAGGATCAGGTCGGTGCGTCGCGCCGCATGCCAAATGCGCAGATCAGCATGACGAGAACCGAGAGCGCCTCGACCGCGCCCCAGGCCAGCCAGCTTGAGTGGTTGTAAAGCCAGACGCCGATGGCCGGCGAGATGATGTAGGCGGAACCATTGACCGCCGCGACAATGCCAGCCGACTGCCCCTGTTCCGCAGGGGAAACGGCCAGGCTGGCACCAGAGGTAAAGCCGGGCCGGAACAGGCCGAATCCCAGCGAGCAGATCGCAAAACCAGTGGCGATGGCATGGAGATCGCGGCCTGCCGCCATGCCTAATGTGCCAACGGCCACTAGGCCCATGCCCCACAGCGTAGACGTGCGCGGTCCCATCCGCATCATGGGAATTAGGCCCCACTGCGCCAGCAAGGTGGCGGCCGCCCCGCCCATCAGAACCAGGCCGATCGGACCTGCCGCGGCATCTGGCTGATGCCGCAGTCCAAGCCGGTCGAGCAACAGGAAGCCGACAACACCGAGCAGAATCGACTGGGCCTGTCCGCCCAGTGTCCCGGTCAAAAGCCAGAGTCGCAGGCGCGGATCGGTCCAGCGCAGCCGTCCGGCTCGCGAGTCAACCGAGTGGAAGTCGATGTCGATCTCGCCTTGGATATGATCACGATCGGCTTCGCTCGCGCCGCCCATCCGTGGGTTCGATGCCGCGCTCATCGGTTCGCCCAAAATCTCGCCGCGGCCGGCAAAGCGTGGGTCATCATCCGGCAAGCGCAACCGAAGCAACACCAGCACCACTACCGACGCGAGCGTGAACGCGGCAAACGGTCCGATCAGACCAATGCCGGGCAATATCAACAGCGGCGCGAGCGCCGGACCAAGCACGGTGCCAAGGCCAAAGCTCGATGAAACCAACGACAGCGCCTGCGTCCGCTCGGCGCGGCTGGTGCGACTGGCGACATAAGCCTGAACTGCAGGCGGAGCAGCCGAGCCGAACGTACCGTAAAGCGAGCGCGCCGCAGCGAAGAGGAGAATTGCGGTAAGGCCGCTGGTGACGCCGGTGAGCCCGGCATAGAGGGCGGCGCCGCACAAGGCGAACGAGACCGCGAACCCCACCAGGCCCAGTGCCATCATGGCCTTGCGCCCCCGCCGGTCCGATCTGCGCGCCCAGAACGGGGCGAGGAGCATCCACAGCAGCGCCGACCAGCTATAGGCTAAGCTCACCCAGACATCGGCTATACCAAGATGCGTCCCGATTGACGGCATGACCGATTGCATTGCCGTATTGCCAGCCGCAGTGACCAGCATGACCATGAACAGCAAGGCCATACGGCTGCGCGGCAGCTGAACATCGGGCTCATCCATAACGGTCACTCGCCGTTTGTGCCTGATGCCTCACCGGCAAGCTGTCTGTAGATAGCGGCAAGCATGGCAACAAAATAGGTGTAGCCTATGGCCAACAGTACGCCAGCCACGCCCTCGCCCACCAACCGTTGCGGTTCGCCCTTGAAGATGAGGACGAGCACAACCCCGACAAACATCATGACCAAACCGTAGACCACCAGAAACACGAAACCAGCCAAGCCGATAAACAACAGGATCCGGCCTGCATTGCCACGGGTTATCCGGAAGCTCTCGCGGATTGCGGTGACCGGATTGCGCTTAGCCTGCCCTGCAACAACGGGGCCGACAAGCATGGTGCGCATGATGGGATAGAGCAGGATGCCAAGGGCAAGGGAAACCGCAATGCGATCCGGCAGCACAAGCGCGAGCGCGCTGGCCAGCGCCATCGAGAGAGGCACGATGCCGAGGGCGATCAGGATCTGCGCGGCGAAATAGGACGGCAACGCGCGCAGGCTTTGGCGGATGGACTGTGAAACCGTCGGGCGCGTCGTATCCAGCAGGGCGGCGAGCATCGTCAGCATACCGGCCATTGGAAAAAGCGAGAGAGCGAGGAGCACGGGCAACGAACTGGCGTAGTAGCCCTGCATGACCTCAAGGATCTGTGCCTCGGTCATGCCGGAAGTCATGGCCGGTGATGGCGCAAACACCGCGCCGGCAAGCCCGGGCAGCACGAAGAACACTCCGGCGATGGCCATCAGCAGGTCGCGATTGGCGGCAACCATGCGATTGGCGCTGGCCCAGGCTGCACTGCTGTCCAATATTGTCACGGCAGTCATGTCCCTTTCCGGCGAAGCCCTAGCAGGACCGAACTGGAAGCGCACCCCCCTTCAAATTGGCCGGTTCGGAGGATGGTTGGACTTGCCAGCCGGCCAGGGCGAGGCCATGCGCATTGTCCATGCAGACCCCGCCGCACATCGAGATCAGGCAGGCCCAGAACCTGGTGCCCTATCGGGAAGCCCTGGGCGAAATGACGGCCCGCAATGCCGCAGTCGCCGCGGGTACGGCAGGCGAACTCGTCTGGCTGCTTGAGCATCCGCCCGTCTACACCGCAGGGACCAGCGCCGCGGCAAGCGAACTGCTCGATGCCCGCTTCGATGTGGTCGAAGCGGGGCGGGGCGGGCGCTATACCTATCATGGCCCGGGCCAGAGGGTCGGCTATCTGGTTCTGGACCTGAGCCGCCGAGCGCGTGACGTTCGGGGCTTTGTTCATGCGGTCGAAGGCTGGGTTATCGACACGCTGGGAGATTTCGGCGTGGAAGCTTGGCGCGCGGAGGGCCGCGTGGGAATCTGGACGAAGGGTGCAGATGGTGCCGAAGCGAAGATCGGGGCAATCGGAATCCGCATCCGCCGATGGGTCACAATGCACGGATTTTCCGTCAATCTCGCGCCGGATCTGGCTCATTTCGGCGGAATCGTGCCATGCGGCATTGGGGACTACGGCGTTACCAGCCTCGCCGCCCTTGGCATTTCAGTTGCACCGGAGGAGTGGGATCGGGCATTGCTCGCGCGGACCGAAGCCTTCCTCGCCGGCCTTGAACCGGGGATCACGGATGGCCGGGAAGCCGAGGATTTGCGATGACCCGTTGCCTGCCATTTCCCGCCGTCGCTCTTGTGCTCGCGCCGCTGTTGCTGCTCGGCAGCTGCGGGAAGTCGTCCGCCCCGCAAGCCGCTTCGACTGCAAGCGGCGAGATTCTGCAAGGCTCGGTCAGCGATGCGATGCTGAATACCGATCGCTCGCAAGCCGAAGCGCCGCTGGCGCCGGTTTCGCACAGTTTGACAAGCAAAACCGCGGCGGATCCGGGCGATGGTGCATCGGAGGCGGCCACCGGTGCAGACAGTATTGCCGCACCCGCTCAGGCAGATGATTCGACGCCGCCATCAAAGCCTGCGGGAACCGCAAAGACGGCAACGCCCTGAGATCGGTCCCGCTGCGTCACGCTAGTCGAGGCCGAGCAGTGCCCTGGCTTGCCGGAGATGCGGTTGATCGAGCATCCGTCCATCCAGTTGCAGCGCTCCGACCCCGGGGTTTGACGCAAAGGCATCGACGATCGCTCTGGCATGAGAGAGCTCTTCCTCGCTTGGCGTAAAGGCCGCGTTGATCAGCGGAACCTGCGAGGGATGGATCGCTAGCATGCCTGCGAAGCCGTCAGCCCGGGCGGCCTCCGCGGCCCGCCGCGTGCCTTCCGCATCGCGAAAATCGGCATAGAGCGTGTCAATTGCCCAGACGCCGCGTGCGTGCGCCACCAACAGGGTCTGTGCCCGCACGAAACGGAACGCGTCAGTCCACTGGCCTTCGGCATCACGCTTGCGAGCAGCGCCGAGTTCAGCGGAAAGATCCTCAGCACCCCAAGTAAGCCCAGCCAGCCGCGGCATTGAGGCATCCATGTAGGCGGTGATGGTGAGTGCGGCACGCGGTGTCTCGCTCACGAGGGGGAGCAGCCGGGTCTGGCCATTGGGTATGCCATGGCGCTGCTCGAGCTCGTAGATTTCCGCCGCAACCTGGCGGATCTGCTCGGGCCCCTCCGCCTTCGGCAGAACGATACCTTCAGGCGCGCCCGCCATGACGGCGCCAAGATCCTCGCGCCACATGCCTGTATCGACGGCATTGATTCGCACCCATCGCGCCTGCTTGCGCATGGTGATCTGGCGCTTGTGGGCCTCCAGCCAATCGCGCGTCAGGCCTCGCGCGGCGGGTTTGGCGGAGAGCGCCACTGCGTCCTCGAGGTCTACGATCAGCGCGTGGGCGCCGGTCTCTGGCGTTTTAAGCAGCTTCTTCTCACTGTCACCGGGTACAAAGAGCCAGGATCTCGGAATCGAGCGCATGTCTTGCTCCTATGCCGGCGCCAGAGCGGCCGCGGGATCAAACCTTGGTGTGGACCGGTTACTCGGCGAGAGTCGGGTAGTCGATGTAGCCCGCTTCACCCGGAAAGTACCATGTTTGCGGCACGCCGACATTGGGGGCAAATTCGGCGCCGACACGGATTCGTTCCACAAGATCGGGATTTGAGATGTAAGGCCGGCCAAAGCTGATGGCATCCGCTCGGCCCGAAGCGACATCGGCCGCAGCGCCTTCGGGCGTATAGTCGCTGTTGAGGACCAGCGGACCAGAATAGTGTGCGCGGAACACGTGGTCCTGCGGCGGCACGGTTGTCGCGCCGAACGTGCCTTCCGGACCTGGCTGGCGAAGTTCGATGAAGGAAACCTTCAGCGCTTCCAGCGCCTTGGCCGCTTCGGCATAGAGCGTGGCGGGATCGCTATCGTCAACGCCCTGACTTTCGCCATTGGGCGAGAGGCGGATCGAAACACGGTCTGCGCCCCATATTGCCACCAGGCGCTCCATGACTTCACGCATCAGCCGCACGCGATTGGCCGGGCTGCCGCCGTAGTCGTCATCGCGCAGGTTCGAGGAATTTCGCAGGAACTGGTCAATCAGGTAGCCATTGGCACCGTGCAGTTGAACGCCGTCAAAACCGGCGCGCTTCGCATTTTCAGCGGCGTGCCCGTAGTCATCGACCAGCCGCGGCATCTCATCGAGGCGAAGCGGCCGAGCAACCACCATCTCCTTGCGGCCTTCCGGTGTATGCGCTTCACCCGGTGCGCGGGTAGCAGACGCGGAAACCGGCAGCTCGCCGCCAAGAAAATAAGGATGGACGATCCGTCCCATGTGCCAAAGCTGCAGGATAATCCGTCCCCCGGCATCGTGCACGGCTTCGGTTACCGGCTTCCACGCTTCAACCTGTTCGTCGCTCCAGATCCCTGGCGCACTCGGCCATCCAGAACCTTCGCGGCTGATGCCGGTGGCCTCGCTGATGATGAGTCCTGCGCTGGCGCGCTGGCGATAGTATGTCTGCATGATTTCAGTCGGAACCGCCTGCGGCGAGGCGCGACCCCGCGTCAGCGGTGCCATGAGAATGCGGTTCGGCGCGGCAATCGCACCGAGCTGGAGCGGCTTGAAAAGCGGTTCGTGCATGGACTTGAGCTTTCTTCAAAGTTGGCATGACATAGTGGGCTGGCGGATTGCCAAGGCCACGACAGACCAAAGCAGTAGGGGCTTGGGAAAGTCGGCCCGGCGCTCTATGGCCAGCGTCGTGGGAGGATCTTGGCCAATCGGCCCATGATCAAACCAGACGACTTGACCCTGTCGCGCCTGACAGAGTTTCCTTTTGCAACCTAGCTAGGATGCCGGTGTCCGCATGACAAGCGCGAGTTGACCAGCGGACAATGACCAACATCGACGACCAACGCGAAGTCCCGCGTGCTGATCCTTGGCATTTCGCCGCGCTCCTTGGAGGGAACTTCGCCCTCGCACTGGGTCCATGGTTCGTGCGTCTGGCCGATTCCGGCCCGGTTTCAGCGGGCTTCTGGCGTCTGTTCCTGCCGCTGCCCATTCTGGCTGTCCTGGCTATTCGCCAGCGTCAGCCGGCAAACCGTGTTACCCCGGCACTGGGGGCCTGGCTTCTCGTGGCTCTTGCAGGGGTCCTGTTCGCGCTCGATCTTGCCAGCTGGCATATCGGCATCGCCTCCACGCGCCTCGGCAATGCCTCGCTCTTTGGGAATTCCGGTAGCCTCATCCTGATGGTCTGGGGCCTCATCGCCGCGCGCCGCCTGCCCCGCCCCCTCGAGCTTGGGGCCATTGCCGCGGCCATTGCTGGGGCGGCCATCCTTCTCGGCCGATCGCTCGAGATCGACCATGTCACGCTGATCGGAGATTTGTTCTGCATTCTCGCAGGCGTCTTCTACTTCTTCTATATCCTTCTGATTCAAGGCGCGCGTGGCCAATTCGAAAGCTGGGGGCTGCTTTTCACATCCACCCTAGCCAGCGTGCCTGTCATGTTGGGCATCGCAATCTGGCTGGGTGAACCGGTCTGGCCTCACGTATGGTGGCCGCTGATCGCACTCGCGCTGTGCAGCCAGGTCGTCGGGCAGGGCCTGATCGTTTTTGCACTGCGCCACTTTTCAGCGCTGATTGTCGGCGTTGTGCTACTGACCCAGCCCGCAGTCTCGATTCTGGTTGGCTGGCTGGCGTTTGGCGAAACGATGGGGGCGCTCGACGCACTCGGCATGGGACTAATCGCCGCAGCCCTCCTGCTGGGCAGACTGAGCGAGAACGCCGCGCGTTGAAACGGCTCAAATTCCTGATCTGTCAGGGCTTCTGTATGATGAGGAAGGCGGCGGCCTGCCGTCACTTTGCCCCCCCTTGCATGACGCTGCGGAAATATCCTTGCAATCTCGTCCTTTTGTGTGGAGTGAGGCAGTTTAGTTACAATAGCATTCCGTTTTTCCAAGGGGATCGGGTTAAATGAAGCCAATCAAGGTCGCAGTGATCGGCGTGGGAAACTGCGCAAGCTCGCTGGTGCAGGGTGTAGAGTTCTATCGCAACACCAACTCTTCCGCGGGCCTGATCCATGAACGGATTGGCGGCTATGGCGCCAGTGACGTCGAGTTTGTGATGGGCGTTGACGTCGACGCGCGCAAGGTCGGCAAGGATATCGCCGAGGCCATCTTCGCCGCGCCGAATTGCACGGCCGTGTTCCAGGAAGACGTTCCCGCCACGGGCACGAAGGTCATCATGGGCAAGATCCTCGACGGCGTTGCCGATCACATGACCGGTATGGGCGAGCGGGGCTTCATTCTTGCCGACGCGCCCGAAGCGACCCACGAATCGATCGTTGCGGCCCTTCGCGAGTCCGGCGCCGAAGTCCTGGTCAATTTCCTGCCGGTCGGTTCAGAGACTGCGACCGAATTCTATATGGAATGTGCGCTGGAAGCAGGTGTCAGCGTCGTCAACTGCATGCCGGTGTTCATCGCCAGCCGCCCCGAATGGGAAGCCAAGTTCCGCGCCAAGCGGATCCCGATCGTTGGCGATGATATCAAGGCGCAGGTCGGTGCAACGATCGTGCATCGCGTGCTTTCCAGCCTGTTCGGCGCGCGCGGCGTGACGGTCGAGAAGACCTATCAGCTGAACACTGGCGGCAACACCGACTTCATGAACATGCTCGATCGTCAGCGGCTCGGCTCCAAGAAGGAATCGAAGACCGAGGCAGTCCAAGCCATGCTCGCCCAGCGCCTTGCCGACGAGAACATCCACGTTGGCCCCTCGGACTATGTGCCGTGGCAGAAGGACAACAAGCTGTGCTTCCTTCGCCTGGAAGCCACGCAGTGGGGCAATGTCCCGATGAACCTCGAACTGCGCCTCTCGGTGGAGGACAGCCCGAATTCAGCCGCTTGCGTGATGGACGCGATCCGCTGCTGCAAGGTCGCGCTGGAGCGCGGCGAGGGCGGGGCACTGATCGGACCTTCGGCGTACTTCTGCAAGCACCCGCCGCAGCAGTTCAATGATGACGTCGCAGCCCAGCTGGTCGACGAATACATTGCGGAAACCGCGCTGGCCGCTGAATAAGCACCTAGCCCAGAATAAGCTGGCGGCGCCGGTCCCCTACACGGGATCGGCGCCGTCCGCGTTAAGGGCCCAGATACGCCCGGAGAGAGGACCGCACCGATGGATGCCGTGATCATCGCTGCCGGCTATGGCAGCAGGCTGGCCGAGCTTTCGCCCTCAAAGCCGCTGACACCGGTTTGCGGCGTTCCCTTGATCGAGATCGGCATTCGCCAGGCTGCGGCAGCCGGAGTGACGCGAGTGGTAGTGGTGACCGGCCACCGGGCGGACGATGTCGAAGGTTTTCTCGCCGAACTCGCACAACGCGTGGATGTTGTGATCGAGCCGGTCCGTGTGGCAGACTGGAGCAAACCAAACGGCTATTCAGTGATGGCCGGCGCAGCGCTCTGCAAAAACGAGTATCTGCTCATGATGGCAGATCACATGTTCGACAGCGCCATCCTAGCCGACCTGCTCGCAGTCGGTGACGAGAGCCGCGATGTCACGCTGGCGATTGATCGGCACACCGACAATCCCCTGGTTGATCCGGACGACGCAACCTGGGTCAAGACAGACACGAGCGGCTTCATCACTGCAATCGGCAAGACAATTCCGGCCTGGGACGCTGTTGATTGCGGAGCCTTTCTCGCCACGCCGCGCCTCGCCGAAGCCATTGGCATGGCCATCGCGGCAGGCAAATCGGGCAGCCTATCTGATGGCATGCAGTGGTTGGCTGACCGCGGCCGGGCTGCAGCCCACGAAATCGGCGGAGCATGGTGGATGGATGTGGACGATCCGCGGGCACATGCCTTGGCGGAAGATCTCGCACCGCGCTATCTTGCAGCGGCGTTTGCGCGGGCCTGAACGGCCATGTCAGAACTTCTTGAGATTGATCGAGATGGCCTGGTTTGCGCGCTCCACCTTGACGAGGACCGAGCGTAGCGAAGGTGGGCCGAACAGAATTGTTGGGTTGTTCGAAAAACCTACGGCTTCGCTAGGAATGCCGAAGAGCCCGCCCCGGTTGATCGTTCCGGACGAATCCTCATCGTGGTAAATCGCGATAGCATAAGTCCCCGGATGCGGCACAAACAGGCAGAAGCGAGTCTGGCCTGCTGATGCCGCGGCACTTGCCACATACAGCGACCCGTTCTTGACCAGAAACCGTTTTGCCTCATTGGGGTAGAGCGTGGCGGTGATCAGACCCCGGCTGTTGCGCACACGATCAACGGTTATGTTGATCCATGTGTCGCTGGCTGGCCCGATACAGGCCGGCGCCGCCTGCGCCGCACTCGCAAACAGTCCATCTGGAAGCGTTAGCAGTCCCAGCACAAGAGCCAGAGCACGGCGCCGTTTCGGCAGGATCATCGTATTCTTCCCGAAATCGGCAGCCTTTGGATTGGGCCACCTCGTCATCGCGGGAGATAGTCGGGCTTAGCCCCATTCCGCAAGGCCAACCTTGCGATCGCGTCTTCGGGCACTCAACCGAAATGCAGTAACCAGCTTTGCGCCGAAACGGGCGCAAACAGGGACATTGCGTGTGGAAAAGGGAGGCATCCAAGCTTGTTCCGACGATTCGCCACAGGTAATCGCAAAGCAAGAATAGATGGTTGCCGCCGTGCGCATCATGCGCCCACCGCCGCCTGAACCCAGTTTGCGAGATTTTCGTGATGGCTGCGCCGCTAATTGCCCCCTCAATTCTTTCAGCGGATTTTGCTCGGCTGGGTGAGGATGTGCGTGCCATCGACGCCGCGGGTGCAGACTGGATCCATATCGACGTCATGGATGGCCACTTTGTGCCGAACCTGACCATCGGACCGGCCGTGGTCAAGGCGCTCAGGCCGCACAGCGCCAAGCCGTTTGACGTGCACCTGATGATTTCGCCGGTCGATTCCTATCTTGAAGCGTTCGCGGCGGCGGGCGCTGATATCATAACCGTGCACCCTGAAGCAGGGCCCCACATCCATCGCACTGTCCAGGCGATTCACGGGCTTGGCAAGAAGGCGGGAATCGCGCTCAATCCTGCCACGCCGGCCAAAATGCTCGACTATCTCATCGACGATCTTGATCTCGTTCTGGTGATGAGCGTCAATCCGGGGTTCGGTGGCCAGAGCTTCATTGCAAGCCAGCTCCGCAAGATCGAGGCAGTGCGCAAGATGATCGACAAGACCGGACGCGCCATCCATCTTGAGGTCGATGGTGGAATTGATGCCGCAACCGCCCGGCAATGCAGCGATGCGGGTGCAGACGTTCTGGTAGCCGGAACCGCATCGTTCAAAGGTGGTGCCGATTGCTACGCCGCGAATATCGCAGCGCTCAAAGGCGCTGACTGACACGATGGCCCGCCTCCTCCCCGGAACCCGAGAGGCCCCGGACGAGGGCGCGGCCCTGGGGCCGGTGGTCGGCTCTGAGGCTCATCTTCAAAAGCAGCGTCGAGCACTTCCCCTTGGCCCTAAGCCGGAACAACTCGTCGTTGCTGCAGTCGCGGACCCTTCCAGTGCGGTTTCAGAAACGCCTGCAACCGGCGCGGCTGACGAAGATATTGCGCCGATCGAGCCCGGTCGCGCCCTTGCGCTTGCCGATTTTTCGCCGCCGCAGGTCAGCGCCAGCGAACGTTTGATCCGCCTTGCCTACGGGCTTGGCATCCCACCCTCGGCGTTAAACCCTTTCCGCAAGCGGATCAGGCCGCGCCTTACGGCGACGGTCGCAAGCCCCCTAGATGGCGATCCGGCTTCAGGCACGGCTCTTCGGGCGGGACACTTCCTGCTGCATGGCGTCAAATTGCCGATTGCTGATACAGAGTTCTCTGGCCCGCGCCTTTCTCCGCCGTTCGAACGGCTGGTGCACGGTTTCGGCTGGCTCGGCGATTTGGCCAGTTGCACGGCCCGGCCCCAAGGCGCACCGGTCGCTGAGCGCATCTTTGCCGCGTGGTATGCCGCCAACACCCGCCCCGGGTCAGGCCCGGCTTGGGCTGTCGGCAATACTGGCCATCGCCTGCTGTCCTGGCTGATCCACGCACCGTTGCTGCTTTCAAGCCAGGACCGCAAGCTGCGGGCCCGAATTCTAACGACATTCGAGGACACGGCGCGCTGGCTGGACAGACACATTGGCCGCGCTGAGGATGCACTGGCCGAAGTTGCAGGATGGACGGCCATCACGGCTGCCGGATTGCTACTGGCGGATGGACGCGCGCGCCGCCTCTATGGTGAGGGCGGACTGATCCGTGCCCTGGGTGATCTCGTCAGCGACGACGGAGGGGTGCTCTCGCGCAGCCCACTTGCACAGATCGAGGCGATCGAACTACTGATCGAACTGCGCGCCTGCTACGCAGCGGTGCGCAGCGCACCGCCGCCGCAACTCGATACGATCCTCGAACTACTTGTTCCCCCCCTACTGACCCTGCTGCACGGCGATGGCGGGCTCGGATCCTGGCAAGGTTCGGGCGCGATCTCGCCGGAACGGATCGCAACACTTATCAAGGCCAGCGGTGTGCGCACGCGGCCGCTGCGCGATGCCCGGCACTGGGGCTATCAGCGGGTGAGCGCAGGCAAGGCCGTGCTGCAATTCGATGCGGCGCCGCCGCCGTTGGCACGCCATGCCCGCGATGGATGCGCCTCCACGCTCGCCTTGGAGTTCAGCCACGGGTTCGAGCGGATTTTCGTGAATTGCGGCGGCGCGGCTTTTGCCGGCGGGCTCATTCCTCTGCGCCTCGCACAAGGGCTGCGCGCGACCGCAGCGCATTCGACCTTGGCAATTGACGATTTCAACTCCACGGCCGTTTTGATCAACGGCAAACTCGGAACGGGCGTTTCCGAAGTCGAAGTTGACCGACGCATTCTGAGCAGCGACGGCGCCGGTGCCACACGGATCGAGGCGAGCCACAATGGCTATGTCGCACGATACGGACTTACCCACCGCCGGATCCTGATCCTGCGCGACGATGGCAGCGAACTGCGCGGCGAGGATCTTCTGGTGCCAGCTGGCCGGCGCGGCAAACGCGGGATGATCGGGGTTGCCTTGCGCTTTCACCTCGGCCCCCATATCGAGCTGGCGCAAGGACAGGACGGCTTAGGCGTAACACTGGCCCTGCCAGATGGCAGCCTTTGGCAGTTCCGTTCGGGCCGCGATCCTGTCACGCTCGAGGAGAGTCTGTGGGCGGACGGGTCCGGCCGCCCACTGGCGACGCGCCAGCTGGTCATTTCGGCCAAGATCCCCCGCAGCGGCGAGTCCTTCTCGTGGCTGCTCAAGAAGATGCGCTAGACAGGATTTCCAAAGTGACTGACGTCAAGATCAAGCGGGCTCTGCTTTCAGTGTCCGACAAGACCGGCCTTGCCGACCTCGGCCGTGTGCTCGCCGCCCATGGAGTCGAGCTAGTGTCGACCGGGGGTACAGCGGCGGCACTGCGCGATGCAGGGCTTACCGTGCAGGATATCTCCGAACTCACCGGCTTTCCTGAAATGATGGATGGCCGCGTGAAGACGCTGCACCCCAAGGTTCACGGCGGATTGCTTGCCGTGCGCGATGATCCCGCGCATGCGGCCGCTATGGCCGAACACGCGATCGGCGCCATCGATTTGGTCGTGGTCAATCTCTATCCGTTCGCCGCCACTGTTGCGAAGGGCGCAGAGCGCGACGAGGTGATCGAGAATATCGACATCGGCGGCCCCTCGATGGTCCGCTCTGCTGCCAAGAACCACCGCTATGTGGCAATCGTGACAGATCCTGCCGATTATCCCACGCTGGTGACCGCGCTGGAACAAAATGGCGGCGCAACGACCCTTGATTTCCGCAAGGTCATGGCAGCCAAGGCCTATGCCGCAACGGCAGCCTACGATGCGGCTATCGCGGAGTGGTTCGCCGTGACCGATCAGCAGCACCACTTCCCGCCCACGCTGCTCAGCGCCAACAAGCTGGTTTCGACTTTGCGTTATGGCGAGAATCCGCACCAGAGCGCCGCGCTCTATGTCCCTGCCGAGGGCAGTACGGTGAGCGGCCTGCCGCAGGCACGGCAGATGCAGGGCAAGGAACTGTCCTACAACAATTATAACGACGCCAATGCGGCACTGGAGCTTATCGCAGAGTTCGGTGCGGGCCAGCCCGCCGTGGTGATCGTCAAACACGCAAACCCGTGCGGGGTGGCCGTGGCGGCAACCCCGCTTGAGGCTTGGCAGGCTGCTCTTGCCTGCGATTCCGTCTCCGCGTTCGGTGGCATTGTTGCGCTGAACCGGCCACTTGATGGTCCGACGGCTGAGGCGATTTGCGAGATATTTACTGAAGTCGTGGTTGCACCGGGCGCCGATGATGCCGCGCTCGCCACCTTCGCGCGCAAGAAGAACCTGCGGCTCCTGCTGATCGATGCCCTGCCATCGGCAGACCGCAAAGGGCTTGTCACGGTGCCCATCATTGGCGGCATACTGGTTCAGGACCGTGACAATGGCACGCTCACCGACGCGATGCTGCAGGTTGTCACCAAGCGGCAGCCAACCGCGCAGGAGCTCGCCGACTGCCGGTTTGCCTGGACGGTGGCCAAGCATGTGAAGTCGAATGCGATCGTCTACGCCCGCGAAGGGGTGACCGCCGGGATCGGCGCAGGCCAGATGAACCGGCGCGACAGCGCGCGGATAGCAGCGGTGAAAGCGCAGGAAGCTGCGGAGACATATGGCTGGAGCGCACCGCGAACCGTGGGTTCGGCAGTCGCATCGGACGCGTTCTTTCCCTTCGCCGATGGCTTGCTGGCTGCGGTAGAGGCCGGCGCGACGGCGGTGATCCAACCGGGCGGTTCGATCCGCGATGACGAAGTGATTGCCGCAGCCGATGCGGCGGGTATCGCCATGGTGTTCACCGGAATGCGCCACTTCCGGCATTGAGCCCAGGACAGTGAGGCGGGCGCTGGCCATAGGCCGGCACCCGCCTTTGTTCGATCAGCGATAGAAGATGTGATTGTCGACCCGCGCCATGCGGGTCTTGCCCCATGACGGCGCGACACGCGTCGCGTGAAAGAACATCGCGCCTTCGACCGGGCTTTTCCACGCACCACTGTCGGCGATGAGCGCGATCTTAACGGCCTGCTGCCAAAGGTTGCTGTCGTGGTTCACTGCTGGCATTCCATTCGCGCGCATGAACGAGAACTGCGCGGGTTGGTAAACCACGCCGCAGTATGAGCTGGGGAAACGTCCGGAAGCGGCGCGCGTGACGATCACCCGTCCAACAGCCAACTGGCCTGCAAGCGTCTCACTCCTGGCTTCGAAATAGATCGCACCAGCAAGGCATTCCATTTCACTGGAAAGCGTCGTCGGCAACGGGGTGCGCTCGACCAAGTCAGCCAAAGAGGCCGCGCTTGGAAGCGCCTCGCCAGCATCACCGTCAGGGCTGCTGCGCTCGGGTTGGGGAAAGGGCTTTTCAACCGGACGGAACACACTCTGCGCGGGTTCGACGGTTACGGCCGAGGATCCAGGGGCTTCTGCGACCGGGATCTGCATATCCTGCGCCTTTGCACCGGATCCACCAGTGCTGAACAGGATAGTGGCTAGAGTTGCGCCAATGCAAACGGCACTGGCAACGCGAAACTGGCGGCTCATTCATCTTCGTCATTGTGCGGTGGACTTCGGCACAAGGCGCGATCGGTGTCGATGCCGCAGGAGATTGCCTGCAACGACGACAGCCTCTCGAAGGCCATGGCGTCTGCCCCCCGTCTGCGTGCTGGCGGAGATGACCTACTTGTCATCCCGACGCTGCCTACGCGCGGTAGAGGGGGCGCACTTATGGTGCGAAGCGCCCAAGTCAACCTGGGAATCTTGGTTTGTTCTACTTTTTGTCCAGATTCAGGATGAACTGTTCACCCTCTGCGATGGTCAGTTCAATGATCCACAGGTCCCGATCCTGCGCCATGCGGCGTGTCAGGTAGATTTCAAAATCTTCTTTCTTTTCAGGATCCTGAGCTTTTGCGAGGGTCCAGTTGCGGTTGCCATCTGCCATGGGCAATCGCTCAAACGCCCGCGCTAAGGTCTGCCCAAAACCTTGATTATCAAGGATAACAATCAGAAGTGTACCACTGTCCGGATCGCCTTTGCGCAGGACCATGCTGAAACCGCCGGATGCCTGCACCGAGCGAATCAGCGCGGAGACCTCCATTGCGGCCGGAAGACGCGCGGCAGTCATTACGAACCTGCAGGCAGCGTGAAGTAACCGGTATCCTGCGCAGAAGCTTGGCGCGCTGCGCCGATCACGGCAATTGCAAGCGCCGACGATTGCAACTGGTCAGGCGGCGTCGCGGTCGATGACATTGACGAGCAGCGCGTAGATCGCATCGGCATCGGGTGCGGCGATCAATCGCTCGTGCATGCGCTCGTCGCGCATGAGTCGGGAAATGGCAGCCAACGCCTGCAGGTGGGTGGCACCAGCTTGTTCAGGAGAAAGCAGGCCAAACACACAATCGACAGGCATCCCATCGGAAGAGGCAAAATCGACCGGGCTTTCGAGCCGGAAGAATGCTGCGACCGGCCGGGCCAGGTTGTCCAGCCGGGCGTGGGGAATAGCGACTCCGCGCCCGAAACCGGTGCTGCCGAGGGTTTCCCGCTCTTCGATGCGCTCAAGCACAGTCGCGCGGTCAAGCGCATAGACTTCGCCGAAGCAATCCGCGAGCGCGCCGAGGATCTGCGTCTTGGTTTCGGCACGCACGATGCGCACCGCCTGAAGATCGATCGAGAAAAGAGCGGTCATGGAACCAATGATGCCGGAAAATGCGCTCGCGCGCCGGATATGGAGCGGCCCATGCGCCCGAACGCTACGCGGTGCAAGCGCCGAATCGTGTCGGTCATGAGTCCAATCCCCGGGATTGAGGTCGGATTGCCACTCAGTTTTACCGTTCCGGTTACTTGGTCGGTTCAACCCAGCCTATAGAGCCATCCCCGCGCCGATAGACCATATTGTGCACGCCGGTACCTGCATTCTTGAACAACAGCGCATTGGTGTTTCGCAGATCGAGCATCATGACGGCATCGGAAACACTGGCGGTAGGCACGTCCACCCGGGTTTCCGCAATCACCAGCGGCGCGTCCGCCGGTTCTTCCGTTTCGGTCTCCTCGACCATGAATACGGTGTAAGCCGCATCTTCCTCGCGCCGGGCATGATCGGCCTGGTCCTGCCGGGCGTTGATCCGGCGCTTGTAGCGGCGAAGCTGCTTGTCGATCTTCTCGGCTGACTGATCGAGCGCAATGTGCGCGTCCTGCGCCACCGCGCTGCCCTTCAGGATAAGGCCCTGCGCCACATGCGTGACGATATCGCAACGAAATCCGCCATGCGGTGCTTTGCCGAGCGTGACATGCGAAGTCAGCGCGCGGGAGAAATACTTGTCGACGATGGCGGAAAGGCGCTCCTCGGCATGAGCTTCGAAGGCGGCGCCGGTATCGACCTGATGGCCTGAAACACGAATTTCCATAAGTCCACTCTCCTTGGCTCAATCGTTCGCCCGATAAAAACCGGGCAGGGGCGAGTTCAGCGCAGCCAGATGGCTTCCTTTATCGCCTCTACAAATGCGGCATGCCGGGCCAGTTCATCGGCATTGGGGGCATGAGGACGGGGGGCACGAAGCCCGCGCGGTACATCAGGCCTGATTTCCAACGACGCCGAAACTGCCGACGCCTTCACCTCAACTTCGGCAGCAAGCTCCAGGCCAATCTGCCGGCCACCCATGAGTTCGACATAGAGCTGCGCCAGAAGTTCGGCATCGAGCAGCGCGCCGTGGCGAACACGGTGACTGCGATCGATGCCATAGCGCGAACACAGAGCATCGAGGCTGAGCTTGGCTCCGGGGTGCTTGCGCCGGGCAATCGCCACGGTATCGACCATGCGCGCACGATCGACCGGCGGAAGCTCGCAGATGGCGAGCTCTGCGTTCAGAAAACCGAAATCGAATCCGGCATTATGCGCAACCAGCGGCGCCTCACCCAGAAACGCGAGGAGTTCGACCGCGCGTTCGGCGAAAAGGGGCTTGTCCGCCAGGAAGCCGATGGAAAGCCCGTGCACGGCTTCCGCCTCTGCCGGCATCGAGCGTTCGGGATTGAAATAGGCATGAAATACGGCGCCGGTTGGCACCCTGTTCATCATTTCGATGCAGCCAATCTCTACCAGCCGATCGCCGCTTTGCGGATCGAGGCCAGTCGTCTCTGTATCGAAAACGATCTCACGCATTTGCCGCAGTCTGGACCCGAGCTGGTGGGCATGCAAGGCTTCAAGGTCGGTTTTTTTGCCTTATGGCGGCAACCAGCGCCGCAACCCGTTCGCCCGTTTCCGCAAGGGTGACGCCTGTGTCGATGACGTGGTCTGCCCGCGCACGTTTCTCAGCATCGGGAACTTGCAGCGACAGAATCTGAGCGAATTTCTCAGGCGTCATACCCGGTCTTGCAAGGACGCGGGCACGCTGCATCTCTGCCGGCGCAGATACGACCGCCACAGCGTCGAGCCCGGTTCCATGGCCCTTCTCATAGAGCAGCGGGATATCGAACACGACCAACGGCTGCCCGGCATGTTCGAGGAGGAAAGTTGCGCGTTCTTCGGCGACGGCAGGGTGAACAATCGCCTCGAGCCGGGCGAGTACTGCCGCATTGCCGAACACCTGTGCGCCCAGCGCCGGGCGATCAACGCCGTGCGGCCCGGTGGTGCCGGGAAACGCCGCCTCGATGGCGGGGAGCAAAACACCGTTCGGCCCCTGCAGGCGGTGTACGGTCGCATCGGCATCGAACACTGGCACACCCAATTCGCGCAACATCAGCGCGACGGCCGATTTGCCCATGCCGATCGAACCGGTGAGACCAAGGATATATGGGCGGCTCATGCGCCGAGCACTTTGCGCAGTTCGGCATCTTTGTCGCGTGGCGGGTGCGCACCGAAAAAGCGCCTGAAGGCATGGTCCGCCTGGCCGATCAGCATGGAAAGGCCGTCAATTGTGCGGAAGCCTGCAGCCCGGGCCGACTTCAGGAAGTCAGTGTCCAACGGGCTAGTCACGATATCATAAACAATCGAGCCAGGCGGGGCGTGGCTCATATCGAATGCGAGCGGGGGTTGGCCCGACATGCCAAGCGACGAGGCATTGACGATGAGATCGAGGCACTGCTCCCGGTCGTCGAAGTCGAACTCGGTGGGATCGGCGAAATGGGCGATATCGACGGCATGATGCTCGCCAGCAGGATCCAGTTCATCGAGCAGGGCGCGGGCCTTTTCGGGATTGCGTCCAGCAAGGACGACAACGATCTTCTCGTCCGCCAGGCCCTTGATGATGGCACGCGCAGCACCGCCGGTGCCAAGCACCCGCGCCATGCGGAAGTAGTGCGTCTGATCAAGCTCGGTGCGCAGCGGTTCGAGGAAGCCGGGGACATCAGTGTTGTAGCCGACGAGCTGGTCGCCTTCAGGGATAATGGTGTTGACTGCGCCCACTGCACTGGCCAGCGGATCAAGGCGGTCGAGCAGCGGTATGACTGCCTGCTTGTGCGGCATGGTCACATTGCAGCCGCGCCAGTGCGGATCAGATCGGCGAGTGTCGAGAAAGCCGCCAAGCTCACTAGTGTGAACATGCGTGGCTTGATATCTCGCCTGTATTCCAAGTTTCTGCAGCCAAAAACCGTGAATAGCGGGCGATTTAGACTGCGCGATAGGATCGCCGATCACTTCGGCGTAAGGGCCGTTCATGCGGGTAGCTCACCTTGCGTCCGCAGCGCAGTGAGGAGTGCGAGCAGCGGCATGCCGAGCACCGTGAAGTGGCTCCCCTCGATGTGTTCGAACAACTGAACGCCCAAAGCCTCGATGCGGAAGACGCCGACACAGGCCCCCACGGCCGGCCATTCCTGCGCCAGATAGCCTTCGATGAACTCGCTCGACAATGTACGCACACGCAGCTTGGCGGTTTCGACATGACGCCACACCGGCACGCCGTCACGCACAAGAATGGCCGCAGAATGAAGCTGGATCGTCTGACCTGAAAAGAAGGCGAGATGGCTTGCGGCGTCTTCCCGCGTAACGGGCTTGTCGAAAGTTCGTCCGCATACCTCGACTAGCGAGTCCCCGCCGAGCACAAGCTTGCCAGGTGCGCCGACCGAGACGCCCAGCGCTTTCGCTTCGGCCAAGATGAGGGCAATCTCGTTGCCAGGCACGCCGATCAACTCGCGCTTGATCTCGGCTTCGTCGACATCCGAACCGCATGCCTCGAATGGCACGCCAGCAGCCGTCAACATGGCCTTGCGGCTTGCGCTCTGGGACGCCAAAACAATCATAGCTTCACCGTCACAGGGCATGACCTCCAGTTGTGCCGTCCCCGCCCGCTTCCGGACGGCGCTCGTTGTAGAGGTTGATGACGGCGGCGGCCGTCTCCTCGATGGATCGGCGCGAGACGTCAATCACCGGCCAGCCGTTGTCCGCGAACATCCGCCGGGCGTACTGCACCTCGCGCGTCACATGTTCGTTGTCGACATAGGCGGTTCCGGGTGCCTGATTGAGCGAAAGAAGCCGGTTCCGCCGCACCTGGATCAGCCGCTCCGGGCTGGTGGTGAGCCCTACGATCAGCGGACGGCGCAAGCTAAACAGTGCAGGCGGAGGTGGACTTTCCACCACGATGGGGATGTTGGCGACCCTGTAGCCGCGGTTGGCGAGATAGATCGCGGTTGGCGTCTTGGAGGACCGCGACACTCCGGCAAGCATGATATCCGCAGCCTCCCAGTCTTCCCAGGCAATACCATCATCATGTGCGATCGTGAATTGAATGGCTTCCACCCTGCGGAAATAGGCTTCGTCCATCGCGTGCTGTCTGCCGGGACGGCCCTTGGCCGCCTGACCAAGCTGTGCTTCGAGCGCAAGCGTCACAGCGTCGAGCGCCGGGACACTGGGGAGACCGAGCGCAGCACACCGACTTTGCAGACGTTCGCGGGTTTCGGCATTGACCATGGTGAACAGCACAAGGCCCGGATTCGCCGCGATTTCACCCATGATCCGGTCCAGATGCTGCTGGGAGCGGACCATTGGCCAGAAATGGCGTACCACATCGGCATCATCAAACTGCGCAAGCGCAGCCTTGGCAATCATTTCAAGCGTTTCGCCGGTGGAGTCCGACAGAAGATGCAAGTGCAGGCGCGCCATCGAAGTTCCTGATCCGCCCCCAATCGGGGTTTTGGCCACACCAGACAGAGCCCGGGACAAACCTGTGGATCGGGATAGGATAAACCACGGCATGAAACTGGCGACAAGTTTGCGCTGCAATTGTGCCCCCAGCTTCGGCTTACGGGCACACGAGTTGCGAACAGACGCGCTGGCTTACCCACAGGGAGCGGACAACGGGGACAAGTTTCGCTTGCATCCGCAGCCTTGGGGATTCGCACCCGCGCTTTTTTGTGGAGAAGGCGGGACAATTCGGGCAGACGCATGTCGTCCCCGCTTTCCACAGGGCCAACTATCTACCTCAATCTGATTCAAGAGAATCTATAGATTTGAATTGGACCGACTGCCTGATGCCTAGCCCTGCCGATAAGCCGCTTCTCGCCACCCTCAAGGGGGCCAATCTCTCCCGCCGTCCAATCTGGCTTATGCGCCAGGCGGGTCGCTATCTGCCCGAGTACCGCGAACTGCGCGCGGAGAAGGGCGGGTTCCTCGCGCTGGTCTATGACCCCGAGGCAGCGGCCGAGATCACGCTCCAACCGCTTCGCCGGTTTGGTTTTGACGGGGCGATCCTGTTTTCAGACATCCTGATCGTACCCTATGCGATGGGGCAAGATCTCCAGTTTCTGGCCGGAGAGGGTCCAGCACTCTCACCTCGCCTGCTGGATGCGGGTCTGGAGACGCTCAGGAGCGTGCCTGAGCGCCTTTCGCCGATCTATGACACCGTGGCGAGGGTAAGTGCCGCCTTGCCCCCTGAGGCCACCATGCTGGGCTTTGCAGGCAGTCCCTGGACCATTGCGACCTACATGGTCGCTGGCGAAGGCAGCCGCGACCAGCACGATACCCGCGCTTTGGCCTATCGCGATCCTGGTGCGTTTCAGGCGATCATCGATGCGATTGTCGATGTGACCGTGGATTATCTCAGTGGCCAGGTGAAAGCGGGCGCAGAAGGCCTGCAGTTGTTCGACAGCTGGGCCGGCACGCTTGCGCCAAGCGAGTTCGAGCGTTGGGTGATTGAACCCAACGCGCGGATCACTGCGGCGATGCACAAGCTCCACCCCGAGGTTCCCATTATCGGTTTCCCCAAAGGCGCAGGCGAAAAGCTGGCTGCGTATGCCGAGGGCACCGGGGTGGATGCCATCGGCGTGGATGAGACCATCGACCCGGTGTGGGCCGCGAAAACCCTCCCTGCCGGAATGCCGGTGCAGGGCAATCTCGATCCGTTGCTGCTGCTTGCGGGCGGCCCGGCGCTGGAAGATGGCGCGCGGCGCGTGCTCGATGTCTTTGCTGACCGGCCGCATGTTTTCAATCTGGGGCACGGTATCGGCCAGTTCACGCCCATCACGCACGTCGAGCGGTTGCTTGAGGTGGTGCGCGGCTGGTCTCGTTGAGGGCCTGAATGGGCTAACTGCCGCTTACCAAAGGGGCAAGCTGGCCCAGCCAGCCTTGGCTTGACCCCGCTGGATCTCGGCGCCACGAAGGTCAGCACTCATTTCCAAGTTCCGGAGCGGGCACTATGCCGCTAAACTCCGGCCCATGCTGCAGGTACTCGCGATGCTCTATCTCTGGCTCAAGGCCGGCCATGTCATCTTCGTGATCTTCTGGATGGCGGGCCTGTTCATGCTGCCGCGCTTTTTCGTGTATCATCAGGAAGCGCCCGAAGGTTCGCCCGAGAACGCGATCTGGGTGGACCGCGAACGCAAGCTGATGAAGATCATCATGTGGCCTTCACTGTTCATAGTATGGGGTTTTGGGCTCGCTCTGGCGGTGAGCGGCGAGTGGTACACGCAAGGCTGGTTCCACGCTAAACTGGCGGCGGTTCTGGTGCTTTCGGCCTATCATGTTTGGCTTGCCAGCTATGCGTCCAAGCTCGAGCGGGGCGAGCGGCGGCTGACAGGACGCCAGCTTCGTCTGCTCAACGAAATCCCCGGGGTTACGGCCGCGCTCATCGTCGTGCTGGTCATCGTCAAACCGTTCTGAACGATCGACGCTAGCAATTGACGCACCCGGCACTGCGCCCTATGCGCAGGTTAGCAATCCGGTTTTCGGCAGCGCTCTTGTGCCCTGCCCCTTAGGTCCGCTTTCCCCAAGCCCCACGACCGTCCGGCGCGCGTTTCCTGCCTCCTTTTGAATGAAGCCAAGCCCATGCATCTCAAGGAACTGAAGAAAAAGACGCCCGCCGAGCTCGTCCAGATGGCCGAGGAACTCGATGTCGAAGGCGCAAGCACACTGCGCCGCCAGGATCTGATGTTCGCGATCCTCAAGGAATTGGCAGATGATGGCGAGGAAATCCTCGGCATCGGCACTATCGAAGTGCTGCCCGACGGCTTCGGCTTCCTGCGCAGTCCGGAAGCCAACTATCTTGCAGGACCGGATGACATCTATGTCTCGCCCAATCAGGTCCGCAAATGGGGTCTGCGCACGGGTGATACCGTAGAAGGCGAAGTTCGAGCGCCCAAGGATGGCGAGCGTTATTTTGCGATTACCCGCCTGATCAAGGTGAACTTCGACGATCCCGATGCCGTGCGCCACCGGGTGAACTTCGACAACCTCACGCCGCTGTACCCGAATGAGCGACTAAGGCTCGATACGCTTGACCCGACCGTCAAGGACAAATCGGCCCGCGTGATCGATCTCGTCAGCCCGCAGGGCAAAGGCCAGCGTGCACTGATCGTTGCGCCGCCGCGCACCGGCAAGACCGTGCTGCTGCAGAACATGGCCAAGGCCATTACCGACAACCACCCCGAAGTTTTCCTGATCGTGCTGCTCGTCGACGAGCGGCCCGAGGAAGTCACGGACATGCAGCGCTCGGTAAAGGGCGAAGTTATTTCCTCGACCTTTGACGAGCCTGCCACGCGCCACGTGCAGGTTGCCGAAATGGTGATCGAAAAAGCCAAGCGGCTCGTGGAGCACAAGCGCGATGTCGTCATCCTGCTCGATTCGATCACGCGTCTCGGCCGCGCCTACAACACGGTTGTGCCGAGCTCGGGCAAGGTTCTGACCGGCGGTGTGGATGCCAATGCGTTGCAACGCCCCAAGCGCTTCTTCGGTGCAGCGCGCAACATCGAGGAAGGCGGCTCGCTTTCGATCATCGCCACTGCGCTGATCGATACCGGCAGCCGCATGGACGAAGTGATTTTCGAAGAGTTCAAGGGCACCGGCAACTCCGAAATCGTGCTTGACCGCAAGGTGGCCGACAAGCGCATCTTCCCCGCGCTCGACGTGGGCAAGAGCGGCACGCGCAAGGAGGAACTGCTGGTTCCTTCCGATCAGCTCAGCAAGATGTGGGTGCTGCGCCGCATCCTGATGCAGATGGGCACGATCGATGCGATGGAGTTCCTGCTCGACAAGATGAAGAACTCGAAGACCAACGAGGATTTCTTCGCCACGATGAATCAGTAAGGGTTGAGGGCGGTCAGCGCTTTTCGAGCGTGGCCGCCATCATCTCCCACAATTTGTTCATCGCCTTCAACGGGCGGACCATGACCTTGAAATCGACGATCCGGCCTTCGAGATCGAAGTGTATGAGGTCGATCCCATTGACATGAATGCCGTCCACCGTGGCGGTGAATTCAAGGCAGACCTCGGGGCCATCAACCAGTTCGCGGACATACGTGAAGCCGGTATCGGCGAAGACCTGCCCGGCGGCCGAAAGGTACTGCAAAACCTTCGCGTGGCCAGCCTGCGGTGTGTGGACCACGGGCGAGTGGAACACCGCATCGGGCGCAATCAACTCCGCCAGTAGCGCGGTGTCGCCCGTGTGCATGTAGCGGTGCCAGGCAGCAAGGCCGGTGTGCATGGTCTTGTCTCTCCGTATCGTGTCGCAGCCTTGTGGACGCTGAGAGGCGGCTCGGCATTGATCCAGCGCAGGTTTGCGCTAGTCGTGAGCCCATGACAACCGCCGACACGCCCGAACACCTGATGGCTGAAGGTCTCGTCGCCTTGAGGGCGCGCGATCCGGCCCGGGCAGCCACACTGCTGCGTGAGGCGAGCTGCGCGCTTGCGGCGGAGCGGATGGCATGGCCAGCGCTCGCCCAGGCCGAGCTGGCGCTGGGCAATCATGCAGCAGCGGAAGCTGCGCTCGACCAGCAACTCGCAATCTCCGCCCGCGATGTTGGCGCACTCCTGGCGAAGGGGCAGTTGCGCCATAATGCGGGCGATGATCGCGCAGCGGTGAGTTTCTACACCACAGCATTGGCTCAGGCGGCAGTAAGTGGGGTGCCGCGTGGCCTCGAAGGCATGGCGGCCGCGGCACGGGGTTTCATCGGCAAGGCTGAAGGGGCGTTTCGCCGCCATCTCGATGCCATCATGGTGGGCGGGCTATCTCCGACAATGGAGGAAGCACTAGGGCTGCTCAAGGGTACGCGCCAGATCGATCTGCAGCAGCCTTCGCTCCTTTACTATCCCGGTCTGCCGCAGCGACGGTTTTACGCGCCGGCCGAGTTTGGCTGGATGCAGGCCGTGCTTGATTGGCTGCCAGAGATGCAGGCCGAGCTTGCTGCGGTGACTGCGGAAGACTTTGCGCCGTATGTGACCGCTTCGGTGGAGCGGCCGGCACCCAACAATCCGCTGCTCGGCGATCCTTCGTGGGGTGCGTTCTACTTCTGGAAGGATGGCGCGCCGGTGGAGGCAAATGCGGCGCGTTGCCCCGCCACCATGTCGGCGCTGGCCCATGCGCCAATGCCGATGATTCCCGGTCGCGCGCCCAATGCACTCTGGTCACGCCTCAGGCCCGGCACACATATCGCCCCGCACACCGGCATGCTCAACACGCGCCTGATCTGCCATGTACCCATCCGCACTGCGCCCCACTGCACGCTGCGCGTGGGCAGCGAAACCCGGACGTGGGAGCCGGGTGTGCCGCTCATCTTCGACGATTCGATGGAGCACGAAGCGCGCAACGCAGGACTGGAAACGCGTACAGTACTCCTGTTTGAGATCTGGCGGCCCGAAGTGCCGGAGGCAGACCGCGCCGCCATCGCCCGCCTGCTTGAAGGCATCGCGGGATACGACGGCGCGGCCTGAGCTCCGCTCAGGTAAGGTGCGCCTTGAAGAAATCGCGGGTGCGTTCATCCGCCAGCGCCGCGCCGGCCTCATCCCGGCGCGAGCCCATTTCAGCAGCAAAGCCGTGATCGAGCCCGACATAATCGTTCAGCACGACTTTGGGATGCGAATCCAGCGCGCCGTGGATGGCGGCCTGCGCGTCTGGCCCCACGAAATGGTCTGCCGTCGGGATATGGAGCATGAGCGGGTTTGCAATTCCATGCGCTTCACCCAGCATCTGGTCGATCATCACACCGTAGTAGCCCACCGAGGCATCGATATCGGTGCGCGCCGCTGCCATATAGGCCATGCGCCCGCCAAGGCAGAAGCCAACCAGGCCGACTTTGTCCACGGCCTGTTCGTGGCGCATCCAGCGTATCGCGGCTTCGATATCCTGGACGCCGAGATCGGGATTGTATTGGCCAAAGTAGCCCAGTGCCTGCTGGAATTGCTCCGGCACATCGGGATCCAGTTCTGCACCGGGCGCAAAACGCCAGAAGATGTCAGGGGCGAGCGCGACGTAGCCAAGCGCGGCCCAATCGTCGCACTTCTTGCGGATTCCCGCGTTCACCCCGAAGATTTCCGGAATGACGATGATCGCGGCCTCGGTCTGATCGTCCGGCGTGGCGATATAGACGGGAATCTCTCCCTGCCCGTCATATGCGGCGATCGTCGTCATCTCACCCATGGTGCTCGTCCTTCTGGCATGGCGATTGGTCGATCGGTGTTAAGCTGCCAGCGTAGACTTTGCCAAGCGTGCATGACAGTGTTGCTGCGGTAGAGTGAGAGGTGCGCCCATGAAGGTGAATGTCGAGGTCGAGTGCACGCCCGAAGAGGCGCGCCGCTTTCTGGGTCTGCCCGATGTGACCCGGGCCAACGACGTCTATGTCGATGCCATTGCCAAGGCGATGCAGGGCATGAACAGCGTTGACCAGCTCCAGGGCTTCGCCAAGCAAATCGCTCCGATGGGCGAGATGGGGCTAAAGCTGTTCCAGCAGTTTGTGGAACAGGGTGCAGGCGCGGCGATGGCCGGGTTCAAGGCTGGCGCTGCTGGCGAGAAGCCCAAGCCCTGAGCGAACCGCGCGTGTGACCGATACCATTTTTGCGCTTTCCTCCGGCGCGCCGCCTGCCGCCATCGCGGTGATCCGCGTGAGTGGCCCACAAGCGGGGCCCGCGCTGATTCGGCTCGCTGGAAAGCTGCCACCGCCGCGCCGCGCGGTGCTCGCGGTGCTGCGCGATGATGATGGCATTGCGCTGGATCAGACCATGGTGCTCTGGCTGCCTGGGCCGGGCACCGCGACGGGTGAAGACTGCGCCGAACTGCACCTGCACGGCGGCCGGGCGGTGGTGGCGGCGATCGAGGGCGCGCTTGCGGCCATGCCGGGCCTCCGTCGCGCTGAGGCAGGGGAGTTTACCCATCGTTCCTTTGCCAATGGGCGCATTGATCTGGCCGAAGCCGAGGGGCTGGCGGATTTGCTTTCCGCCGAAACCGAGCTTCAGCGCCGGTCAGCGATGGTCATGGCCGAAGGGGCGCTTTCGAGGCAGGTGGCGCAGTGGCGCTCAGGGGTTCTGGCCTTGTCGGCTTCGGTCGAAGCGGCGCTCGATTTTGCCGGGGATGACGATATCGATGACGCGGGTGGCGGGCTTCCCGACGGGTTTTCCGCCGCGAGCGCCGCACTGGCGCAGGAGCTGGCGACTTGGCTAGCTCGTCCCCGTGCAGAGCCACTGAGGGAGGGTTTCCGAGTTGTGCTGGCAGGGCCACCCAATGCCGGAAAATCCACTTTGTTCAATGCCTTGGTTGAGGATGAGGCGGCCATTACAGCGCCAGAACCCGGCACTACACGCGATGTTCTGATACGTGCCGTGGCGCTGGGCGGTGTACCGTTCACGTTTGTCGACACGGCGGGGCTCCGCGATGAGGGGGCTGGGGCTATCGAGCAGATCGGCATTGCCCGCGCTCGGGCCGAGGCTGAGCGCGCGGACCTTGTGCTGTGGCTCGGGCCAGAGGGGCAGGGCCCCCGCAATCGGACCGTGTGGGAGCTGGCGGCGCAATGCGACCGTGTTGACCTTCCTGCCAAGCAGGATGCGCAGTTTCGCCTTTCGGCCCGGACCGGTGAGGGGCTGGATGCCTTGCGCGCCGGGCTGGTTGATTGCGCGCGATCTGCGCTTCCAGGGCCGGGTGAGGTGGCGCTGAATGCTCGGCAGCATGGGCTTGTGGCCGAGGTGGCTGTGGGAGTGCATGAGGCGGCGGGTTGCACTGATCCGCTGCTGGCGGCTGAGAACCTTCGGCTGGCGCGTGCGGCGCTCGACCGGCTTGTTGGACGCGCGGGAACCGAGGATATGCTCGACGCATTGTTTGGGCGGTTCTGCATCGGTAAGTGATGTTCCACGTGGAACACTGACGTTGGATCGCGGCTAACTTTGACGCGGTGGCGCGAATCGCATATCGCGGCTCCATGCATCGGTTCGATATCATCGTGGTCGGCGGCGGACACGCTGGCGTCGAGGCGGCTGCGGTCGCTGCGCGGATGGGTGCGCGCACCGCGCTGGTGAGTTTCGATCCGGCGATGATCGGCGCCATGTCATGCAATCCGGCGATTGGCGGCTTGGGGAAGGGTCATCTCGTCCGTGAGGTCGATGCCTTTGACGGGTTGATTGCGCGTGCGGCAGATGAGGCGGCGATCCACTACCGTATGCTTAACCGCAGCAAGGGCAGCGCTGTCCAAGGCCCCCGCGTGCAGGCGGATCGGAAGCGGTTTCATGCGGCCATCCAGCGGATGGTGGAAGGGCAGGCTGGTCTGACGGTGGTCGCTGGCGAAGTCGCCGCGCTGCGCATGACAGGTGGGGTTGTTAGCGGGGTTGATCTGGCGGACGGGACTTCGCTTGAGGCACGCGCCGTTGTGCTATGCACGGGCACGTTTCTTGGCGGGCGGCTGTTTCGCGGCGAGGAACGGATGGAGGGCGGGCGGATCGGTGAGAACGCCGCGCATCGGCTTGCGGCTCAGTTGCGCGGCGCCGGCCTGCCTATGGCGCGGCTCAAGACCGGGACGCCGCCACGGCTCGACGGGCGAACCATCGACTGGTCACGCCTGCCGGTGCAACCGAGTGATCCTGAACCGTGGACGATGTCGGCCCTGACGAAAGAGCGGCTGCTGCCGCAGGTGTTCTGCGCCATCGTTCGCACCAACGCGCAGACGCATGACATCATACGCGGGGGATTGGACCGCTCACCCTTGTTCAGTGGAGCGATCGACGCGCAGGGACCGCGCTATTGTCCCTCGATCGAGGACAAGATCCATCGCTTCGGCGATCGCGACGGGCATCAGGTCTTTCTTGAGCCCGAGGGGCTGGAGACCCATGCGATCTATCCCAATGGCGTTTCGACGTCGCTGCCGACCGATGTGCAGATTGCGATGATGCGCTCGATGGATGGTCTGGAAGCGGTTGAGATTCTCGTCCCGGGCTACGCGGTCGAGTATGACCACATTGATCCGCGCGCCCTTCGGCGCAGCCTTGAGCTCCGGAATATGCCTGGGCTCTATTGTGCCGGCCAGATCAATGGGACGACTGGTTATGAGGAAGCAGCGGCACAGGGCCTCATCGCTGGCATGCACGCCGCTGCGGCCGTGCTGGGCAGTGAAGCTCCTGCGCTTGATCGGGCTTCAAGTTACATGGCGGTGATGGTGGATGATCTCACCCTCCACGGCGTGACGGAACCCTATCGCATGCTGACCGCAAGAGCCGAGTATCGGCTTCGGCTGCGGGCGAACAATGCCTCGACCCGGCTGACGCCCATGGCGCTCGAGGCAGGTTGCATCGGCGTTGAACGCGCGGCGTGGTTCTCGCGACGGCAGGAAGTACGGGCGCGGGCTGAGGCTGCTTTGTCGCAAGAAGCCTTGCCGAGCGAGCTCAATGCCGTTGGCGTCATGGTGCGCGCCGATGGCGTGCGTCGGTCCTTGGCGGAGTGGTTGCGATTCCCTGAAGTGGCGTTTCCAGACTTGGCACCGTGGTTGGGTGAGGCGATGCCTTATGCGGACCTTGCCGAAGAGATGGCGGAGGATGCCGCCTACGCGCCTTATCTGGCCCGGCAGGAAGCAGAGCTGCGGCAGTTGCGGGCGAGCGACGGCGTGCCGCTCGGCGATCGATTCCCGTATGCCGATGTCCCGGGCCTCTCGCGCGAAATGGTTGAGCGTCTGGAGCGGGCGCAACCTGACACTCTGGCGGCCGCGGGACGCGTGCCGGGGATCACACCAGCGGCATTGGCCAGCTTGCTCGTGGCAGCACGACGGCGAGTTGCTGCATGATGTTATATAATGAAGATAGCGCGCGGGCTTGGCTGGCAGAGCGCTACGGCGAAGCCATGTCGCGTCTTGAGGTACTGGTTGCTGCACTGGCCGAAGAGAACGCGCGGCAAAATCTCGTTTCGCGCCCGTCGTTGGAAGCGGTCTGGCAGCGGCATATCCTAGACAGCGCACAGTTGCTGCATGTTTCACGTGAAACAGTGCCGCACGGGGCGTGGCTCGATCTCGGCAGCGGTGCAGGGTTCCCTGGTTTGGTGATCGCGGCGATTGAGCCAAATCGTCCGGTAACACTTGTAGATTCCCGGCGATTACGCACTGATTGGCTTGCGCGCGCGGCGAGCCAGCTGGGGTTGACCAATGTCGAGGTCATTTTGTCGCGTGTGGAAGACCTGCCCGAGCGATACTGGCAGGTGATCTCCGCGCGCGCTTTTGCACCGCTGGATCGCCTCCTTGATGTGGCTGCGCGATTTTCCACATCGGAGACGCTTTGGTTGTTGCCGAAGGGGGCCAAGGCGCAGCATGAACGAGATGCGCTTTGTGCGGATTGGAATCACATGTTCCACGTGGAACAATCATTGACCGACCCGGCCGCCGGTATCATCGTCGGCCATCTGCACAGGCGCGCCGAAAAAGCTGCATCACCGACGCGTAAACGAGGTTCCAGCCGATGATCACGATAGCCGTCGCGAACCAGAAGGGCGGGGTGGGCAAAACCACCACTGCGATCAACGTTGCCACTGCGCTGGCCGCAACCGGGTGGAAAGTGTTGCTGATCGATCTCGATCCGCAAGGCAATGCCTCAACAGGGATTGGTGTTTCGGCGGCAGAGCGGGCGCGGTCTTCGTATGACCTGCTGATCGAGCAGGCGAGCGTCGAATCATGTTTGATCCCCACGCGGATCCCTGGGCTCGATCTGATCCCCGCGACCGTGGATCTCTCGGGTGCCGAAGTTGAACTGGTCAGCCAGCTTGACCGCACCGGCAAGCTGAGGACGGCTTTGGCAGAAGATGCGGGGCACGACATCTGCCTGATTGATTGTCCGCCTTCGCTAGGGTTGCTCACGCTCAATGCGATGACAGCGGCAGATTCCATGCTCGTCCCGCTGCAATGCGAATTCTTCGCGTTGGAGGGGCTTAGCCAGCTTCTGCAGACCATCGAGCGTGTGCAGGAGCGTTTCAATCCATCGCTTGGTATCCTTGGTATCGTGCTGACGATGTATGATCGGCGGAACCGATTGACTGATCAGGTGGCAGACGATGTTCGCTCGTGTTTGCACGGGCTCGTGTTTGAATCCGTCATTCCGCGCAATGTGCGGCTTTCGGAAGCGCCGAGCCACGGGCTGCCGGCGCTGATCTACGACCACGCCTGCGCCGGGTCGCAGGCTTATATGAAGTTGGCGCGCGAGCTGATCGGCCGCCTGCCGGAACGAAGGAAAGCGGCATGAGCGGCCCAACCGACGGCGGTGCGGACGGCACGGTGGTCAAAGCAGCGAAGCGGCCAGCGCTGGGGCGGGGCCTTGGTGCATTGCTTGGTGAAACGCGGCGCGAGGAAGCGGTTTCGCGCATCTCGGTTTCAGCGCCAGACGATGGCGTAGCGCGCCAAAGCGGGCTTGCGATGCTCACCGTGGCTTCGATCGAGCCACATCCCGAGCAGCCGCGGCGTCATTTTGATGAGGATGCGCTTGAGGATCTGGCGCGGTCGATTGCAGCGCGTGGGGTGATCCAGCCGCTGGTCGTGCGGCCCCTGGGGGGCGGACGCTATCAGCTTGTGGCAGGTGAGCGTCGCTGGAGGGCCGCGCAGCGGGCGCGGCTGCACGCAGTTCCAGCAATCGTCCGTCAGCTTGATGACCGGGAGGTCACCGCGCTCGCGCTGATTGAAAATCTCCAGCGCGAGGATCTCAATCCCATCGAGGAGGCGAGGGCCTATCAGCGCCTATCCGAGCAGGACGGCCTGACGCAGCAGGAAATCGCGACTTTTGTCGACAAGTCGCGCAGCCATGTCGCCAATTTGATGCGCTTGCTTGTGCTGCCCGCGGAAGTTCTGGATCTTGTCGAAACAGGCGCGCTTTCGATGGGTCATGCGCGGGCTCTTGCAGTGCTGCCCGATCCCGTGCCGTTGGCGCGCGAAACTGCGGCCAAGGGCTTTTCTGTCCGCGACGTCGAGCGGTTGGCGAAGCGCGCGATGCGGCCCGATGCGGCCCCACGTCGTGCGCGGGCTGAGCGCGATCCGGCGAGCTCGGCGGATATCGCCGCGGTGCAGGCCCATCTTGAGGAGTTCCTCGGGCTCAAGGTATCGATCCAGGCCGATGCCGACCCGCGGACGGGTTCGGTGACGATCCGGTACAAGACGCTCGATCAGCTTGATCTGATTTGCCAGCGCCTCACCGGCGGAGCGATCTGACGACCACTTGCCCCGAAGGACCGGCGTCTTAATCGGTCGATTAATTTCGATTGACCGGGCGGGCTCGGTTTGCCTATCTCTTAAGGCGAAAAAGACCTGAACCGGAGAGCTTGCCATGTCGCTCGATCTGATCCCCCGCTCTGCCTATAACGAGGACCACGAGGCATTCCGCCAGACAGTGCGGCGCTACCTTGAAACCGAAATTGCGCCGCATGCCAATGAATGGGCTGAGGCGGGCATCGTGCCCAAGTCGATCTGGCCGAAGGCGGGCGAACTGGGCATGCTCTGCCCGACCGTGCCTGAGGAATACGGCGGTCTCGGCCTCGATTTCGGCTATAACGCCATCGTCGATGAAGAAAGCGCCTACTACGGCCGTGTCGCCACCGGCTTCTCGCTCCAGTCCGACATCGTGGTGAACTACCTCGTTTCGTATGGTTCGGAAGAACAGAAGCGCAAGTGGCTGCCCAAGATGGTTTCGGGCGAAGTGGTCACCGCCATCGCCATGACCGAGCCGGGCACCGGTTCCGATCTTCAGGGCATGCGCACCAGCGCCAAGAAGGACGGCAACCACTATGTGATCAACGGGTCGAAGACCTACATCACCAATGGCCAGAACGCCGATCTCATCCTGGTTTGCTGCAAGACCGATACCGAAGTGCAGCCGGCTTGGAAGGGCGTCTCGATCGTACTGGTCGAGGCGGACCGCGAAGGCTTTAAGCGCGGGCGTAATCTCGATAAGATCGGTCAGGATGAGGCCGATACCTCGGAGCTGTTCTTCGAGGACGTGCGCGTGCCAATCACCAACTGCCTCGGCGAAGAGGGCAAGGGCTTCATCTATCTGATGAGCGAACTGCCGCAGGAACGTCTTTCGATCGCGGTCAGCGCGCAGGCCTCGGCGCAGAAGGCGTTTGACGATACCGTGGAGTTCACGCGCGAGCGCAAGGCGTTCGGCAAGCCGATCCTCGATTTCCAGAACACCCGCTTCACGCTTGCCGACATCAAGGCCAAGCTGCAGGTGGGCTGGGCGCATCTCGACTGGGCGCTGGCGCGCCATCTGAAGCGCGAACTGACTGCCGAGGAGGGCGCCGCCGCCAAGCTGTGGCATACCGAACTGCAGTGGGAAATCATGGACAAGTGCCTCCAGCTCCATGGCGGCGCTGGTTACATGAACGAGTACGCCATCGCCCGCGCATGGCGCGGCGCGCGTGTGACGCGCATTTTCGGCGGCACGAACGAGATCATGAAGGAACTCATCGGCCGCAAGCTGTGATTGCACGCCAAAACACCAGCCGCCGAAGCTGAACGGCTCGGCAATGCGCGCGCAGACAGGCCACTATACTGCACTGCGCGCGCACCGGCTGGCGCTGGAAATGGTACTGATATTGGCATTGGGGACAGGCGCTGCTCCGCTTGCAGCGCAATCCTTCCCTGATGCGGAAGAGATCGTCATTGAGGACGAGTCGGACGATCCAGTCGACACATCATATCAGACTGTGCAGTCCTCGCCCCGGACACCTGACGACAGCGCTTGGGGCAATGTTGCCTCACTCTATACCAACCCGCCCGATCTGGCGCACTGCGTCGCCGGCGATCTGCGAGCGGAAGCCAAGGCGAGTTTTCTTGCGGCATTCAATGCGCTGCGGGCTCGCCACGGTCTGGCGCCCGTGCGGTACAATGCCGCTGCGGACCGCAGCGCCGCTGAAGCTGCTCTGATCATGGCAGCGGGCAGTGCGCTCAGCCATCAGCCGCCGCCTTCATGGAGATGCTGGACCGCTGCCGGGGCCAGCGCCGCGGGCAGTTCCAACCTGCTGGGCGGGGTCTCCTCGCCATACCTTGCCTATGAAGATAATAACGCAATCCTCGCCGAATGGTTGATCGAGGGGGAAGGCGACGAAATCGGCCACCGCCGCTGGCTGCTTGATCCCTATCTCGATCAGACGGCACTGGGCCGGGCCATTGCGGTTTTGCCGGGCGGTGTCCGGGTCGATTCGGTCGTGATGAAAGTGTTCGATTTTCCTCGTGATGCGGCGAGTCGCGACCGCTCTACGAGAACGGCACCTGCGTTTGTTGCCTGGCCGCAGGGCGAGTACCCCCGTGTCTTCTTTTCTCCGCGTGCGCGCTTGTCCTTCGCGGTAAGCCAAGATCCGGGCACCGAGGATGCTCAGGGCACAATCGATTTCACCGGGGCGAGGGTTTCCATCAGTGATGGCGAGCACATCCTGAATACTCACGATCAGCTTTGGGACAACGAAGGCTACGGTGTCGCCAATTGCCTCTCGTGGCGGGTGGACGGCATCGTGACTGGCCGGACTTATACGGTTAGCATCAGCGGGATCCGCGGTTCACCGCAAGAGCGTTACAGCTACACCTTTCGGATCACGGACTAGCATTCTGATCCCATCCGGCGCCTGGGCTGCGTGCAGACCATATGTTAACTTTTGGTATCTCTATTTCCTTTCAAAAATGAGAAATATGTAACGTACTCCAGATAGTAATTGTGAGATTGCCATGGAGTACAGTCGACAGAGCAGCCACTATGATGGTTTGCGTCTTTCCGCGGGCATGCGGCCTTGTGCGGCAATGGCTCCTTTGCAAGCCCACCTGTCGATTCGCGGCATGAAGCGAACGGGTGCCATGCTCGCCATCGCGTTCGGGCTGATTGCTGGATCGATCCGACCGGCCAACGCCCGCTCCGACCAGGATCAGCAGGGGCAGCCGCCCCCGAGCCTAGTGTCCCCGGCGCGAGGCTCAGCCCAGGCGCGGGCCGGCGGACAATGCGAGATCGCCTACCTCGATCTACGGCAATACAGGCCGGGCGATGCAGGAACCCACAGCCTGGACTCGCTGGGCTACATGGGCCGTCCGGATTCAGCGCGCGGGCCAGATCTGGCCGAAGCCCGAAGGCAGGTCGAACGTGTTCTGCGCGTGAGCGGTCTGGAGATGAATTTCCAGCTAGTTGTCGATCCGGCGACCCCAGCCTCCGCAGAAATCGTCAACGGGCGGCGCGTTATCTTGTTCGATCCGCACTTCATGGCGCAGGTTGCGGATCCCATCTGCCCGGATTGGGGCGCGATGAGCATTCTGGCGCATGAGGTGGGGCACCATCTGGCAGGTCACACCTTGCGCCAGCCCGCAGAGCCTTGGCGCGACGAACTCGAGGCCGACGAATTCTCGGGCTTCGTGCTTGCGCGGCTTGGCGCAACATTGGCCCAAACGACTTCGGCCGCGGCGCGCATGCTTCCGGAACAAGCAACGCCATCGCACCCAGCCCGCAAGGACCGAATCGGGGCAATCGTTCATGGGTGGCAGAATGCGGAGGCTATGGTCAGCGCCGAAAAGACCCAGGCTCCTCACCATCCGGGGCTCGTACCCGTGCGGCAAGGCCGGTTCGACCCCGATAGTGGTGGCGCGGAGGGTTCGGATGTGGCGCCCGCTTCTCGGGTCATCCTCTATGATGATCCCAACGATTACTACATCACCAAAGGCGGCCGCATCGATGCCTATGACGGCACCAGACGCACCGTGGGGCGCAAGGCGCTTCCGAGTAAGGCCGAGTTTGCCTGGACTTTCCAGGCCGATCTGGCCCGGTTCGATGTCGACTACAATGGACGCGTGTTCATGCGCCTGCCTTCCGGCGGAGTGCACGAAGTCGGTCTTGTAGTTGCGCTTTTGCCGGATGCGGCCAACAGCCAATAGCGCCCCTCCGCCGCCCGGTGTCAGCTACCGGAAGGTAGTCTGACCCGCTTGTCGCGAACCACGGCCCTGCGGGGCGGAGCCCCGATATAGCGCCGCTTCACAGGAACATACTCGTAGGTCACCGTGCGGGTCTCGGTGCAATTGCCCGGCTGCGCAGCGGCCTGCTGCGGAGCCGACTGCGGCGCCCCAGCGGGAACCATGAGGTAGCCCATCGGCGCGACAGGCATCGGGACATAGCCATATGGTGAATAGCCGTATGTATAGCCGCCTGCGGGCGCGCCATATGCATAGCCGCTAGCCGGTACACCATAGCCGTAGGCAGGGGCCGGCGGAGCATAGCTGCTGAAGAATTGCTCGCATTCCCGTTCGCGGTTCCGATCAACCGACTTGCCGATCGCACCGCCTGCCACAGCGCCAACTGCCGCACCCGCGACCGTGCCAAGCACGCGGTTGCCAGAGGCCACCCGGTTGCCCACAACGCCGCCTGCCGCGCCGCCGATCAGCGCACCGGTCGTGCCGCTATTGCGGCGGGTTACGCCCTCGCACTTTTCCACCATTGCACGATAGCGCGGATCGGCATCAGGGGCGGCCTGGGCGGCGGGAGGAAGGTAGCCTTGCGGAGCAGTCGCGGGGCCGTTGTAGACAGGAGGAGCGTAGACGGGAGGTGCGTACACAGGTGCGCCATAAGGCATCGGCGCGGGATACTGGCCCTGCCAGCTGCCCTGATAGGCGCCGGGATAGCCCGATTGCCAGCCGGCCTGCGGAGCCTGTTGTTGCGCGTGAACGGGCGCGGCGAGCGTGGCTGCTATCGTGGCTGCCATCAGGACATGGAGTCGTCTGGCCATAATGATCCCCTATCAGCGTATGCGGGCCAAAGCGGCCGCACATGGTGTACGGCTTTTGCCCAGTATTAACGCTTAGTTTAGCATCGTGTATCGCGCCGGGCCACGGGGCGTGATCTGGCTGTGCCGAAACGGGGCAGGCAGAGGGTGCGGCTAGATCCGGCCGGAGAGGGCTTGGGCCAAAGCCTCGATCCCGGCGGCGTCATCAGCGTCAAATCGCGCAGGAAGCGGACTATCGAGATCGATTACCGCGATGACGGCGCCATTGCGGTGAACCGGTACAACGAGTTCGGAGCGGCTGGCGGCATCGCAGGCGATATGGCCGGGGAAAGCGTGAACGTCGGGCACGAGCTGCGTCTCGCCAGTGGCGGCAGCGGTGCCGCAGACCCCGTGGCCCAACGCGATGCGGATGCAGGCGGGCTTGCCGGCAAAGGGCCCCAGCACCAGCACGCCTTCCACCATGCGGTAGAACCCCGCCCAGTTGAGGTCTGGCAGGTATTCGCTCAACAGCGCGGCGCAATTGGCCATGTTGGCCACGCCGTCGGGCTCATCCTGCGTGATGGCGAGGGCCGCCTCGACGAGATCGCGGTAGAGCGCGGGCTTCGGCTGGCCGGGTGTGAGTGTGAAGGCGTACATCCTAGCCGTTTAGCAGGCGGTGGGCGCACCTGCGAGGGCCATTGCGGGAACCCGATGGGGCTTCTAGAACAGCATCATGTTGACCATTCGCAAGACCCTCATCGGGCTCATCGTTGTTCTTGTCGTCCTCGCCCTTGCGGCCATGTGGCTCTTGCGCGGCGATTCCGCCCAGCTAGCGCTCGACAAGACGACCGGCCCTAAGCCTGAGCTGGCCGAAGCCGCGCCGCAGTGGTTCCCGACGGTAGGCATCGCCAAGCCGATCGGCTGGGCCGATGGCGCTACGCCCGTTGCCGCCGAGGGACTTGCCGTCACCCGCTTTGCAGACAAGCTCAATCATCCCCGCAGCCTGTCCGTGCTGCCTAATGGCGATGTGCTGGCGGCCGAAACCAACGGACCGCCGCAGCGCGGCCCGGGCGGGATCACGGGCCTCGTCATGGGGTATCTCTTTTCGGCCGCCGGTGCGGGCGAGCCATCGCCGAACAAGATCGTCGTGCTGCGTGACAGCAATGGCGACGGCGAGGCGGACCAGCGTTTCGAGATGAGCAATCCCGCGCTGAGCTCACCCTTCGGCATGGTTCTGCATGAGGGCAGACTCTATGTCGGCAACCACGACGCGGTGGTGTCATGGCCCTTCACGCCGGGGCAGACCGCGCTTGCGGGCAAGCCTGAAAAGCTGATGGACCTGCCCGGCGGCGGCAATCACTGGGCGCGCAACCTTGCGCTGAGCCCGGACGGCAAGCTGCTTTACGTGACGGTCGGTTCTGCCTCGAACATCGGCGAGAACGGGCTGGACAAGGAAAAGGGCCGCGCCGCGATCTACGAGTATGATTTCGCCCAGAAGAGCTCACGCGAGTATGCACAGGGCCTGCGAAATCCCAACGGGCTCGACTGGAACCCGCGCAGCGGCGAGCTGTGGACCACGGTGAACGAGCGCGACATGCTGGGTTCCGACCTAGTGCCCGACTATCTCACTAATGTGCCGCTGGGCGCGCAGTATGGCTGGCCGTGGGTCTACTGGAAGAAGAACATCGACTGGCGAGTCAACGATCCCATGCCGCGCGACATGTTCTCGTATGTGCGCAAGCCGGAGTACGGCCTTGGCTCGCATGTCGCACCGTTGGGCCTTGCTTTCGCTCGTGGCGGCAACCTGATGGGTGAACGCTTTGCCAGCGGTGCGTTTGTGGCGCGGCACGGTTCGTGGAACCGCAAGCCCCTCTCTGGCTATGACGTCGTGTTCGTGGCGTTCGACAACAATGGCAACGCCTTGCCGAAGCCCCCGGTGCCGGTGCTGACCGGCTTCCTCACCAAGGACAGTCAGGCGCAGGGCCGACCGACTTGGGTGGCCTTCGCCAAGGATGGGGCGCTGCTGGTCAGCGATGATACCGGCGGCGTGATCTGGCGTCTCGTTGCGCCGGGCGCGAAGCCCGCGGCTCAGATCGCGGCCATCCCGGCTTCACCGATGCCGCCCGCGCCCAAGCCCGGTGCGAAGTTCATCGTGCGGCCGAGCACGGATTCCGATCTGGTGAAATCGCAGAACTAAAGCGTTTTCCCGGCGCGTCCCGCCAGCTCATTGACGAACTGCCATGCCACGCGCCCGGAACGGCTGCCTCGCTGCTTCGACCACGCCAGCGCCTCGTCCTCGGCAAAGACGAGGCCGTAGTGCGTGGCATAGCCTGCAATGATCGCGAGGTAATCGTCCTGCGAGCAGGCGTGGAAGCCGAGCGACAGGCCAAAGCGATCCGCCAGCGCAAGCCGATCATCAACCACGTCGCGCGGATTGATCGGGTCGTCCTGCTCGGCCATGTGTCGTTCGACAATCGCGCGGCGGTTCGAGGTGACGGCAAGGCGCACATTAGCGGGCCGGGCTTCCACGCCGCCTTCCAGCCATGAGCGCAGGCGCCGCGCAGACCCCGCGTCACCGGCATCAAAGCCGAGATCATCGAGCAGGATGAGAAACTGGCGGTCCACCGCGCGCAGTTCGCCGAGCAGCGCGGCGAGGCTTTCATCAGGCGCGGCCTGGATCAGCGCAATGCGGCCCGGATGCGATCCTTGCGCAGCGCGGACCGCAGCGCGGATCAGCGCCGACTTGCCCATGCCGCGCGCGCCCCACAGCAGCATGTCATGCGCCGCAGCGCCGCGCGCGAGCCGCAGCACGTTTTCGGCCACGGCAGCTTTTTGCGCATCGACGCCGCAGATCAGCGCAATCGGCGGGGCCTCAAGCGGATCGACCGGGCGGGCACCGCTGCCGGTCCAGACATAGGCCGGATGAACACGCCAATCAGCGCGCGCAGCTGGCGGCGGCGCCAGCCGCTCGAGCGCGGCAGCGATGCGTTCGAGCGGGTCCTGCCCGGCGCTCATCCCGTAAGCGCCGCGCTGTCGAGTTCGTAGAGCAGCGCTGCGCCGGCCATTGCAGCCGCGCCCAGGCCGCGCGCTTCGGGGGCGATGGTGCGGTTGAACACCTTGGTGACCGCAGTCTTCTCCACCGAGCCAGAGGCGCGGGCCTGCCGGGCGAGCTGCCAGCCCGCCACCGCAACCGCGCACATCGTGAGGAATGGCACACTGCCGGCGAGCTTGTCATCAAGGCTGGCATCGCCGCTTGCCATCCATGTGCCAATGGCGGCGGCATCCTTCGCCAGAGCGGCCACTTCGGGCACATCCTGCATCTCGGCCGAGATATCCGCCATCAGCGCCTGCAGCACGCCGCCAGCTTCCATGCCCAGCTTGCGCGTGACGAGATCGGCAGCCTGAATGCCATTGGTGCCCTCGTAGATTGGGGCAATGCGCGAATCGCGATAATGCTGCGCGGCGCCGGTATCCTCGACAAAGCCCATGCCGCCGTGGATCTGGATGCCGAGGCTGGCCACTTCGCAGCCGACATCGGTGCCCCAGGCCTTGAGCAGGGGCACGAGCAACTCGGCGCGTTGCTGCGCCACCCGGTCACCCAGTAGGCCGCGATCAACTTGCCCTGCGGTATAGTAAAGCAATGCGCGCGAGCCTTCGGTGAGGGCCCGCATCCTGAGGATCATGCGGCGCACATCGGGATGCTCGATGATCGCGACTGGGTTCTTGTCGGGCGAGCCAGCGCGGGCGGACTGCACGCGGTCACGCGCGTACATGCGGGCCTGCTGGAGCGCGCGCTCGGCGATCTGGACGCCCTGATTGCCGACATTGATACGCGCCGAGTTCATCATCGTGAACATGGCCTTGAGACCTTCGTTCTCATGGCCGACAAGTTCGCCGATGCATTCGGCATTGTCGCCGTAGGACATGACGCAAGTGGGCGAGACATTGATGCCCAGCTTGTGTTCGACCGAGACGCAGCGCAGATCGTTGCGTCCGCCCAGCGAGCCATCGGCGTTCACATGATACTTGGGCACAATGAACAGCGAGATGCCGCGCGACCCGGCAGGCGCGCTGGGCGTGCGCGCGAGGACGAGGTGGATGATGTTCTCGGCGAGTTCGTGTTCGCCCCAGGTGATGTAGATCTTGGTGCCCGCGATGCGGTACTTCCCGGCGTGCGGGCCTTCCTCGATCGGCGTGGCGGTGCTGCGCAGCGCGCCGACGTCGGAGCCCGCCTGCGGCTCGGTAAGGTTCATCGTGCCCGACCATGCGCCGGAAAGGAGCTTGGGCAGATACATCGCCTTCTGCTCGGCGCTGCCGTGGTGATGCAGCGCTTCAATGGCGCCGACGGTCAGTATCGGCAGCAGGGTGAAGCCCATATTGGCGGCGCCAAGCGTTTCGAGAACGCACGTGGCGAGCGTGAAGGGCAAGCCTTGGCCGCCAAACTCGGCGGGGCCTGCGATGGAGCCCCAGCCTTGTTCGACAAAGGCCGTGTAAGCGTCGGCGTAGCCGGCGGGCGATGAGACGACCCCATCCTTGCAGCGCGCGCCCTCGGTATCGCCGATTCGGTTGAGAGGCGCCCATTCGCCAGCGGCGAAAGCGGCTATGCCTTCGGCAATCGCCTCGACGACGTCAGGAGTGGCTGCGCCGTAGCGTTCGTGCGTGGCCAGTTCGTCGATTCCGGCGCAGACGCGCATGGCAAGAACCTGGTCTTCGGTCGGGGCGATAAAGCTCATGCGCTGTTTTCCTTGGCAGCCTCTGCGCAGGCCTATAGCGGCAAGAAATGACGACGACAAAGCCCCCCAATGTGCTGGCCGCCGATGGTGCCGGGATTGCCGAGGCTGCGCGCGTGCTGGCAGCGGGTGGTACGGTCGCGGTGCCGACTGAAACAGTCTACGGCCTCGCTGCGCGCGCCGATAGTGCCGAGGCCGTCGCGGCGATCTATCGTGCCAAGGGGCGGCCCGATTTCAATCCGCTGATAGTGCATGTTCCCGATGTCATGGCGGCAGAAGCGCTAGCCGTGTTCGACGCGCGCGCGCGCGCGCTTGCCGCCGCGTTCTGGCCCGGGCCGCTGACCATGGTGCTCCCCCTTCGCGAGGATGCGCCGCTTGCGGCCGCTGTCAGCGCCGGGTTGCCGACCGTGGCGCTGCGCGTGCCCGCGCATCCTGTTATGCAGGCGCTGCTCAAGGCAGCCGGCCTGCCGCTGGCCGCACCTTCGGCCAATCGCAGCGGCGGAGTGAGCCCGACCAGCGCGGCGCATGTCGCGGCCTCGCTGGGCGCACGGACGAACCTAATCCTGGATGGCGGGAACACTGAGCAGGGTCTGGAATCGACCATTGTCGTGCTGCGCAGCGGTGGCGGCTGGCAGGTCCTGCGGCCCGGACCGCTAACCGAGGCCGCAATCGCGGCTGTGCTGGGCGAGAAGGCAGCGCATGAGCAGCGCGGCATCGAGGCGCCGGGACAGCTGGCCAGTCACTATGCGCCGGGCAAGCCGGTGCGGCTGGGCGCCATGACGGCAGAAGCGGACGAATTCCTTATCGGTTTCGGCGCGGTTGCGGGCGCCGTGTCGCTTTCCGAATCCGCCGATCTCGCTCAGGCGGCGGCGCGGCTTTATGCCTGCCTGCATCTGGCCGCAGATGCGCCCCAGCCGCGCATCGCGGTTGCACCGATTCAGGAAGAGGGGATCGGCGTGGCGATCAATGACCGGCTGCGGCGAGCAGCGGTCTAGGCATTTGCGTTCTAGCGCTCCGCGCGCAGCGCTTCGATCTCGCCGCTGATCTGGCTGGCTTCCGAACAGGCTGCGGTTTCGCCGCGATTGCAGGCGTCCATCCGGCGATTGTACGTCTTCTGCAGCTTGCGGATCTTGTCATCGCGCTTGCGCATGGCGCGGCCGCGGTTCTCGTCCGCCTCGGACTGGCTGGTCGTGGCCATGTCAGCTGCCTTGGCACCAACCCGCACTGGTGCGGTCACGATGCTGGCGCCGATGCCGGCTGCCGTGCCGGCGATCGTACTTGCAATGCAGCCTGAGAGCATCAACACGGCGAGCGAGGCGAGAAGCGGCAGCGATCTGGGCAAGCGCGGGGCCTTTCGGTGTTGGCTACTCGGCTTAGCCGATCCTGCCCCGCAGAGCCATGACTTCAAGGCTCACAGATGAGTTTGCCGGTGCCCATCGCGGTGACCTTGCACTGGGCGCGTCCTTTCACGTGCACATCGCCGGTACCCATGATGGTGGCGGAAACCGTGCCATCCGAGGCGAAGCTGGCGTCACCCGTGCCGGCAATCTCGACGTCAGCCGAATCGGTTGTGAGCGCGGCGAGATCGGCAGAGCCGGTGCCGGCAATCGAGACCTTGAGCGACTTCGCCTTGCCGCTAGCCTTGAAATCGCCCGAACCAATCACTTCTACCTTCAAGGCGTCGGTGTCGACAGACGGAACCTCGATATTGCCGGTTCCCGCGATGCTGACGCTGGTGGTTGGCCCGCGCAGCGCGTCGGCGCGGATCGTGCCCGAGCCTGCCATGATGAGCCGCGTCGCAGCAGGGACGGTCACCTCTATCGTGGCGCGGTCGTTGCTGCTGCCGATCTTCCAGCCTTCTCGACCGATGGCGAGCTTGCTGTCCTTGAGCGTGAAACGCAGGCGGTCCTTGATGGAGTCGCTGCCATCGACCTTGATCGCGAGCGTGTCGCCCTGCACCACTTGGACCGTATCGGGGCCGAGCAGGGTGATTTCCTCGGGTGCCTTCGCCGAAAGATCGAGCTTCGCGAGCGGCACGCCCGGCGCATCATCGACGGTGACGGTCATGCCATCGCAGGCGGACAGCGAAAAGGCCATGGCGGTCGCGGCGATGCCGGCCAGCGTCCGCGCAATATCCTTGATCATGGTGCATCCCTCCGAATGGTGTGTTGCCCCTATAACGCACCAAACTGCCCCAAGCCACGTCGCTCGCCGATCCGGATGGGCCTTTCACCGGAGAGCCCGCCAGCACGAAAAAGGCCGCCGGAATGATCCGGCGGCCCTGTTTCGGCAGCAAGTGAGGCCCGCAGGCCCCGGCTCAGGCCGTTTCGTAGTACTTCGGCGCGTGCTCGTTGAGGATCGCAAGGATCTTCTTGAGCGCGGCAGGCTCGTCCGTCTTTTCCATGGCGGCGAGTTCGCGCGCGAGGCGCGAAGACGCTGCTTCGAAGATCTGGCGCTCCGAATAGCTCTGTTCCGGCTGATCATCGGCACGGAACAGATCGCGGGTCACCTCGGCGATGGAGACGAGATCGCCGGAATTGATCTTGGCTTCGTATTCCTGGGCGCGGCGCGACCACATCGTGCGCTTAACCTTGGGCTTGCCCTTTAGGGTATCGAGCGCCTCGCGCAGCGTCTTGTCCGAAGACAGCTTGCGCATGCCGATGGCTTCAACCTTGTTCACCGGAACGCGCAAGGTCATGCGTTCCTTTTCGAAGCGCAGCACATATAGCTGCAGCTTCATGCCCGCAATTTCCTCGTTCTGAAGTTCCACCACACGGCCGACGCCGTGCTTGGGATAGACGACGTAGTCCCCAACATCGAAGGCAAGTGCCTTGGTTGCCATTGCTTATCCTTTCGGCGCAGCAGGGACGAGAGCAAAGCGGGGCAAAAGCGCCCCCGGACAGCAATCCGGGCCCTTTGGGGGGAGGTCCGGCAAACGACCGTCTATAAAACGCGGTCTACAAGCACTGCGATCCGTTTGCCGTTTGTCCTGCCTTAGCGGGTTGTCCGCGTCCGGGAGGATCGTTCCACCCAGCGCTTGCGGGCGTATATAGCAGCTCTGTCACAAAATTGCCAGAGGCAAGGGCGCAAATGCCCGGCGCGCGGGCTATGCGCCGCGCACCGGGTCCAAAGCATGCCGCAATGCCGTGTGGGTCAGTCGCCCTCGCCCGGCTCGGCCGAGAAATACTTGTCGAACTTGCCGGCCTCACCCTTGTGGTCGTCGGCGTCGGCAGGGGCGTCCTTCTTGGTCGTGATATTGGGCCACTCGGCCGAGAACTTGGTGTTGAGTTCGAGCCACTGCTCGAGGCCGCTCTCGGTATCGGGAAGGATCGCCTCGGCCGGGCATTCCGGCTCGCAAACGCCGCAATCGATGCATTCGCTGGGGTTGATCACCAGCATGTTATCGCCTTCGTAGAAACAGTCCACCGGGCAGACCTCGACGCAATCCATGAACTTGCAGCGAATGCAGGCTTCGGTAACGACATAAGTCATGGCAGTGGCAATCCCTCAGGTTCGGTTTCAGTCAGGTTCGTTTGAGCCCGTGCTAGAGGCGGTAAGCCCGCTGCGTCAAGCACCTCATAGCAACCCCTGGCTTCTTCGACAGGCCCGCGCCGCCAAGGCAGCTGCCCCAAAGCAATGACCTGTACGCCTGCCCTCAGCGGCAAGACGAGAATGTCGCCGCAGCGGACCGCCGTGCTCGCACGCTCGATACGGCGGCCGTTCAGGCGGATGTGACCCTCTGCCACCCAGTCCTGCGCGAGGCTGCGCGATCCGGCAAAGCGCAGGAACCAGAGAAGCTTGTCGATCCGCAGCGAGCCTTCGCCGGGCATCAGCGCATGAGCTCGGCGAGGGCGGCAAATGCGCCCGTGGGCGGCGCCAATGGCGTGGGTACGGCGCGCGCCGTCGTGGCGCGCGGCGGGCGCCAGTCCCACAGCGGCGGGGCCGGGGGGCCATGCGCGGTGTCGGCTAGCGGCCGTGCCATGTGCACCCTAAACCCTGCCGCGCGCAGCAGTGCGGCAAAGCCGGCAGTCGCAAGGCCCATCGAGCGGGCCAGCGAAGGATCGAGCGCATAGCGCCGGCCCATTGCTCCTATCCGGCGGCGATGTGCTGTCTGGATGAGCTTCTCGGCCATGTCGGCGCGGATCGCTTGCAGCCCGGCACGGCGATAGCCGGTTGGCGGGTGTTGGGCACCGACCACCGGCGGCAGGCCCGGCGGCGGAGATAGGGGTGCGTTTCCGCGCAACGCGGCCAGCCGGCACCACAGCCCCAGCGGCGCGGCGCGCAGAATGGCGGGAACGAAGAGATCGAGCGCGCCTACGCGCACACCGAGCCGGCGCAACATCTCCCGCTTGTGTGGGTCGAGCAGCTCGAGCCCGGCTTCCTCGCGTGGTAAGACGCCTCCGCCGCCGACAAGCCGCAGCAGCATGGCGCGCAGGTCCGGGCCGGAATCAGCAGCACGCGCTGCCTCGGCCAGGCGGAGAAGCGGGCCGAGCTCGGCGGCGATGCGGCCTGCCAGCCAGCCTTCCAGCGCGGCAATGAGCAGCGGCCGCTGGCGCGCCGAGAGCGTCCCGAGCGACGGATCGAGCCGCAGGCGCGGCTCCAGCACAGATTTGCCCGGCTCCAAACGTGCGACGGCAAGGCCGTTCCAGGTGAGCGCACCTTGATCAAGCGCGAGCCCCTGCGAATCGCCAGTGGCCGCTATGAGTGCATCAACCCGGGCGGCAAGCAGGCCGGGCAAGTGGCGCTCGGCGGCGGCCAGCAGCAGCTTGCGGTCGGCCGCGCGCGCCAATGGATCGACCACGAAGCGGAAGCCTTCGAGGTGGCCGATGGGTTCATCGTCGACGAGTACCGCGCCAGCCTCGCTCACCCGGACCGGCAGCAGAGATGCGTCGCCGCCCGCCTTGCGCATCAGCACGGTGGTGCGGCGGTTGACGAAGCGCTCAGTTAGCCGGGCGTGAAGGGCATCGGACAGCCGTGTTTCAACGGCACGGGCGCGGGCCGCCATTTCCTCGCGCGCCATGACCCAGTCGGGGCGCTGGGTGATATAGGCCCAGCTGCGCACGGCGGCGATTCGGCCTTGCAGCGTATCGATATCACCCGAGGGATTGTCCTGCTGGGCGATGGCCTGCGCAACATAGTCCGCACCAATATAGCCATGGCGCAGATCCTGCCAAAGCCGCGCCACGAAGCGCGAATGGGTTTCCGCGCCCTGCTGGCGGAAATCGGGCAACGAGCAGACCTGCCAGAAGCGCTGGACCGAGGCGCGGCCGCGCACCGTGCCCCCCACTTCGGGCTCGTCTGCAAGGCGTTTCAGTACGGCCAGATCGATGGCGGGCGGCGCGCTGGAGAGTTCGGCGCGCGGCGGCGGGCTTTCGAGGTCCTCGATCAGCGTGGCCAGATTGTCGAAACGGGGCTCGGCCTCGCGCCAGAACAGGCGGGTAAGCGGGGGGAAGCGGTGCTCCTCGATTGCGTAGACTTCCTCGTCGGCGAATTCGGGATCGTGGCCCCCCATCCCCGCGAGCGTGCCAAACGTGCCGTCCTGATGATGGCGCCCTGCGCGCCCTGCGATCTGCGCCATCTCGGCGGTGGTCAGGCGGCGGTGGCGGTGGCCGTCGTACTTGGAAAGGCCGGCGAAGGCGACGTGAGTGATATCAAGATTGAGGCCCATGCCGATCGCGTCGGTCGCGACGAGATAATCGACTTCCCCCGCCTGATACATGGCAACTTGCGCGTTGCGCGTTTGCGGGCTGAGCGCGCCCATCACCACTGCCGCCCCACCCCGGAAGCGGCGCAGCATTTCGGCCATGGCGTAGACCTGCTCCGCCGAGAACGCGACAATCGCGCTTCTGGGCGGGATGCGGCTAAGCTTCTTCGCGCCGACATGGCTCAGCGTGGAAAAGCGTGGCCGGCTGACGATTTCCACGCCCGGCACCAGCGCGCGGACCATAGGCTCCATCGTGGCCGAGCCTAGCAGCATGGTTTCCTCACGCCCCCGGGTGTGGAGCAGGCGATCGGTGAAGACATGGCCGCGTTCGGGATCCGCGGCGAGTTGCGCTTCATCGAGCGCAATGAACGCAAGATCCGGCCTGCTGGGCATGGCCTCGACGGTGCAGAGGTGCCAGCGCGCATTGGGCGGCTCGATCCGCTCCTCGCCCGTGATCAGCGCAACGTTACTCTCACCCTTGATCTTGCAGACCCGGTCATAGACCTCGCGCGCCAAAAGACGCAGCGGAAAGCCGATGGCGCCCGAGGAATGAGCACAGAGCCGTTCGATGGCGAGGTGGGTCTTGCCGGTGTTGGTCGGGCCGAGCACGGCCTTGACCGACCGATCCTGTCGGTCGCCGCTTCCACGCGCAGGCAGGTAGCTGGCCATACGATGGAATGTGGCGAGAGGCCGCTTGCAGCGCAAGCGGCCTTTAGGCCTTTATCCCCCTCTCGCCTTCGAAAAGCTCAAGCGCGAGAGGGAATGCCGTCAGCCGTCGTAGTCGGCACCTAGCGAGGTGTTGCGCACCGGCGCCGCAGCGGTGATGCGCAGCGCTTCAGCCGACTGCGAGAGCGAGCCGATTTCGTCGACCTGATCGTCGTCGTCCGGCAGCACGCGCTGGAGCGACTGGATCAGGTTTGCCTTGAGCACCGTGGGGCGCACCGTCGCATCAGCGATCTCGCGCAGGGCGACGACCGGGTTCTTGTCGCGGTCGCGGTCGATGGTCAGTTCCGAACCGCCAGAGATGGCCCGCGCGCGCTCAGCAGCGAGCAGCACGAGATCGAAGCGGTTGGGGATCTTGTCGACGCAATCTTCGACGGTAACGCGCGCCATGCCGGGCACTCCGTAAAAACAGGAATGGATGGAAGAGCGGCGAGCTAGGGCGCGCCCACCAGAAAGTCAAGGAAATGCGGTACCGCCGAGTCTTAGGCCTCGTTACTCGTCGTCGTATCCATAGGCCATGTGATCGGGCGCAAGGTCGCTGAACCTGGTGACCTTGGCTTCGAACTTCATGCGAACCTTGCCCGTGGAGCCGTGACGCTGCTTGGCGACGATCAGCTCTGCCAGCCCGAACACGCGCTCCATTTCCGCCTGCCAGGAGGCATGGGCTTCCTGCACCTTGGAGTCGTCCGACCCTTGGGGGACCTTGGGTTCCTTGGCGGCGACGTAGTAATCCTCGCGGAACACGAACCAGACCATGTCCGCGTCCTGCTCGATCGAGCCCGATTCGCGCAGGTCCGAAAGCATCGGGCGCTTGTCGTCGCGCTGCTCGACAGCGCGGCTGAGCTGCGAAAGCGCGATCACCGGCAGGGCGAGCTCTTTGGCCAGTGTCTTGAGGCCGCGGCTGATTTCCGAGATTTCGTTGACGCGGTTGTCGCTGGCGCGGCCCGAGCCTTGGAGCAGCTGGAGATAATCGACTACGATGAGGCCGATATCGTGGCGGCGCTTGAGCCGGCGGGCGCGGGTGCGCAGGGCGCCGATGGTCAGCGCCGGGGTATCATCGATAAAGAGCGGCAGTTCGGCAAGGCGCTGGCTGGCGAAGGAGAGCTGCTGGAAATCCTCGCGGCTGATCCGCCCCATGCGCAGTGCTTCGGAACTGATGCCCGATTGTTCGGCCAAAATACGCGTGGCGAGCTGGTCCGCGCTCATTTCGAGGCTGAAGAATGCGACGCCAGCGCCGACCGATTCCTTGAGGCTGATCCCGTCGGCCAGATCGCGGCGCAACCGGTCCGCGGCGTTGAAGGCGATGTTCGTGGCGAGCGAAGTCTTGCCCATGCCGGGACGGCCGGCAAGGATGATGAGATCGCTGTCGTGCAGGCCGCCGATCTTCTCGTTGAGCGAGGTGAGGCCTGTGGTCTTGCCCGAGATATGGCCGCCTGAAAGCAGCGCCTTCTCGATCATCTCGAGCGAAGTGCGCGTGGCGATGCCGAAGCTCTGCGCCTCGTTGCCGGTCTGCGCGCCTTCGGCCACGGCATATAGCGCGGCTTCGGCGTGCTCGATCTGCTTGAGCGGGGCGACGGCTTCGCTCGTGTCCATCGCGCCGGTGACGAGATTGCGCCCGACGGTGATCAGCTCGCGCAGAAGCGCCAGATCATAGATCTGCTCGGCCAGTTCGCGCGGGGCAAGCAGGCCTTGCCCGTCAGCGGTTAGGCGGGCGAGATAGGCCGTACCGCCCAGCTCCTTGAGGCCCTCGTCCGCTTCAAAATAGGGCTTCAGCGTAACCGGAGTAACGACAGCCTTGCGGTCTATCAGCGCCTGGATGCGTTCATAGACCCGGCCGTGAACGGGAGCGAAGAAATGCTCCGAACGCAGCGGCGTGGGGAGTTCCTCGAGAATCCGGTTGTCGATCAGCACCGCGCCCAGGAACGCCGCCTCCGCCTCCACGTTGGCAGGAAGCGAGGCGACAGGGGCACCGGTTTGATCGGGCTCACGCAATGGGATCGGCTGGACAACGGACATGCCCTCCTTGTGGAGGAGCGCCGCGCCGGCGGCAAGCGGCGCGGATGCAACACCGCCTGTGGATAGCGGGGAGGGATCGTGAAGGAGGGCGGATTCCGCGCGCAAATGGCTTGCCCGCACCGAAGCCGTCTGCAAGACACTGGCCGCCATGGCCGACCCGCGCATTTCGCATATCGAGCTCGACGAGGCGACGATCGTGTGGCGCAACGCCGATATCGAGCAGGAACGCCGGATCGCGATCTTCGACCTGATCGAGGAGAACACCTTTCGCCCGGTGCGCGCCGCGGCGGCGGGTCACGAAGGCCCGTATCGTCTCAGGCTTTCGGTTGACGACGGGCGGCTGGCGCTGGCGATTTCGGCTGAAGACGGCAGCCCGCTTGAAACCATCGTGCTGGGCCTGGGGCGCTTTCGCCGCCCGATTCGCGATTACTTTGCGATCTGCGATTCGTACTATCAGGCGATCCGGCGGGCGACCGCGCAGGAAATCGAGACAATCGACATGGCCCGCCGCGGGGTGCACAACGAGGCGGCGGAGATGCTGCTCGAGCGGCTCGAGGGCAAGATCGAGACCGATTTCGTCACCGCACGGCGGCTGTTCACCCTGATCTGCGTCCTGCACATCAGGGGATGATCCGGCCAGCGAGGCACAGTACCGTGAAGAGGTCCCGAAAATGGGCGCGGCAGCGCGCGTGGATGGCGCTGGCGGTGCTTTTGATGGCCGGTGCGGGTGCGTTTGCCTGGTGGGGAGCCCGCCATTGGGAGCCTGAGCGCGCGCGCTTCCCGGTGCAGGGTGCCTGGCTTGGGGCCAATGACGGCACGGTCGATTGGCCCATGCTCAAGGCGCACGGCGCCGATTTCGTCTATCTCACGGCAAGCGAGGGCGCAGGGCGGCGCGATGCGGCCTTTGGCGGTGCTCTGGCCACGGCGCAGGCGCAGGGCCTTCAGACCGGCGCGGTCCACGTCTATGACCTGTGCGCTCCGGCCGATGCGCAGGCTGCCAATTTCGTCACGGTCGTGCCGCGCGATGGCACTCTTCTGCCCCCTGCGGTCGCACTTGATCTCGATTCGCGTTCTTGCCCCCAGCCGCCCGGCGAGGCAGCGATGCAAAGCGAGCTCACCACCTTTCTCAATCAGATTGAGAAGCACACCGAGCGCCCCGCCATCCTCATGATCTCACGCACGTTCGAGGCGCGCTACCACCTCGCGCGGCGGGTTGATCGCAATCTCTGGCTGGTGGGTGACTTTTTCGAGCCGGCCTATGCCGGGCGGGCCTGGGTGATGTGGACAGCGACCAGCCAGTTGCGCATCGCGGGGCTTGCGGGCCCGGTGCACTGGGTGGCGGTACACCGATGAGCGGGCTGAGCGAAAGTGCGGCAGCGGAACTTGTCGACGCGGCGCGTGCGGCTTTGCGCGGTGCTTATGCGCCCTATTCGGGCTTCCATGTCGGCGCGGCGCTGCTTTTTGCCGATGGCGGCTTGGTGAGCGGGGCGAATATCGAGAACGCAAGTTACGGCCTGTCGCTCTGTGCCGAAGCTGCGGCTATTGCCAAGGCGATGAACGATGGCCGGCGCGGCGGGCTCGTCGCGGTTGCGGTGGCGGGCGGCAGGCCTGATCAGGCCGGCGCGGTGCTTTCGGGGCCGGAGCCGGTCATGCCCTGCGGACGCTGCCGCCAGATGCTCCATGAAATTGCCGCCCTTGGCGGCACTGATCCTGAAGTGATCGGGGTGGCAGAAGGTTCGCTGCTGCGCATGCCGCTCTCGGCCCTCTTGCCCCATGCCTTCGGACCGGCCAATCTGGCCTAAATCCGTTTCCTTCCTTTTCTATCAGACCGGAGTGCCGACTTGGCCATTCAATCCGACAAGTGGATCCGCACGCAGGCCATCGAACATGGCATGATCGAGCCGTTCGTGGAGAGCCAGCGCCGCGACGACTGCATCAGCTATGGCCTGTCCTCCTATGGCTATGATGCGCGCGTGGCGGATGAATTCAAGATCTTCACCAACGTCGATTCGGCGGTGGTCGACCCGAAGAACTTCGATTCCAACTCGTTCGTCGATCGCAAGACCAATGTCTGCGTGATCCCGCCCAACTCTTTCGCACTGGCACGGACAGTGGAATATTTCCGCGTCCCGCGTGACGTGCTTGTGATCTGCCTTGGCAAATCGACCTATGCCCGCTGCGGGATCATCGTGAACGTGACGCCGCTGGAGCCGGGCTGGGAAGGCCACGTGACGCTGGAGTTTTCCAACACCACGCCGCTGCCCGCCAAGATCTATGCCAACGAAGGCGCATGCCAGTTCCTGTTCCTGCAAGGGAACGAGCCGTGCGAGGTGAGCTACGCCGACCGGGCGGGCAAATACATGGGCCAGCGCGGGGTGACCTTGCCCAGACTTTGAACGGCCCTTTGAAAACACAAGAGTAACGGGAGAGAACAATGGCAACGAGCAAGGCCGAACGGCCCTTCGATCTGATCGTCTACGGCGCGACCGGCTATACCGGTCGTCTCGTGGCCGAATATCTCGCGCATCATTATGGCAAGGATGGTCCGCGCTGGGCCATGGCTGGGCGCAGCGCGGAAAAGCTGGCGGAAGTGCGCGATCTGATCGGTGCGCCCGCCGATACGCCGCTGGTCGTTGCCGATTCGAATGATCCCGCGAGCCTCACCGCGATGGCAGAGCAGACCCGCGTGGTGGTGACGACGGTCGGTCCGTACCAGCTCTATGGCGAACCGGTGCTACGCGCCTGCGTGGCGGCGGGAACGGATTATGCTGACCTGTGCGGCGAGCCGGTGTGGATGCGGCAGATGGTCGATGCGCTGCACGAGCAGGCGAAGCAGACCGGCGCGCGGGTGGCGTTCTCTTCGGGCTTCGATTCGATTCCCTTCGATCTCGGCGTGTTCATGTTGCAGCAGGAAGCCAAGGCGCGCTTCGGGGCTCCCGCGCCGCGCGTGAAGTGCCGCGTGCGGGCGATGGTCGGCGGCTTCTCGGGCGGCACGGCAGCCAGCCTTGGCGCGACGCTCAAGGCGCTCGGCGCGAATCCCTCACTGATTCCTATCATGCAAAGCCCGTTCGGCCTTACGCCCGGGTTTGAAGGTCCAGAGCAGCCTGCGGGCGACAAGCCGTTCCTCGATGATGCGACCGGCAGCTGGGCCGCGCCCTTCATCATGGCGGTGATCAATACCAAGAACGTCCACCGCACCAATCTGCTGCGCGGGCACCCCTATGGCGCGGACTTTGTCTATGACGAGATGGTGCTGACCGGGCCGGGTGAGCAGGGCCAGGCGATTGCCGAGCATATCGCGAAGACGCCGATGATCGGTGGGCCGAACGATCCCGCTCCGGGCGAAGGGCCGACCGCGGAGGAGCGGCTGAACGGGCACTACGACGTGTTGTTCGTCGGCGAGATGCCCGATGGCCGCGAACTGCGCTACGGCGTCAAGGGCCGGTATGATCCGGGCTATGGTTCGACCAGCCGCATGATTGCCGAAACCGGCATCGCGCTGCTTTCGTGCGAGGCGGAAGGCGCAATTGCCACGCCGGGGGCCCTGCTGGGCGAGGCACTGGTCGAGCGCCTGCGTGCCCACGCCGAGATCACTTTCGAAGCGGAATGATTGCTGACGGACTGCCTGCCTAGCAAGAGGGCGTGCATGGCAGGCGGTCCGAGCCGCTCAGGCAGCTTCGGCGTAAGCCTCGGCTTCGGCGGCAATGAGAATATCGGCGAGCATCCAGTACGCTTCGCCCCAAGCTGCGAGGACTTCGTCGGTCGCAACCTCGGCACCGACCACATCGCGAATCGCGGGGAGCAGCGCTTCGGCGACATAGGGGTAATGCTCTGCCCGCACGCCGCACTCGACGTGGCGGCGGACCATTTTGCCGACAGCGGGGCCAAGGTTCTCGAGCTGATCGATGTTCTTTGCATAGGCGAGGATCGCGTTCGCGAGCCGGCGTGGCTGCTCGCCGCTTTCCTGCGCGGCGGCATCGAACATCTCGTGTACATTCGCGTTCACAAACAAGCGCTTGTACATTGCGGTGGTGATGGCGAGCCCGTGCCTCTCGATTACGGGGGCCGTGGCTTTGACTATGCGGCGGGCATGTTCGGAAGCGGTGCGCATGGGCATCTCCAATCAGGTATCGCAAATACTGGTATTTTCTCTACTTGATTTGTGCAAGTGAAAAATGGATTTGAGAAGGCGTTATGCAGCTCACACAGCACACCGACTTCGGCCTGCGCCTGCTGATCATGCTTGCCCGCGTATCTGGGGATGAAGGCGGCTCGCTCGGCCTGCCCGCGTTCTCAGCACAGCAGGGGCTTAGCTATCACCATGTCGCCAAAGTGGCGCAGGCGCTGGTTGCGGCGGGGTTTGCCATCTCGCACCGTGGGCGCAGCGGCGGGATCACCTTAGCGCGGCCGGCAGAGCAGATCACTGTCGGCGAAGTGGTGCGCACGCTGGAAAAAGCCATGCGCCTCGCCGATTGCGCAACTTGCGCGCTGCGCACTGATTGCGCTTTGAGCAGTGTGCTGGCCGAGGCGCTCGAAGCGTTCCTCGGCGTGCTCGATCGCTACACGCTGGCCGATGTGGCACGGGAGGGCGTGCCGGCCTTCGCGCCCTGGGCAGCACTTCCTTCGGCGCCCTCTTGCGCGGTCAGCGACCCTTCCTGAGCGCCGCGACACAGGCCGCGCGATCGACATCGCGCCCGTCGCCGCGCCGCGCATCGATATATGTCGCGATCGCGCGGCCGCCGCCGTCGGGCGGGTAAAGATAAGCATCCAGCACGCAGGGCGCTGCGCTCCATTGCAGCTTGCGTGCATCGCCATCACGCACATCGAGCCGGGGCGCGCCGAACTGGCGGGCGAGCGCCTCGGCATCGGCACCGATCACGCCCTCAAGGCCCGGCAGGGTCTGGACGTGCGGGCGGGGGCGCTGCGTCTGGATTGCTGCCGGAGGGGCGGGGCGGACCAGTTTGGGCGGCGGCGGTGCGGGCAGCGGACGCACTGCATCGTTGCTGCCACCGCAGGCGGCGAGAGCGAGGAGCGCAGGAAGGGCAAGTAGGCGGCGTCCGTTCATCATCCGGGTGAATCGCCGCTGGGCCGCGTGCTGTCAACGCATAGAGCGCTTTGGGCCACACGCTGTAGCGCGGCGTTGCACCGCGCCGCCGCGCCCGCTACGGCGCCGAGCTCTGATCTGCGTGGAGTTTCTTGATGAGCCTGGCACCCGCCCGTTTTGATGTGATCGCCATCGGCAACGCCATTGTCGATGTGATGGCGCCAGCTTCTGAGCAGGACATCACGGCGCTGGATCTTGCCAAGGGCGGCATGACACTCATCGATACGGCGCGGGCGCACGAGCTCTATGAGGCGATGGGCCCGGCGCGCGAAATCTCGGGTGGCTCTGCGGCGAATACGCTGGCGGGCCTCGCTGCCCTTGGCGCGAAATGCGCCTTTATCGGTCAGGTTGCGGATGACCAGCTTGGCGAAGTCTTTGCGCATGACATCCGCGCGAGCGGGATCGCGTTTGAGACCCCAGCGCGCGGCAAGGATCCGGCGACCGCGCGGTGCCTGATCTTCGTGACACCCGATGGGCAGCGCACCATGAACACCTATCTCGGCGCCTCGCAGTTCCTTCCGGCGGTGGCGCTTGATGAGGACGTGATCGCGGCGGCTTCCGTGCTCTATCTCGAAGGCTACCTGTGGGATCCGGAAGAGCCCCGGCAGGCGATGCGGCGCGCCATCGGTGCGGCACGCGCGGCGGGGCGGCAGGTGGCGTTCACGCTGTCCGATGGCTTTGTGATCGCGCGCCACGGCGATGATTTCCGTGCGCTGATTGCGGCGGGTGAGATCGATATCCTCTTTGCCAACGAGCATGAGCTTGCCGCGCTGACCGGCGAGGACGATTTCCATGCCGGGATCGCGCAGCTTGCACCCAAGGTTCCGGTGCTGGTGGTCACGCGCAGCGAAAACGGCGCGCATGCCGTGGCGCATGGCACGCATGCCTCTGTCCCTGCCGAGCCGGTCGAGCGCGTGATCGACACGACCGGCGCGGGCGATCTGTTCGCCGCCGGGTTCCTGTTCGGCCACGTGCGCGGGCGCAGCCTTGAGGAATGCCTCCGGCTGGGCGCGATCTGCGCCGCCGAAGTGATTTCGCACTATGGCGCGCGGCCCGAGGGCAATCTTGCGGCGCTGGTGGCCGAACGCCTCGGCTGAAGCTCAGGGCTTTGCGGCCTGCCGCGCCAGTTCGCGCCAGCCGATGTCACTGCGCCAGAAGCCGTCGTCGAAACGCATTTCGGCCAAGGCGGCGTAGGCGCGGTCGCGAGCTTCCCTGAGTGTCACCCCGGTGGCGGTGACATTGAGCACGCGTCCGCCCTTGGCGATGAGCTTGCCATCCGCAGTTTCAGCCGTGCCCGCGTGGAACACCTTTGCGCCGCGCGTTTCGGCGGCTGATAGGTTCTCGATTGCGCCCCCGCTGGCCGGCGTCGCCGGATAGCCCTTGGCCGCCACAACCACGGTGATCGCGCTCTCTTCGGAAAGCGTGGGCGCAGCGGCACCGGCCAGTTCGCCGCGCGCGCAGGCATCCAGCAGTTCAACGAGATCGCTCTCCAGCCGCATCATCAGCACCTGGCATTCGGGATCGCCAAAGCGGCAGTTGTATTCGATCAGCTTGGGGCCATCCGCCGTGAGCATGAGGCCGGCGAACAGTACACCCGAATAGGGCATTCCGGCATCGGCCATGGCTTTGACTGTCGGCGCGATGATTTCGGCCATCGCGCGGGCTTCGAGCTCCGCCGTCAGCACGGGTGCTGGGCTGTAGGCGCCCATGCCGCCGGTGTTGGGGCCGGTATCGCCTTCGCCCACCCGCTTGTGATCCTGCGCCGAGCCGAACAGGGCGATGGCGCTGCCATCGGTGATCGCGAACAGGCTCACTTCCTCGCCTTCGAGGAACTCCTCGATCACCACTTCGGCGCCCGCCCCGCCGAACGCGCCGCCAAACATGTCGTCGATGGCGGCGGCGGCTTCTTCTGCCGTCTGGGCGATGACCACGCCCTTGCCCGCCGCGAGACCATCCGCCTTGATGACGACCGGCGCCCCAAAGGCGGCGAGCGCAGAATGGGCCTCGGCGGCGGTTTTTGCGCGGACGTAACCTGCGGTGGGGATGCCTGCGCGGGTGCACATGTCCTTGGTGAAGCCCTTGGAGCCTTCCAGCTGGGCAGCGGCCTTGCCCGGTCCGAAAACGGCGATGCCGGCGGCGCGCAGCGAATCGGCAAGGCCGTCGACCAGCGGCGCTTCAGGGCCGATGACGACGAGAGCAATGGCCTGCGCTAGGCAGAACGCGGCAACCACCGCATGATCGTTCAGTGCGAGTGGGATGCAGCCGCCCTGCCCTGCCCCGCCGATCACCTCGGCCATGCCCGGGTTTCCCGACGAAGCCCACAGGGTGGTGCAACGCGGCGATTGCGCCAGCTTCCACGCCAGCGCATGTTCGCGTCCGCCCGAGCCGATGAGCAGGATATTCATGCCAGAGATGCCGCCTTACCGTGAAGATGAAGCCGGGCTGTTAGCCGTCCAGACCGCAGGCGACAACGCCCCGGCGCTTTCGATCAGCGAGATTTCCCAGCTGCTCAAGCGCACGGTCGAGGATCGCTTTGGCTTTGTGCGCGTGCGCGGCGAGCTTTCGGGGGTGAAGCGGGCGGCTTCGGGCCACCTCTACCTCAGCCTCAAGGACGAGAACGCGCGGCTCGACGGCGTGATGTGGCGTGGCGGGGCGCAGCGGCTGGGATTTGTGCCGGAAGACGGCGTCGAGGTGATCGCAACCGGCAAGCTGACGACCTATCCAGGCCGATCGAACTACCAGATCGTGATCGAGCGGATGGAGATCGCCGGCGAAGGCGCGCTGCTGGCGCTGCTGGCGAAGACCAAGGCGCGGCTTGAAGCAGAGGGGTTGTTCGCGCCGACGCGCAAGCGGCCCCTCCCCTATCTGCCGCGCGTGATTGGCGTGGTTACCTCGCCCACCGGCGCGGTGATCCGTGATATCCTGCATCGGCTGCGGGACCGTTTCCCGACGCATGTGCTGGTTTGGCCGGTGCTGGTGCAGGGCCCGGGCGCAGCAGCGCAGATCGCAGCGGCCGTGCGCGGCTTTTCGGCGCTGGAGCCGGGCGGCTCCGTTCCCCGGCCCGACCTGGTCATCGTGGCGCGCGGCGGCGGCTCGATCGAGGACTTGTGGTGTTTTAACGATGAGGACGTGGTCCGCGCCATCGCCGCTTCCACCATCCCGACGATCAGTGCCGTAGGACACGAGACGGATACCACGCTCGCCGATTTCGCGGCCGATGTGCGCGCGCCGACACCAACCGCCGCTGCCGAGATCGCGGTGCCAGTGCGCGGCGAACTCATCGCTGGGCTTGCAGACCTGCACGCCCGCAAGCAGCGCGCGGTGGTCCGCCTGTTGAACCTTTCGCGCGAGCGATTGGAGCAGCGGGCGCGGCGCTTGCCCGCACCGCAGGCCCTGCTCGAGGGGCAGGCGCAGCGACTCGATGATCTGGGAGACCGGCTGCGGCGCGCGCTGGTGCACCGGACGGGTCTTGCAGCGACCATGCTGGCGCAGCGCTCTGCCGGGCTGAGACCTGCCGTTCTGGCCGCAAGGTTGCAGCGAGGGCGCGATCGGCTGGCGGCGCAGCGGCTTCGGCCTGCGGCAGTGTTACAGCGAATCGAGGCGGCGCGCACGCAAGTCGGCGCGCTGGACCGCCTGCGCCGTTCTCTCGATCCCGAAGCGCCGCTCGCGCGCGGCTATGTTCTGGTGAAGGGCGCAGATGGATCGCTGATCCGCACGCGTGAGGCAGCAGCGGCGCAGGCGCTGCTGCACCTCAAGTTTGCCGACGGGGTGCTCGATGCGGTGCCGGGCAACGCGCCCCCACCCGCCGCGCCGCCCCGGCCTGCGCCGAAGCCGCGCAGTGTCCCGACAGGAGATGCGCAACCCAAATTGCTTTGAGCGGCGCAAGGCAGTAGATTGCCCGCCATGCTGATGAACTCCGCCAATCGCCTTGCGCGTCTCCACTATCTGCCCAGCCACTTTCGTCAGATCGGGGCGGGCGATCATGTGCTCTGCGCCGTAAGCGGCGCGCGCATTGGGCTCGACATGCTGCGCTACTGGAGCGTGGAGCATCAGGAAGCTTACGCCTCAGCCGAAATCGCCACGCGCCGCCTGCTCGGCGAGGAATGACTCGGCGAGGAATGTCTTCGGCGGGTGCTGCCACCCGCGGCGCGCTGGCGGCGATTGCGGTGCTTGGCGCATGCGGGGCTAGCCAAGGTCCGGCGATCTCCGCGCCTTCGGTTGTCATCCCAGCCGCACCAAAAAGCCCGGCCACCGCTCCTGCTGCACAACTCGAACCAGCCAGCGTGGCGGTCGGCGGGGTGCAGTATCGCGGCCGGCTGACCCAGGGGGGGTGGCTGCGCGGAATCGCGCCGGCCGGAACGCGCAGCGTCACGCTTGGCGGCATGGCGCTCTCGCTTGCACCGGACGGCTCGTTCTTCGCCGCGTTTGACCGCGATGCACCGGCCAGCCTCGCGCTGATGGTGACATCGGCCGACGGGTTCTCGCTATCCATGCCGCTTCCCATTGCCCCGCGCAGCTGGCGGATCGAATCGGTCAATGTGGCCAAGCGCCCGGGCAAGCTGCCGGATGCCGAGTTTAAGGCGCGGCGCGCGGCGGAGCTTGCGCGGATTGGTGCGGCGCGGCGGTTGGGCAGCAGCGCGGGTGGCTGGCGTCAGGCCATGGCCTGGCCGGCAGCGGGGCGCATCTCTGGCGAATTCGGCTCGCAGCGGATCTATCGCGGTGAGCCCGGGGCCTATCATTCAGGTATCGATCTGGCCGCGCCTGCGGGCGCGGAGATCCGCGCGCCGGCCGATGGCGTGGTCACGCTGGCCGCCAGCGACGCGCCCTTCACGCTTGAGGGGCATCTCCTGATCCTCGACCATGGGATGGGCCTTACCTCGGCCTTTCTGCATTGTTCAGATCTGGTGGTGCACGAGGGTGACACCGTGACGAAAGGCCAGGTGATCGGACATGTGGGCATGACAGGCCGGGCTACCGGGCCCCACTTGCACTGGGCGCTCACCTGGCAGGGGCGGCGGCTCGATCCACGGCTGTTTGCTACGCCGGAGCGCTGATTTTCCGGGGCCGCGCACGTTTCTTTCATGATCCTGCGCCCGACGCCTTAAAAATTATCGCCAGACCGATCTGGATGTAATTTATGGGCTCTGCCGCGCGGGCGGTCCGATTGCGGATGCGTTGCGCCGTGTCGACATGGTGTTGCACTCGCGCCACATGGCAGCAGTGTTTTATGCCCTGCCCTAAGATCATCCTTCCAAGAATGGGGCCAAATCTACCAGTAGGCGGCATCGTCTCTCGATATGTAACGTTATCTGTCATGCCCGGCACAGACCGGGCGGGAAGCGCTTCGATCAGAGAGACTTCTTCCGGCGGCCTTGGGGACCCCATCAGGGGTTGGGGCCGCTCATTGAAGGGACTGGACACGTGAACACCAACAAGATCACCGCGCTTAGCGGTGCGCTCAGCGGCAAGACTGTGGACTTCAACAAGATCGACGCGTTCGACTATCTCGACGTGACGACGCGCTTCAACGTCGAGCAGTTCACCTTCACCTTCACGGTGCAGAACCTGTTCAACACGAAGCCGCCGATCGTCGGCAACACCATCGGTTCGACCTCGTTCAACAGCGGCAACACCTACCCGTCGTCCTACGACGCGCTGGGTCGCCGTTTCGCGGTCGGCGCTCGCGTCAAGTTCTGATCCTCGCCGATCAAAACGCCAAATGAGGGGCGGGCAGCAATGCCCGCCCCTTTTTTGTGCGTGCCGGGCAGCGAAGAACAGCGCGCAAGAGTTGACCTCTGCTCCCGCTCGAAGGAAGGCTTCGGCATGGCTGAGGATCTCGAAACCGCCGCGCTTGCGGCCGCAGCAGCTTTGGCAGCGGGGCGCGGCACAGCGGCAGACTGCACCACGCTCGGCTGGCATCGCGCCGTGGCGGGGGATCACGCCGGGGCGATGGCTCTGTTCGAGCGTGCGCTGCAGATAAACCCGCATGAGGTAGAGGCCATGGTCGGACTGGCCGGTCTCCACCGCGCTGCCGGCCGCCTGCGCGATGCAGCGCTGCGCTGCGATGCCGCAATTGCCGCCGCGCCCGGCTATGCCGAGGCCTGGCTCGAACGCGCCTATGTCATGGCCGCAGGCGGCGTGATGGACGAGGCGCAGCGCTGCTATCGCGAAGTGCTGGTGCGCGCACCGGGCCATTCTGCCGCCCACGCCGGCCTTGCCGGGATTGCCGCGCGCGATGGCGAAGCGGAGGTTGGCCGCCTCCACGCACAGGCCGCGCTCTCCGCCGATCCTGCTAACACCGCTGCGCTCGCCGCGCTGGCCGCAATCGAGCTCGAAGCGGGAGAGCCCCAAGCGGCACGCAATCTGGTAGAGCCCGCGCTCGCCCGGATGACGGCGCCCTCACCCGAGCGGATGGAGTTGCTCCATGCGCTGGGCGATGCCTGCAACCGCCTCCGCGATTCTGCAGCGGCCTACGCCGCCTATGCCAAGGCCAAGGGAGACTTCGCCGCAATCCATGCCGCAACTTTTGCAGGCCGGCCGCCGCACCGTGAGTTTGTCGATGGCGTGACCGCTGGTCTGGCTACGATGGACGTCAGCGGCTGGCCTCCTGCCGCATCGGCGGGTGCCCCGCCGCATGTCTTCGTGCTGGGCTACCCCCGCAGCGGGAACACGCTACTCGAAAATGTCTTGGCCTCATTACCCGGCACTGCGGCGATAGAGGAAATGCCGACTTTGCGAGAGGCGGACCTGGCGTTCCTAGCCGAGCCAGGTGGATTGGCGCAGCTCGCCGCGCTCGATGATGCCACGTTGGCACCTTATCGCACCGCCTATTGGCAGCGCGCAGGGCAGGCGCTGGGCTGCGATCCGGCGGGGCTGACACTGGTCGATATGGATCCGCTGAAATCGATCCGTTTGCCGCTCATCGCGCGGCTGTTTCCTGCGGCGAAAGTCCTCCTAGTCCGCCGCGATCCACGCGACGTGGTGTGGAGCTGCTTCCGCACCAGCTTCGCGCTCAGCAATGCGGCGATGGATTTCACCACGCTCGAAGGCGCGGCGCGGCATTTCGATGCGCTGATGCGGCTGACCGAGGCAGCGCTGGCAAAGCTGCCGCTGGCGGTGCACGAGGTGCCGTATCATCGCATGGTGCAGGATTTCGACACGACCACGCGCGGTATCTGCCAGTTCATCGGGCTGGATTGGTCTGAAGAGCTGAAGCGCTTTGATCGCACGGCCCGCGCGCGCGGCGTTTCTACCGCCAGCGCACGGCAGGTGCGGCGCGGGCTCTACGATGGCACACAGCAATGGGAGCCTTACGCGGCGTGGCTTGAACCGGTCATGCCGATTCTGGCGCCGTGGATCGAGAAGCTGGGTTACGCCGACTGAAGCAAGGGATTGGGCGCATCCATCGTGATGCCTGCCTGATCGGCCACTTGCTGGGCCCAAGCGCACACCAGGTCGATTTCTTCCGCATGTGCGGCGCGTGCTTCGGCATATTCGGCGCGGCGCTGTTCAGGCGTGAAGGCGGCGCCTGATTTGGAATGGCGAGTGAAGGCCGGCCCCGCTGCGATGCGGGCCACGGCGGCATCATCGAGCGCAAGGCCATAATGCGCGGCGGCAGCGCCAATTGTCCGTGCCGGATCGCCGGTCAGTTGCTCCGACGTCAAGGTGCGCAGCCGTTCGGGGCCAAGCCTTTGAGCAAGGGCTGAAAAAAGGCGATGCTGCGCAAGCCAGCCGGTTGCGGCCACTTGCAGGTCGCTTTGCCGGAAAACGTCCTCGGGCGTTATGCCAAGCGGCGCCACGATCCCGGCCTTGAGGTAGCCTTCGAGCAGTTCTCGCACCCACAGTCGGCAGGGTAGGCCCTTGCGCACCACGGAGATGAGGAAGGTCTCAAGCGGGGCATAGAGGAACAGCGCGCGCGAATCGGGCGCCAGCGCCATCAGCAATTCGGCGAAGGGATTGAGCAGGTTGGAGGGCTTGATCACGACGCCTTCGTTCGGTGTGAACGGTCGCGCCAGCAGCCTCAGCGCCAGATCCGCCGCGCGGGCCACGGCGGCGGGCGGCGCGCCGCGGCTGCGCATGCCGACCACGTCGTTGAGAATCACTGGCTCGGAAAGACCCATCGCCGCGCCCGGCTCGGCCAGCGCGCGGGTCAGCAGGGTCGAGCCGCAGAACGCGGAATGGAACAGCAGACCGAGCGGACGCTTGCCGGTGCTCGCCAGAAGCTGGGCGGCGGGGACGTCAACCTGTGGCGGCATCGCGCCGAAGTGCGCGGTGAAGCCATCGTCGGTCAGAAAGGCCATGGCTTCATGGGCGGCGCGCGGAACATGGGCGAAGCGGACCGCATCGGCGCCTTCGACGAGGCGGTGGGCGAGCCAGGTCGCATCAGCAGGATCGAACGGGGAAGACGCCATGGCGTCAGCTTTAGGACGAGGCATCCCCCGCTGCAACGCTGCTTGCCTGTCGGGCGCGGCGCTGTAGACACTGAGCGCTATGACACCGCCTCCGCCTCCGCTGCCTGCCGACCGGGCCCGTGCCCAGGCTGCCAACGCCCGCGCCATGGCCGCGCTTCGGGCAGGTGATGCGCCTGCTGCAATCTTGGCTGCGCGTGAGGCGGCTGAGGCAGATCCGCAGGCGCTGTCGCTCTGGATCAACCTGGCGCTCGCCTGCCGGACCGGCGGCGATACGCCGGGAGAGCGCGAGGCGCTTGAGCGGGCGCTTGATCTCGATCGGCTCGATTTCACCGCGCAGCTCCGCATGGCGCAGTTGCTCCAGCGCGAGGGCGAGGAGACAAAAGCCCTGATTGCATGGGACGGAGTGCGGCAACTTGCGCAGCACTTTCCCGGCCTGCCCGATGCGGTGCGCGCCGAACTGTCTGTGGGCACGGCTTATTGTGAGACATTGCGCACGCGGATCGCGCAGGCCACGCAGGCGGCCCTTTCATCCGATACCGACGCGCGCGACGAGACTGAGCAGCGGCGTATCGACGCCTTTGCTGGTGTGGCACTGGGGCAGCGGCGCATCTTCATGAACGAATGCGCAGGGGTGCACTATCCGTTCCTCCCGGCCGACGAATTCTTCGACCATCGGCATTTCCCGTGGTTCGCGGCGCTGGAAGCCGAAGCCGGGGCAATCCGCGCCGAGCTTGAGGCGCTGCTGGCAGAGCCTGGCGAGGCGGTCCGGCCTTATGTGCGGATGGAGCCAGGCAGTCCCGAGAACAAATGGACCGCGCTTGATGGCTCGCTCGATTGGTCCGCTTGCTTCCTGTGGGAATACGGCATCCCTAACGCGGCGGTGATCGAGCGGTGCCCACACACTGCGCATGTGCTTGAGAGCCTGCCGCTGGCGCGCATCCCCGGGCGCGCACCAAACGCCTTCTTTTCCATGCTCCGCCCGCGTAGCCGGATCCCGGCACATACGGGCGTGACCAATACCCGCGCGATCGTCCATCTCGCGCTGGATGTGCCGCCCGGATGCGGCTTTCGTGTGGGCGGCGAGACGCGGCAATGGGTGGAGGGCAAGGCCTTTGCCTTTGACGATACGATCGAGCACGAGGCGTGGAACGACAGCGACGAACGGCGCGCGGTGCTGATCATCGATGCGTGGAACCCGCATCTCTCCGCGCGCGAGTGCGCCGCGATTTCTGCCTATTTTGCCGCGAATGACCTGGCACTGGGCTGATCTGCCATTGTCTTGCGGGCCTCTTGGCGGCGCGCTAGAATTGGCCCGCTCCTAACCCTGAAGGATTACCGCGAATGCCTGCGTCATTCCTGTTTGCGATTGCCGCTGCCGCCGCCAGCACTGCCGTGCCGGCCGCCGACCTGCCTGCGTTGGAAAAGGACCCTACGGCGATGTCGCAGTCTGAAATCCGCGCTTTCAACACGGGCCGCCCGGCCAGTGATCCCGATTTCATCCGGTGCCGCCGCACCGAGGAAACCGGCTCGCTCGTGCGCAAGACGTTTATCTGCCACACAATGTCGCAGTGGACCGATCTGGAGCGTCAGGGCAACCAGACCGGCCGCGATGTCTATGAAGAGTTCGTCAGCAAGGCTGGCCGGACTTCGAACTAGCTACTGCGAAAGGCGGACCACCCGCACGTAGGCACCCTTGTCGATCGAGGCTAGGTAGCTGCCCAGCGAGCCGCGCTTGATGCGGATGGTGGAGCCAGCCTTTGCGAAAGTGCTGCCGCCATCGGTCTGCTTCCAGCGTGCGCCGTCCGCCAACGTGAACACGGAGAGGCCTTCGCCTTTATCACGCACAGCGGAAATGGCGCTCTCGATTTCCTTGATGTCCTCGTCCTTGCCTTCGGCACCGCCGAACAACCTGAGTTTGGGCAAAGTAAAGCCGAACAGGCCCTTTTTGGTTTCACGGATCGTGGCGCGGTCGGCGACGACGATGTCCTCCTTGTCGCGCGCGGTGGCCAAAGCGGCAACGCTGGCGTCGTAGCACGCAAGGCGTTCGCTATCGGCGGTGAGCGCGCGGCAATTCACCACGGCCTCGAAGACGGGTGGCAGCTGCGCGGGCAGGGCAGGCTTGTCCTTGGCGGCCAGCGGCATAGCCGCAAGGGCGAGCGCTCCGGAGGCAATGCAGCAAGTGAGCATCGGGCGAAGCATGGGGCGTTCCTCTCCTTGGGGCCAAGCCCGGGCTTCTTCGCGCGCGGCGCGGCTAAGGTCAATCGATCCTGCACCTAGCAGCACGGTCCCGTTGACCCGGTCCACACCTTGTTTTCCGCAAAGCCGTAACCATTTGCCGCATACAAGGTTGGACAACGTGCAATGACGCTTTTCGGCAAGGATCTGGTTCGCGCGCTGGCTCTGGGCTTTATGCTCGGATCGGCAGCCATGATACTCAACTACGGGGTGCAATCGGCGCAGGCTGCTGCGCCTGCTACTGCAGCCGAGACGCAGCGATGATCCGCCCCCGCTTCATCATCGCCGCGCTTGTTGCATCGCTCGCATCCGCGTGCCTTCAGCCGGCTCAGGCCGAAGCAGTGGTTTCGGCGCCCGCAGCCTTGGTCAAGGCGGCAGAGACCAAAGGCCTCAAGACGGCGGTGTTCGCCGGCGGGTGTTTCTGGGGCATGGAAGCCGTGTTCAGCCATGTGAAGGGTGTGAGCAGCGTCGTTTCGGGCTTCGAGGGCGGCAAGGGCTCCGATGCGCAGTACGAAACGGTGAGCACGGGCAAGACTGGCCACGCCGAAGCTGTGCGGATCACGTACGATCCCGCCGTGGTCCGCTATGATCAGTTGCTGCAGGTGTTCTTCGGGGTGGCGAGCGATCCGACCCAGCTCAATCAGCAGCATCCCGACATCGGCACGCAATACCGTAATGCCATCGTGCCGCAGAGCGCGGAGCAGACGAAGGTGGTGGCGGGCTACCTCGCGCAGCTGAAAGCGGCAAAGCTGTGGAAGCGCCCGATCGTCACGGCGGTCGAGCCCAATCGCGGGTTCTACGCGGCAGAGGACTATCATCAGGATTTCGCGCTGAAGAATCCCGACCACGCCTATATCCGCTACTGGGACGTGCCAAAGATGGCGGCGCTCAAGCGGGTGTTCCCGGGACTGTGGAAACCGAATTTCACGCGGGGCTGAGCCAGATTTGCGCTCGGGCGCAAGGCGGCGTATTTCACCGGACATGGCAGGGCACCACAACCATCACGATTTTGCCGGCGACATGCTCGTCGATGCTGCGCGCGGCGCACTGCAGGACGCGGGCGAACAGTGGACCGACATGCGCAGCGATGTATTTGAAGCGCTGGCCGCCTGCGACAAGCCAGCATCGGCCTATGATATTGCCGAGAGCGTCGGTTCGCGGCGGGGCAAGCGCGTCGCGGCAAATAGCGTCTACCGCATTCTCGACCTGTTCGTGCGCACCAACCTCGCGCGGCGGGTGGAAAGCGCCAATGCCTATGTGGCCAACAGCCACCCCGGCTGCCATCACGATTGCATATTCCTGATCTGCGACGCCTGCGGCGAGGCGACTCACCTCGATGATGACAGCCTGACCGGCGCGCTGCGCGATGCGGCCCGGCGCGCGGGCTTTGCCGCTGTGCGGCCGGTTGTGGAGATCCGGGGGCGGTGCGGCGCCTGCGGAGAAGAGGCTGGTGAAAGCCGTTGAGCTTTCCGTCACTTTCCCTGCAAGTCGGGTTCGACACAGCCGATCCGAGGGTGTAAGACACCTTAATGTCCAAACCGGTTACGCCGCTGCTCGATACGGTCGATACACCTGACGACCTTCGCAAGCTCCAGCCTTCGCAATTG
>CANGJB010000008.1 GCA_947453945.1 Sphingomonadaceae bacterium
AGCAATCCGATGCCCCAGATCCGCGAGGTGCCGATGGTGAACCGCACCGCATTGCTGGTGGGCCCTGTCACGATCGCTGGAAGACCGCCAGCCGACGGAACCCCGCGAATTTCAGAGACAGGCGGCACCCCGCTGATGATCCGCAGATTGGCCCACTCCGGATGGAGATGGTCCGTAACGCGGCCATCAAGCCCCGCATCGATTTCAGTGATGTAGAACGTGGTGAAATAGGGCCGCAGGGCCGGTGGCGGCTGATAAAATCGTACCCTCACGGTACACTCGCCGTTCACCGTTACGCCCCCGCCTCTATCCGTAATGTTAGGTACATAGTACTTAACGAGAGATATCGGAAGTCACCATAATGGCAAAAGAGGCACCGGCCTGATGACCGATGCCCCCTTGCATTCTGTAGCATTTCGAGAAGCAGACCGCCTAGCAGCGCACCAAAATGGAACGCTGTGGCGTTTGCTTTCAATCAGCCAGCGAGTGCCTGCTTGGCCTGCGCGATGATGGCGGTAAACACGCCGCCTTCGTTCATCGCCAGGTCGGCCATCGCCTTCCGGTCCAGTTCGATCCCGGCAAGCTTGGTGCCGTGGATGAACTGCGAATAGGTCAGCCCTTCAGCGCGGACAGCCGCGTTGATGCGCTGGATCCACAGACCACGGAATTCCCGCTTCTTGATCTTGCGATCGCGGTACGCATACTGGCCGGCCTTTTCGACGGCCTGCCGCGCGACGCGGATGGTGTTCTTGCGGCGGCCCCGATAGCCCTTGGCCTGTTCGAGAATGCGCTTGTGCTTGGCGCGGGTGGTAACACCCCGTTTGATACGGCTCATGGTCTAACGCTCCTCAGTTCAGCCCGTAGGGCGCCCACTTTTTGATCACCTTCGCATCTGCGTCGGAAATCACGTCCATCCCGCGGTTCTGGCGGATGTACTTGGCGTTGTGGCTGATCAGTCGGTGGCGCTTACCGGCGACGCCGTGCTTAACCTTGCCGGAAGCGGTGATCTTGAAGCGCTTCTTCACACCGCTCTTGGTCTTGAGCTTGGGCATTTTCGTCTCCTTGGCTTGGGTGTGTCAAACCCGCCGTGGCAGCCCTGCGTGGCCAGGCGAGTCATCGATATCGCACCCGATGAAGTGCGCGCGCTTAGTGAGGCGGCGAGCAAAAGGCAAGCGATTGCGCATGCAGGATGCTCACGCAGCGCGATCAGCCGCCGATATCGGCCCGGTTGAACGGCGTGGTCTGATAAGTCTCGTTGATCCAGTTGCCGAACAACAAGTGGCCGTGGCCGCGCCACGTGTTGGACGGCATGGCGCTGGGATCGTTGCCCGGGAAGTAGTGCTTCGGCAGGCTGCGCCCTTCATCCCGCGCATATTCGCCTGCGAGCGTGAGCGTATCATACTCAAGGTGATTGAGCATGTGGACGGCGCGGTTGGCCGGATCATCCACCAGACACAGGCCGGTTTCGGCGCTGTCTGCCAGCACGGCGAGCCCGCGCCCGGCGGGAAGATCCGCGCCGCGCAGTTCGCTCCAGCGCGAGACGGGGACATCGAAGGCATCGGGCAGCCCGCGCATCAGCGGGTTCGCCATCGCGCGGTTTACATGGCTGAATACGCCGGCCGCCTTTTGGGTGAGCGCGTGCTTTGGAACGCCGTGGAAGTGGTAGAGGGCGGCCATGGCGCCCCAGCAGAGCGTCAGCGTGCGGTGCACGTTGTGCTGCGACCAGTCGAGGATGCGGCGCATCTCGTCCCAGTAGGTCACGTCCTCGAACGCAATCTGCTCGACCGGAGCGCCGGTGATGATGAGACCGTCGAATTTTTCGGCGCGGACATCTTCCCATGGCCGGTAGAACGCGGTGATGTGCCCTGCGGACGTGTTCTTGCTGACGTGGTCCGAGATGCGCACCAACTCCAGCTCGATCTGCAGCGGCGTTGCCCCCAGCAGCCGGCATATCTGCGTCTCGGTCGTGATCTTGTCAGGCATGAGATTGAGCAGCGCGATGCGCAGCGGGCGGATGTCCTGCCGCGCGGCCTCGGTCTCGCTCATCACGATCACACCCTCGGCTTCGAGCGTCCTTCGGGCAGGAAGATTATCGGCAATCCGGATCGGCACTGGTCGTCTAACCTCTCAAAACGCTTTGGGAGATGACGCCTGAAGCCTTAGTTCCGCTTGGTTGCCGGACCGGCCACATCCCTCCTGATCGGAGGCGCCACCTTGCCCGGAAACCGGCAGGTTGGCGTCGGGGCGTCATTCCCCAACTCTTGATGCTGTGACAGCGAATTACGCGTAGCGCCGCCCGATTGCAAGGCGGAGCTCTACGGCCGGGCCATTATCATCCCGTCAAGGATCAAGGCGCGCTCCTCACCACCTCGCCGCCCTTCATGACGAACACGGGCTTTTCCAGCAGGCGCACATCGGCGAGCGGATCGCCATCGACTGCGACGAGATCGCCATAGCGGCCCGGCGCGATGGCGCCGACGTCTGCGGTCTTGTCCAGCGCTTCGGCTGCGCTGCGCGTCGCGGCCTGGATGGCTTCCATCGGGGTCATCCCCCATTCGACCATCTTGGCGAACTGCTTTGCGTTATCGCCATTGGGATAGACCCCGCCATCGGTGCCGAACAGCAGCTTGACCCCGGCGGCATGGGCAGCGCGGAAGGTTTCGCGCTGCTTGCGGCCAACTATGCGCTCCTTGGCGAGGCTTTCCGGGAAGACGCCGTTCTTTTCGCCTTCGGCCAGAATGTAGTCGTCGTCATAGATATCCATGTCGAGCCAGGCGCCCTTGGCCTTGGCCAGCTTGAAGCTTTCCTCATCCGCCAGGCTGGCATGTTCGATGGTATCGACCCCGCCGCGCAGCGCATCGTTGATCCCCGCCGTACCGTGAGCGTGGGCCGCGACACGCATGCCGAGCATGTGGGCCTCGTCCGTCACGGCCTTGATCTCCTCAAGGCTCATCTGCTGGCCGCCCACCGAATCGGTCTTGGAAAGGACGCCGCCGGTCATGCAGACCTTGATCACCTCGGCACCGTACTTGCGCATCGTGCGCACCGCCGCGCGGAACTCGCCGGGCGCATTGGCGATGCCGGGCGAAGGCACCTTGATCGATGGCGGGAACTCGGTCGAATCGCAGTGTCCGCCGGTCGCGCCGAGCGCGTAAGTCGCGGGTACGATGCGCGGGCCCGGCACGAAGCCCTGTTCGATCCCCTGCTTGAGCGCGACATCATCGAAATTGCCCGAGCCGACATTGCGCACCGTGGTAAAGCCGGCATCCAGCGTGCGCTTCGCATTGGCGACGCCGACCACGGTCCAGAAGTTGTCGGTAAACTCAAGATTGCGGTAGCCGCTGTAGCGCGGATCACCGGTGAGATGGACGTGCATGTCGATCAGCCCAGGCAGCAGAGTCCGCGCGCCGAGATCGATCGTCTCCGCCCCTGCAGGCACAGCATCCCCGGCTTTGCCGACAGCGGTGATGCGGCCATCGGTAATGACCACCGCCACATTGTCGACCGTGCGGCCGGCAAGCACATCGACCATGTGGGCAGCGCGGACCACCACGGTCTTTGCCGTGGCGGGGGTAGCGGCCAAGACCAGTCCGATGGTGATTGCCCCGATTGCACTGCGCATTGGTATTGCCCCCTGAAATGTCACCGGATTGCTCGCATGCCCCGGCCGGGCTGGCAAGCCGGAGCGGTCAGCCCTGAAGGACGGCGAGGCCTTGCGCGGCGGCATGGGCGGCAAAGTCACCGCCGGGAACGGCTCTCAGGCCCAGCGGGGCGCGCCGGTTGGGGAGATAGGCAGCGGCGCGCAAGGGACCGCTGCGGGTGCGCACGAGCAGGTTCACGCGCCGGTATTCCCCGCGCGCAGGGCGGCGCGGATCGCAATACTCCCACGCATCGAACGCTGCGAGCGCGGCGCGCGGGATCGGCCGCAAGCCGCCGTAGACCCAGCCATGCACGCGGCCAGCGCCCGGCATCAGCACCGGATAGACGCCTTGCGGATCGCGCCGCAGAAACAGCGCGCCGCGCACCCACCCGCGCCGGGGCGCACCGCCGAGGCGCGGCAGCAGCGTGCCGGTCAGCGAATTGGCGTGTTCGTGGGTCAGCGTGCCATAAAAGAACAGGCGGCGCGGCTGGTGCATCGGTTCAGCAGAGGCCGATCAGTGGTGGTGGCAGGCCAGAGCTTCGACCACATCCTCAAGCCGCGCAGGATCGCCCAGCGCGATGACATGACCGTCGGAGCCGGCATGGAGCGGATCGCCGTTCCAGTCCGCCATGGTGCCGCCGGCACCCTCGACCACGGGCACGAGCGCGGCCCAATCATGCAGCTTGAGGCCGGCCTCGCAGACAACATCGAGATGGCCCGACGCGAGCATCGCATAATTGTAGCAATCGCCGCCCATCACCATGCGCTTGTGATCGGTCTTTGCCGCGAGTCCCATGAAGTGCGCGCCATCATGATCATCGAAGTAGTGCGGGCCGGTGGTGGCCAGCGCCGCATCCGCCAGCAGCGGGCAGGCCCGCGTGCGCATCGCGTGGCCGTTGAAGGTTGTCGGCCGGCCCACCACGCCCACCCAGCGCTCACCCAAAATCGGCTGGTCGATCACGCCAAGCACCGGGAAGCCTTCCACCACCAGCGCGATCAGCGTGCCGAACAGGGGGCGACCGGCAAGAAACCCGGTGGTCCCGTCGATTGGATCGAGCACCCAGCTGCGGCGCGAAGTTCCCGGCGTAGCGCCCATTTCCTCACCGATCACGGTATCATCCGGTGCTTCGGCAGAGAGGATGGCGCGCATCGCTTCTTCGGCAGCGCGGTCTGCCAGAGTGACCGGAGACGCATCGGCCTTGCGATCAGCGATAAGGCCGCTGCGGAAAAACGGGCGGATGGCGGCGCCCGCCGCATCGGCAAGGCGCAGGGCAAGGGCGATGTCGCGGTCGAGATCCAAATCCGTCATGACAGGGGCATGGCCCTCGTTCGGCCTTGCGGTCAAGGGGGAGGCGGCACCCGTCAGAACCAACGCAGACGGAACCAGCTTGGCGAACCTGCGCGTTTGTGCTTATCGGTAGGTATTCGGCGCAGGCATGGGGGCCATGGTGCGGCTGGATCGGACCCGCGATGGGCCCCGTTTGCAGGGGATCGTGAAGGGGGGCTTTGATGAACCGGACGAGCAGACCGGCCGTTGACCCGTCGATCGCCTCAGGCGGGGCGGCGACGCGTGACGGACAGCCGATTTCCTACAGCCGCGCCCCGGCCAGCGATCTCGCGCCGTGGGTCGCGCGGCTCTACGTGACGGTGGTCGATGCACCGGCGGACTACTGCCTGTCCTGCGGCATTTTCAGCGATGCAGCGATGCTGCGCATCCAGCTGCGCGGGGACTGGACTGCAGAGACGGCGGATGGGCGGCGCGAAATGGGCCGTGCCGCGCTCTACTTCGGCCCGCAGACCCGGCGCATGCCGATCACGGTGAAGGGCAGCTTCACCAGCGTCGGCCTGTCGTTCCGGGCTGGCGCCTGCCACGCGCTGGGCGGGCTCAAGCTCGATTCGACATGCGACCGCCTGACCTCGCTAGATGGGCTGGGGATGTCGGGCGAGGAATGGATGGGCCTGTTCCGCGAGGACGGATCGCCGGAGGACTGGTGCACGGCGATGGAGGAGGCGATGCGCCGCCTGATCGCTCGCACCGGCGCTGCCGAGCCCGATCCGGCAACCGTCGCAGTCGAGGTCGCCGCGTTTGCCAACCCGGAAATCACGGTAGCGCGGCTGGCGCAGCAGTGCGGCACTGAACAGCGCAAGCTGGAACGGCTGGTCCGGCGCGATTTCGGCATGCCGCCCAAGCAGGTGCTGCGCCGCGCCCGCGCGCTCGACATGGCGAGCCACTTGCGCGGCGTGGCCGATCACGAAGAGGCTGAGGCGCTCGCGCTGCGCTACTACGACCAGAGCCACCTGATTCGCGAGTTCACCGCCCTGTTTGGCATGAGCCCGCGCCAGTTCGTCGATTCGCCGCAGCCGCTGATGACCCTGTCACTGGAAACGCGGCAGGTGCGGCGGCTGGAACTGATCGCCCGGATCGCGCCCGGCGATATCAAGCCCTGGCAGTAATTTCGCGCCATTCCCCCGGGGCGAGGCCTTCCAGCGTCCATTCGCCGATCTGCCAGCGCACCAGCCGCAAGGTGGGCAGGCCTGCCGCGGCTGTCATGCGGCGGACCTGGCGGTTGCGCCCTTCGCGGATGGTCAATTCCAGCCAGCAATCGGGAACGCTCTTGCGAAAGCGTACCGGGGGATCGCGCGGCCAAAGTTCGGGCGAATCGATCCGGCGGACTTCGGCGGGGAGCGTTGGCCCGTCCTTGAGATGCACGCCGCGCCGAAGCGGTTCGAGCGCGGTGTCGTCCGGATCGCCTTCGACCTGCGCAAGATAGGTCTTGGGCATCTTGAAGCGGGGGTCGGTGATGCGCGACTGGAGGCGACCATCATCGGTCAGCAGCAGCAGCCCCTCGCTATCATGATCGAGGCGGCCCGCGGGATAGACGCCCGGCCGGTCGATGAAAGCAGCGAGCGTGGGCCGGGGCGGCCCGTTGGGCTCCTCACTGAACTGACAGAGAACGCCGAAAGGCTTGTTGAAAAGCAGCAGCGCCATCAATCGGTTTCCTCGCCATCATCTTCATCAAACGCGAGGCTGCCCTGATCGACCAGCGCCGCCAGCAACGACGCGGCAGCGACAGAGCTGGCCAGCCGAGGCTCCACGATCAGAGTGCCGCCCGCACAGATCTGTTCGGCCAGCGCAGCCGCATCACCGGTGCAATCGAAGCTTTGTCCATCGACGAATAAGCACACGGTCTGCTCACCTTGCCGGATGAAGGCGAAGCGGCTGGCCGGATTCCGGCTGATCTCCCTGCCCTCAGCCAGCCAAGCCTGCACCGCCTGCAAACTGATCGGCGTTTCTGGCCGCCAATCAGCGTCGGCATATTTCGGCAGGCTGTTGTAGGCGCCGAACCAACGGGCAAAGGCCGCGCCATCAGCGACAGCATCCACAACGAGGGCGTGAAGGCGGGCAAGCGCCTTGGGCGTGATTTCGCCCGGGTTGGCCTGGAGCGGGAGGTCTACGTCGGAATAGCGATCATCCTCATCCATCGCATCGGCCAGATGCGCGCTCCAGCTTTCGACGAGATCGGCGCGCGATGGCGCGCGAAAACCGATCGAGTACGTCATGCAATCATCGCCGACCGCCACGCCATCATGCGCGAAGCCGGGGGGCACATAGAGAATGTCGCCGGGTTCCAGCACCCAATCTCCGGTGGCCTCGAAATCGGCGAGGAGGCGCAAGTCTTCGTGCGGCAGGAGTTCGGTGGCCGCATCGCAGCGCGGCCCGACGCGCCAGCGCCGCCGGCCCAGACCCTGCACGAGGAACACGTCATACTGATCGAAATGCGCCCCCACGCCGCCGCCATCGGTGGCGTAGCTGACCATGACATCGTCGATCCGCCAATCGGGGACAAAGCGGAACGGCGCGATCAGTGCCGCGACTTCGGGCACGTGGTGATCGACCGCCTGCACCAGCAGCGTCCACGGCGCGGATTCCGGCTTGGCAAATCGTGCTTCGGGAAACGGGCCACTTTCCAGCACGATGCCATCAGGCCGCCGAATGATGAGGCGCGATTCGACGCCGGATTCCTCGCAGGCGAGGCCGGCAAGTTCATCAGGTTCAAGCGGATTGGCCCAGTCCGCCCAAGGATTGCGGATCAGCAGCGGGCGCTTTTGCCAATAAGTCTGCAGGAACGTGGCGGAGTCGAAATCGGCAAATTGCATGGGGCAGGGCATGGGCCTGCGCGTGGCGCCTGTCAAAGCGCCGCAGTGCCCCGACCCCCTCCCCCGTCAGGGAGAGGGCCGGAACCTCTTGAAAATCAATCGAACAGGCTGGAGACCGAGCTTTCATCCGCAATGCGCCGAACGGCTTCGCCGATCAAGGGCGCAATCGTGAGCACGCGGATGCGATCGGATGCCTGGGTCGCCTCGGTCGGCAGGATCGTGTCGGTGATCACGAGTTCCTTGAGCGCCGAATTGTTGACCCGCGCCACCGCGCCGCCCGAAAGCACGCCGTGGCTGATATAGGCGGCAACGCCCTTGGCACCGCTATCGAGCAGCGCCTGCGCGGCATTGCACAGCGTGCCGCCCGAATCGATGATATCGTCGATCAGGATGCACATCCGACCCGAGACATCGCCGATGATGTTCATCACTTCGCTCTGGCCCGGGCGGTCACGCCGCTTGTCGACAATGGCGAGCGGCGCGTTGTCGAGCCGCTTGGCAAGCGCGCGGGCGCGCACGACGCCGCCGACGTCGGGCGATACGACCATGAGATCCTGCCCGCCGTAGCGCGTCTGGATATCGGCAGCCATGACCGGCGCTGCAAACAGGTTGTCGGTCGGGATATCGAAGAAGCCCTGGATCTGCCCGGCGTGGAGATCGACCGCGAGAACGCGGTCTGCGCCTGCCGTGGTAATCAGATTAGCTACCAGCTTCGCCGAGATCGGGGTGCGCGGGCCGGGCTTGCGGTCCTGCCGGGCATAGCCGAAGTAAGGGATGACGGCGGTGATACGCTTGGCCGAGGCGCGGCGCAGCGCATCGGTGCAGATCAGCAGTTCCATGAGATTGTCGTTCGCCGGATAGCCGGTCGACTGGACGATGAACACGTCTTCGCCGCGCACATTCTCGTGAATCTCGACGAAGACTTCTTCGTCGGCAAAGCGGCGGACCGATGCTTCGGTCAGCGGCAGTTCGAGATAGGCAGCAATGGCGCGGGCCAGCGGCAAATTGCCGTTGCCGGACATGATCTTCATGGGCTTCCCCGAGTCCCTCAAATCTGGGCGATGGGTGGGGCCTTAGCCCAAGATGACAGCATTGCAACGTGTGCGGAGGCGGTTTTGCACCAAGGGTTGGCCTTGAACTGCTGCGCCATTGCCGCCTAGTGTCTGTTCCATGGCCGATACACTCATCATCACGCTCGCCCAGCTCAATCAGAAAGTGGGCGATCTGGTCGCCAATGCTGCAGCGATGCTTGCCGTGCGCGCGCAGGCGGAGGGCAGCGACCTCATTGTCTATCCCGAGATGCAGCTGATCGGCTATCCGCCGGAAGACCTGATCCTGAAGCCGGCGCTGATCGAGCGCGCAGCAATCGCGCTTGAGGCGCTGGCGGCGGCAACGGCCGATGGCGGCCCGGCGATGCTGGTCGGTTCGGTTTTCGTGCGCGACGGCGCGCTGCACAACGGTGTGGCGCTGCTCGATCAGGGCAAGGTCGCGGCGGTGCGCTTCAAGGTAGAGCTGCCCAACTACGGGACCTTCGACGAGAAGCGCTATTTCCTCCCCGGCCCGCTGCCCGAGCCGGTGCCGTTCAAGGGCGCGATGCTGGGCCTGCCGATCTGCGAAGATATCTGGCACGCGCCCGTATGCCGCCATCTGGCCGAACAGGGCGCCGAGATTTTCATCTGCATCAACGGCAGCCCCTACGAGATCGACAAGGACGAGCTGCGGATCGAAGGTGTCGCCAAACGCCGGGCGATCGACACCGGCATTCCGCTCGTTTTCGTGAACCGGGTGGGCGGGCAGGATGAAGTGGTGTTCGACGGGGCCAGCTTCGTAGTCGGCCCCGAGGGCGCGCTGTGGGCACAGCTGCCGGACTGGGAAGAAGCGGTGGTCGACACCGTGTGGAACAAGGTTCCTTCCGGCGGCCAAGGTTCCGGGGGGCACCGCTGGCGCTGCCAGCCGGGGGTGATGTCCGAACTCGCCGAACATCCCGAAGACATCTACTGCGCGATGGTGCTGGCGCTGCGCGATTATGTGAACACCAACAAGTTCCCGGGCGTGGTGCTGGGGCTTTCGGGCGGGATCGATTCGGCGATCTGCGCAGCCATCGCGGTCGACGCGCTGGGGCCGGAGCGGGTGTGGTGCGTGATGATGCCGAGCGCCTATACCAGCGCCGAGAGCCTTGAAGACGCGGAAGCCTGCGCAAAGATGCTGGGTGTGCGGCTCGATACGATCCCGATCAGCCCGGCGGTCGATGCCTTTGCTGAAATGCTGGCGCCTGCGTTTGAAGGCCGCCAGCCGGATCTGGCGGAGGAAAACCTGCAATCGCGCATTCGCGGCACCACGCTGATGGCGCTTTCCAACAAGTTTGGCCCGATGCTGGTGACGACCGGCAACAAGAGCGAGATGAGTGTTGGCTACGCGACGATCTATGGCGACATGAATGGCGGCTACAACCCACTGAAGGACGCCTACAAGACGACCGTTTTCGCGATCTCGAGGTGGCGCAATGGGGCGCGGCCGAAGATTGGCCTTGGCCCCGAAGGCATGGTGATGCCGGAGCGCATCATCACCAAGCCGCCCAGCGCCGAACTGCGGCCGGACCAGAAGGATTCGGATTCGCTGCCCGATTACGCGGAGCTCGATGCCATCCTGCTCGGGCTGGTGGAGCACGAGAAGAGCGTCGATCAAGTGGTGGCGGACGGCTTCGACCATGCCACCGTGGCGCGGATCGAGCGGCTGCTGAACGTGGCAGAATACAAGCGCCGGCAGGCCCCGCCGGGCGTGAAGCTGGGCATGCGCAACTTCGGGCGCGATCGGCGCTATCCGATCACGCACGGGTTCCGGACAGGGTAAGGTGATCTAGCCAGTGCAGCGCGGTGCGCTATAGGGCTGGCATGTCCACAACCGTCACAACTCGCTTCGCCCCTTCGCCCACGGGCACGCTCCATGTCGGCAATATCCGCACGGCGCTGCACAACTGGCTGCTGGCGAAGAAGAGCGGCGGGCGATTCCTGCTGCGGATCGACGATACCGATCAGGCGCGCAGCCGCGAGGAGCATGTCGAGGCGATCCGGGCAGATCTGGCGTGGCTGGGCCTCCATCCAGAACGCGAGGAACGGCAATCGGCGCGCTTTGCGATCTATGAGGCGGCGTTCGAGACGCTGGTTGCGGCGGGCCGGCTCTATCGCTGCTACGAGACTTCGCAGGAACTGGAGCTCAAGCGCAAGGTACTGCTGGGGCGAGGGTTGCCGCCGATCTATGACCGAGGCGCACTGGCACTGACCGAAGCGGACCATGCGGCACGGGCGGCGGCGGGGGAGAAGCCGCACTGGCGCTTTCTGATGGATCATGAGACGCCGATCGAATGGGCAGATGGCATTCGGGGGCCGCAGCACTTCGATCCCCGGCAGATGTCGGACCCGGTGGTGCGCCGGGCGGATGGCTCGTGGCTCTATATGCTGCCTTCGGTGATCGACGACATCGAGATGGGCGTGACCGATGTGCTGCGCGGGGAGGACCATGTCTCCAACACCGCGACGCAAGTGCAGATGTTCATCGCGCTGGGGGCGGCGGTGCCGAACTTCGCGCATGAAGCGCTGCTGACAGGCGCGGAAGGCAAGCTTTCCAAGCGGCTGGGCTCGCTCGGCGTGTCCGAATTGCGTGACAGCGGGATCGAGCCCGAGGCACTGATCGCGCTGCTGGCGCGGCTCGGCACGAGCGATCCGGTAGACGGGGCGTTGGAGGTCGAGGCACTGGTGGCGAGTTTCGATCTCACGCGCTTTGGCCGCGCGCCGGCGCGGTTTGACGATGCCGAGCTGGCGCGGGTGAACGCGGCGGTGATCCACCGCTTGCCTTTCGAGCATGTGGCGAGCCGCATGCCTGAGGGCATGAACGAGGCAGCGTGGGAAGCAATTCGGCCCAACCTGAACGCCGTGACGGAAGCGGCGGACTGGTGGCGCGTGGTGACGGGGCCGATTGCAGCGCCGGAGTTTGATGCCGAAACGCGCGCGTTTCTGGATCAGGCGACGACCGAAGCCGCTACGCTCGATTGGAGCCTCGATCCGTGGAGTGCGCTGACCGGGGCGCTCAAGGACGCGACCGGGCGCAAGGGCAAGGCGCTGTTCCTGCCGCTGCGCCAAGCGCTGACGGGGATGGACCACGGGCCGGACATGAAGGCGCTGCTGCCGCTGATCGGGCGGGATGAAGCAGTGCGACGCCTGAGCTGAGGATTTCCACTCAGACCCATCTTACCCATTTGCACTTCGTGAAGATGGCGAGAATTCAGGCGCGGCCTGTCTGGCTGACGAGGTGGGACGGGTCGATCCCTTCTGCGCGCCAGGTGGAGGCCCAGCGGGCGCCCACCGCGGTTTCGAACAGGATCTCGCTGCGCCCCCCGGCAGCATACCACCCGTGCTGGCGCATTTCGCCCTCAAGCTGCCCGGCGCCCCAGCCAGCATAGCCGAGCGCGACGAGCCATTTCTTGGGGCCGCGCCCTTCGGCAATCGCGCGCAGTACATCCATCGAGGCGGAGAGCGCGCAAAGCGGCGCGACTTCGACCGAGCCGCTGCCGCCCCAATCGGTGCTGTGCAGCACAAAGCCGCGCGAGGTTTCGACCGGTCCGCCATTGAGCACCGGGCCATCAGGCACGCCGCCGGGATCAATGCCGATGTCGGTGAGCAGGCTGTGAAGTGTGACGCCTTCGCGCACGCTGCCGATGCCGATGCCAAGCGCGCCGTGTTCATCATGCACGCACATCGCGATCACGGCGCGATCAAAGCGGGTGTCACCCATGCCCGGCATGGCGAGCAGCAGCCGCCCGGCGAGATATTGCGCCTCGGTCATGCGGCGACGGCCTTGGCGCGCCGGTCCTCCGCCGCTTCGATCAGGCGCTTCTCGACCGCGCGCAGGCGGGTGTCCGCCTCGAGCTTTTCGCCCAGCAGGTCAGTCACATAGAAGGTATCGACCGCGCGCTCGCCATAAGTGGCGATGTGCGCAGAATGGACGACCAGCCGCGCTTCGAACAGCGCGCGAGCGAGGCTGCTGAGGATGGCAGGCCGATCCCGCGCGCCGACTTCGATCACGGTGAAGCGGTTCGAGGCCTTGTTATCGAAAATGACGATGGGCTCGACCTCGAACGCTTCGGCGCGCGGGCGGGCGGATGGGCGAGCAGCGAGCTGGGGCAAAAGCTTGACCCGATTTGCCAGCGCATCAGCAATCGCGGTCTTGAGCCGGGCGATTTGCGCGGGTTCATTGAGCGGGCGCCCCAGCGGGTCCTGCACGAGGAAGTTATCGACCGCGAGGCCGTTGCGCGCAGTGTGGATGCGCGCATCGATGATGTTGCCGCCCGCCAGATGGATGCCGCCGGCAATGCGGTAGAACAGGCCGGGATGATCGGCGGCCAGCACGGTGACAAGCGTTGCTCCGCGCGCGGGATACCAGTGCGCTTCGACTGTCAGCGGCTCATCCAGCGAGAGATCCATCTGCTGGAGATTGAGCGCGATGATGTCCTCAGGCTCGGCGATCCAATAGGCGTCGCCAAGCTGCCGGCCAACCGTGCCGATCAGCGCATCGCGTTCCTTGAGCAGCTCTGCGACTGCCTTCTTTTTAGCGGCGATGCGCTCTGCGCGGCCGTGCTGCTTGTGGCCAAGCCGCAGCACTTCCTCCGCCGAGCTGAACAGGTCGCCCAGAAGCTGGCGCTTCCATGAATTCCAGATGCCCGGGCCAACCGCGCGGATATCGACAATGGTGAGCACGAGCAGCAAGCGCAGGCGTTCCTGACTTTGCACCCGGCCGACAAAATCGGCGATGGTCTTGTAGTCGGCCAGATCGCGCTTGAAGGCAGTCGCGCTCATCAACAAGTGCCAGCGCACCAGCCAGGCGACCAGCTCGGTCTCTGCCGGAGACATGCCGAGGCGCGGGCACAGCTTCATCGCGATCTCAGCGCCGAGGATCGAATGATCGCCGCGCCGGCCCTTTGCGATATCGTGCAGCAGGGTGGCAACATAGAGTACACGGCGCGAGGCGACCTTGGAGATGACCTCTGTCGCGAGCGGATGCTGCTCGGTCTCTTCGCCCTTTTCGATACGCGAGAGCAGGCCGATGGCACGGATGGTGTGCTCGTCCACCGTGTAGTGATGATACATGTCAAACTGCATCTGCGCGATGACGCGGCCGAAATCGGGCACGAACCGGCCGAACACGCCTGCTTCGCTCATCCAGCGCAGCGCCGTTTCGGGATCGTGGCGGCTGGTGAGTAGCTCCATGAACATCGTGTTGGCACGCGGATCACGGCGCACCGAGGCATCGATCAGCGCGGAATCGCGGCGGGCGAGGCGCATGGCTTCGGGGTGGACTTCCAGCCCTTCGCGATCAGCCACGAGGAATAGCTCGATCAGCCGCACCGGATCGCTGCGGAAGAAATCATCGCCATCCGCGCCGAGCTTGTCCGCCTGGATCGGATAGGCGCCGATCTTGCGCTTGCGGCGACCGCGCAGCGCAGCAAAGAAGCCGACGCGGGTCTTGGCAAACTGTTCGTCCAGCTGGGAAAGGAACAGGCCGGTGAGCGAGCCGACCTGAGTCGCCTGCAGGAAGAAGTACTGCATGAAACGCTCGACCGCGCTCTTGCCCGGCCGATCGGCGAAGTTCATGCGCAGCGCCACTTCGCGCTGGAGATCGAAGGTCAGCCGGTCCTCGGCGCGGCCCGTCACCGAATGGAGGTGGCAGCGCACCGACCAGAAGAAGCTCTCCGCTCGGCGGAAGGCGCGGTATTCCGCCGCTGTCAGCAAGCCGACGCCCACCAGTTCGCTCGGATCGCGGACTTTGTGGATGTATTTGCCGATCCAGTAGAGCGTGTGCAGATCGCGGAGGCCGCCCTTGCCTTCCTTCACATTGGGTTCGACCACATAGCGGCTACCGCCCAGCTTCTTGTGCCGCTCGTTGCGCTCGGCCAGCTTTTCGGCAACGAACTGGCGCTCTGTGCCGGTGACGACTTCGGCCCAGAAGCGGCGCGAGCCTTCCTCGTAAAGCGCGCGGTCGCCCCATACGTAGCGGCCCTCAAGCAGCGCGGTGCGGATGGTGAGATCGCTGCGCGCCATGCGCACCATCTCATCCAGCGAGCGGCTGGATTGGCCCACTTTGAGCCCGAGATCCCAGAGGAAATAGAGCATCGCCTCGATCACCTGCTCGCACCAGGCGGTGGGCTTGGTAGGGGTAAGGAAGGCGATATCGACATCGGAATGCGGCGCCATCTCGCCGCGCCCATAGCCGCCGACGGCAACCATCGCGATGCGCTCACCGGTAGAGCGGTTGCTGGCGCGATAGACATGGCCGACGACGTGATCGTGGATCACGCGCACCAACTGATCGACCAGAAACGCCTGCCCCTGCGCGCATTCGGTGCCGTGCGAGGGCTTCTCGCGCAGGCGCCGGGCGAGCTCGTCGCGCCCATTGGCGAGCGCCTCACGCAGAAGCTCGACAATAGCCGGCCGGGCCTTGTCACCATTGGCCGCGACGCGCTCGGCGATGGCATCGGCGAGCGCGCGGCGGTCGATGATGGCGCGCTGGTTGGATATCCGGGGGGTGATCATACCCCTCCCCCCTAACCTATCCGGCCTTTCGCGTCTCTTGCCATTGCGCCCCGTAACGCTGCTTGAGGGTGCGTTTGTCCACCTTTTCAGTGCCGAGCCGTGGCAGTTCCTCGTGCTCTTCCCAGAAGTGGACCGGGATCTTGAACGCGGCGATGTGTTCGGCAAGGAAGGTGCGCAGATCGTCCGTCGTCACGGTGCAGCCTTCCTTGGCGAGATAGACCGCGACCGGGACTTCGCCATAGAGTTCGTGCGGCAGGCCGAAGACGCTGGCCTCCGCGACGCCGGGGTGCGCATAGATTGCGTTTTCGACCTCGATGCAGGCGATGTTCTCGCCGCCGCGGATGATGATGTCCTTCTTGCGATCGACGATGAACAGGTAGCCTTCGGCATCGAGATAGCCGAGATCGCCGGTGCGGAAGTAGCCATCGGGCATGATGGCAGCGGCGGTCGCTTCCGGGTTGTCCCAGTAGCCGAGGAAGTTCGCCGCGCTGCGGATCGAGACCTCGCCCAGTTGGCCCTGCGGGACCGGGGCGCCGGCATCATCAAGGATGGCAAGATCGACCAAGGGGCGCGAGGCGGTGCCGGTGCTGCCGGGTTTGGCCATGTAGTTCTCGTTGAAGTTGCCGCAGCCCACACCGTTGGTTTCGGTGAGACCGTAGCCAAGGATCGGGAAAGCGTGGGGCAATGCCTTGCGGATGCGATCGACATGCTCGACCGGGCGCGGGGCGCCGCCAGCGGCGAAGGTGACGCAGCTCGACAGATCGTACTTGGCGTGATCGGGATGCGTCGCGATCTCGTAGCTCATCAGTGGGACGCCGACGAAGTAGGTGACCTTCTCGCGCTCGATCAACTGCATCGCGGTGACCGCATCCCACTTGGGCATGAGCACGAGCTTGCGGCCGAGCGCGAAGGACTGGAGCATGAGCGGCACTTCGCCGGTAACATGGAACAGCGGCACATTGACGAGGGCGATGGGCTGCGCGTCTGCCGGCGGCGCTTCGCCCCGTGCGGTCATCAGGCCCAGCACCATGACACTTTGCGCAAGATAGCTGTAGGTGCCCTGCACCACGCCGCGATGATCGGAAAAGGCGCCCTTGGACACACCGGTGGAGCCCGAGGTGAAGAGCACGGTGGCCAGATCGTCCGGCCCGACTTCATGCAGCGCAGTGGCGGCATCGCCGCCCTTAGCGGTGAGCGCTGCGAGCCCTTCGGATGGAAGGCAATCATGCAGCAGCGGGATGATCTCCGCCCCGTGGGCGATACCGGCAAGCCGCTCGGCGCGCTGGCGATCGGCGATGATCATGCGGCAACCGACAAGATCGATGCCCTGGGCCATTTCCTCACCCTGCCACCAGCCGTTGATGAGCACCGCGCAGCCACCGGCCATTAGCACGGCCATGTAAGCGACGATCCAGTTGGCCGAATTGCGCGCTGCAATGCCTACACGGTCGCCCTTCTGAAGCCCGTGTCCTGCAACGAGGCCGCCCGCGGCGATGCGCGCGGCTTCCAGCGTCTGCGCAAAAGTGAGGCGGACATCGCCATCGACGATGAATTCGCGCGCACCGTGGAAGGTGCAGAACTGGGTGAAATAGGCCCCCAGCGTTGGCGGAGCCGCCGCGATCATCGGTAGCTCGCGGCCGAACCGCTGCAGTGGTGTCGTTGCGAGCATCCCGCCGGGGGCGGTAAGCCCGTCCATCACGCGGGCAAGATCGCGGTCAAGCTGGGTCAACATCGTCCTTCAGTCGCTCCTCTTCGCCCAATTCCGGCAACAATCTGCCGCTATCGGGTCTTTGCTGTTATTCGGTTTGCAACCCGGGTTTGCCCTGTGCCAGAAGGCCGCGCAAGGCCGCGCCAACAGCGGTACAAAACAAAACAGTTCCGTTACAAAAACTTTAGGGAGCATAGCCCTTGCTGTCACTATCGGCCGCCGCCGCTGCGGTTGCGGGCCATACGCCGCTGCACTGGGAGAGCCTCGGCCTCTCACCGATCGCGATCGACCTCGGGTTCTTCGCGATCAAGTGGTACAGCCTCGCCTATCTGGCGGGGATCATGCTGGGCTATTTCCAGCTTGGACGCATGATTCGCCAACCAGGCGCGCCGCTGGCGCAGCGGCACGCCGACGACCTGTTTTTCTATGCGACGCTGGGGATCATCCTGGGCGGGCGGATGGGTTATGCGGTGTTCTATGCCCCCGAACTGCTGACCGATCCCGCCCGGCTGATCCGGCTTTGGGAAGGCGGCATGAGCTTTCATGGCGGCCTGATCGGTACGGTGCTGGCCATCGCCTGGGTTTCGTGGCGCGGAGGGCTGAACTTCGTGCGGACCTGCGACTACATCGCTGTCTGCGTGCCGGCGGGCCTGTTCTTCGGGCGCTGTGCCAACTTCGTGAACGGCGAGCTGTGGGGCCGGGTGACCGATTCGAAGATGCCGTGGGTGATGGTTTTCCCGGGCGCCGGGCCGCTGCCGCGCCACCCCAGCCAACTTTACGAGGCCGTGCTTGAAGGACTGGTGCTGGGCGCGGTGCTATTCGCGCTGTTCTGGAAAACCCGCGCGCGCTGGCGGCCGGGCCTGCTCGTCGGGCTGTTCACGCTGGGCTATGCACTCGCCCGCTTCACGGTAGAATTCTACCGCGAGCCGGATGCGCAATTGCTCGATTTCGCGATGCGCAGCGGGCTTTCGATGGGCCAGTGGCTGACGCTGCCGATGATGGCGATTGGCCTCGGCTTTGCCGTGCGCGCAATGGTGAGCCCGCCGCTTGCGGTTTCAGTCCAGCCGACGAGCCAGACAACCAGCCAGACCCCGGTTTCCTGAAGGCGGCGCAGACAAGCCCGTTTCCATGGCCACAGAGAACGAACGCCTGCCCGAGGGGCTCGGTGCCGTCTTCGCGCGGCTGATCGCAGCAACCGGGCCGATCTCGATCGCGCACTACATGGCCGAAGCCAACGCGCGGTACTACACCTCGCGCGATCCGCTGGGCGCGGCGGGCGATTTCGTGACCGCGCCCGAGATCAGCCAGATGTTCGGCGAGCTTATCGGACTGTGGCTGGCAGACATATGGCAGCGCGCCGGAAGCCCTGACGGCGTCTGCTATGTCGAGCTTGGCCCGGGGCGCGGGACGCTGGCGCGCGATGCGCTGCGCGCCGCGCGGCAAGGTGGGCTGGCGCCTGAGGTCCATTTCGTCGAGACCAGCCCGGCACTCACCGCACTGCAGCGCGCCGCGCATCCCGGGGCGATTTGGCACCATGACCTTTCCAGCTTGCCGTCGGATCGTCCGCTGCTGGTGGTCGCCAACGAGTTCCTCGACGCGCTGCCAGTGCGGCAAATGGTGCGGACAGCCGGCGGCTGGCGGGAGCGAATGGTCGGCCTCGGCGAAAACGGGACCTTGGTGCCCGTGGCGGGGTCGCGGCCGATGGATGCTGCCGTACCTGCCCGGCTTGCAAGGGCCGGCGAAGGGGCGATCATCGAGACATCCCCGGCGGCAGCGACCGCCGTGCAGGAAGTCGCCGCGCGCCTTGCCGCTCAAGGCGGCGCAGCGCTGTTCATAGACTACGGCTATGCCGAACCGCAGCTTGGCAGCACATTGCAGGCCGTGCGCGCACACCGGAAGGTGGACGTTTTTACCGACCCCGGCGAGGCGGACCTCACGGCGCTTGTCGATTTCGGCACGCTGGCCGGGGTGGCCGAAAGCGCAGGCGCGCGCTGGCTCGGCACCAGTGGGCAGGGCGCATGGCTGGCGGCGCTGGGGATCGGCGCAAGGGCGGCTGCACTGGCCCGGGCAGCACCGCATGCGGCCGAGTCGATCGAGGCTGCCGCACTCCGCCTGACCGCACCTGCGGAAATGGGCACATTGTTCAAGGTGATGGGCCTTGCCGCCCCATCGTGGCCCAATGGGGCAGGCCTGATCCGGGCAAGTCAGGTCACGGTTGCGGGGTGACCCACTGAACGTCCGCAGGTTCAGTCTTGCAAATCAGTCGCAATAATCATTCAAGTCTCTGTTTAGAATGCGATTAGCCGCCTTGGCCCTGCGGTAAAATGCTTGTTGGCAAACCCGAGGCTTTGCGTCTATCAGGCGCGCCCAAGGGGGCCGGAATCCCGCTATGCAGCGGGGCTGGTGCGATCCGGGCGGAAGAGCGTCCCTTTGGGCACTTTCCCGCCGGACCGGTGTGGGACATTTTAAGACTCGCTTGCCGTGCCCGATCCGTGGCCGCGGCAGCGGCAGGCAGGGAATGGCAATGGCTGAACAAGCAAGCATCGCTGAGGCGACCATGACTGGCGCCACGAATGGTGAGGGCGTACGGCGGCGTGATTTCATCAATATCGCCGCTGTAAGCTTCGCAGGCGTGGGCGGTCTCGCCGCGCTCTATCCGTTGATCTCGCAGATGGCCCCTTCGGCCGACGTGCTCGCGGAAAGCTCGACCGAAATCGACATCTCGGCCATCGCGCCGGGCCAGGCGATCAAGGCCGTGTGGCGCAAACAACCGGTCTTCATCCGCAATCTGACGCCCCAGGAAATCTCGGCGGCGGACAAGGTGGACGTGGCGAGCCTGCGTGATCCGCAGACGCTCGAGCAGCGCACCACCGCCGGCAAGACCAACTGGCTGATCACCATGGGCGTCTGCACCCACCTGGGCTGCGTTCCGCTCGGTGCCGGCGAAGGTGAAGTCAAGGGCGAGTTCGGCGGCTACTTCTGCCCCTGCCATGGGTCCGTTTACGATACCGCGGCACGCATCCGCAAAGGCCCCGCACCCAAGAATCTTGAGGTGCCCCCCCACGAATTCTCTTCCGACACTGTCGTGAAGATCGGCTGAGGACTGACACGATGAGCTTTCCCTGGGCGAACGATTACAAGCCGACCAACCCGCTGATGCAGTGGGTGGACCAGCGGCTTCCCCTCCCCCGCTTTGTCTACAACGCCGTGGGCGCCGGCTATCCGGTGCCGCGCAACCTCAACTATATGTGGAACTTCGGCATTCTCGCTGGGTTTGCGCTGGTGCTGCAGATCGTAACCGGTGTCGTTCTGGCGATGCACTATGCCGCCAATGACAAGGTCGCTTTCGACAGCGTCGAACACATCATGCGCGACGTGAACTGGGGCTGGATGCTCCGCTATGCCCACGCCAATGGCGCGAGCATGTTCTTCATCGTGGTCTACACCCACATCTTCCGCGGCTTCTTCTACAGTTCGTACAAGGCCCCGCGCGAAATGATCTGGCTGCTGGGTGTCGTGATCTTCCTGCTGATGATGGCCACCGCCTTCATGGGCTATGTGCTTCCCTGGGGCCAGATGAGCTTCTGGGGCGCCAAGGTAATCACCGGCCTGTTCTCGGCGATCCCGCTGGTCGGCCCGCCGCTGCAGGAATGGCTGCTGGGCGGCTTCGCACCTGACAATGCCGCACTTAACCGCTTCTTCTCGCTGCACTTCCTGCTGCCCTTCGTAATACTGGGTGTCATCATCCTGCACGTTTGGGCGCTGCACATCCCGGGCTCTTCGAACCCGACCGGCGTGGAAGTGAAGCAGGAATCGGACACTGTGCCGTTCCACCCCTACTACACCGCCAAGGACGGCTTCGGCCTGGGCATCTTCCTGATGCTCTACTGCGCGCTGGTGTTCTTTGCGCCGAACCTGCTGGGCCACCCGGACAACTACATTCCGGCAAACCCGCTTTCGACCCCGGCGCACATCGTCCCCGAATGGTACTTCTGGCCGTTCTACGCGATCCTGCGCGCCTTCACCTCGGACTTCATGTTCATTCCGGCAAAGCTCATGGGCGTGCTGGCTATGTTCAGCGCGATCCTGGTGTGGTTCTTCCTGCCCTGGCTGGACACGAGCCCGGTGCGTTCGGGCCACTACCGGCCGATGTTCCGCAAGTTCTTCTACCTGCTCGTCGTTGATGTGCTGGTGCTGGGCTATTGCGGCGGTGCACCGGCAGCGGAACCCTTCGTGATGATCTCGCAGATTGCGTCGATGTACTACTTCCTGCACTTCCTCGTGATCCTGCCGATCGTCTCGTCGATCGAAACGCCGCAGCCGCTGCCGTTTTCGATCACCGAAGCTGTTCTGGGCAAGGACGAGAGCGCCACGCTTTCGCCCGCAACGCCTGCCATCGCCTGAGCCCGCCAACTCGGCTAATCCAAGGTACACTCCATGGTCCGTCTATTTGGCCCTCTCGTTGGCCTCTTCTTCGCAGTCGCGCTGCTCTGGTCGTTCGGAAACGGCGCCTATAATGCGGTGACCCAGCCCACCCCGCCGACCGCGGAGGCGCTGTTTCACATGCACCCGAAGGAGGTTAAGTTCTCCTTCGACAGCGCATTCGGTACGTTTGACAAGGCGCAGCTGCAGCGCGGCTTCAAGGTTTACCAGGAAGTCTGCTCAAACTGCCACAGCCTGAAGCAGGTTGCGTTCCGCGACCTGGGCCAGCTTGGCTACAAGGAAGCCGAGGTCAAGGCGATCGCCAAGAACTGGGGCAACAAGGCCCAGACCTTCGATCCCAAGACCGGTGACCGCGGCGAGCGTGCGAACCTGCCTTCGGACCACTTCCCGCCGGTGTACTACGCAGGCCAGGGCGTGCCGCCCGATCTCTCGCTGATCGCCAAGGCGCGTCACGGCGGGGCGCAATACATTCACTCGCTTCTGACGGGCTATACCGATCAGGTTGGCTACAAGAACGAAGCGGGCGAGGAACTGCTCAAGAAGTTCCCGGATGCGAAGACGCCTGACGGGCTGTACTTCAACCCCTACTTCGCGAACCTGAACCTCGCCATGCCGGCACCGCTGGCCAGCGACGGCCAGGTGACCTACAGCGATGGCACGCAGGCCACTGTCGACCAGATGGCGATGGACGTCTCGGCGTTCCTCACCTGGACCGCAGAACCCAAGCTCGACAAGCGCAAGCAGACGGGCTGGCCGGTACTGGGCTTCCTGCTTGCCGCAACCGTTCTGGCGTACCTCGCCAAGCGCAACGTATGGGCTGACAAGCACTGATCTGATCTGCGCAAGGCAGCAAACAAAGGCCACCGGCAACGGTGGCCTTTTTTGTGCGCCCCGGTATGAGAGGCCCATCATGACCAGGGATGAAATCAAGGCGCTGGTGCGCACCGTGCCCGACTTCCCCGCCAAGGGAATCCTGTTTCGCGACGTAACGACCCTGATCGGGAATGGCGAAGGCTTCGCCGCCTGCATCGCGCACCTAGCCCGCATGGCCGAAGCGGCAGGGGCGGAAGTGATCGCGGGCATGGAAGCGCGCGGGTTCATCTTCGGGGCGGCCGTTGCGGCTCATATGCGGCTGGGCTTCGTGCCGGTGCGCAAGCCGGGCAAACTGCCGGTACGCACAGTGGGCATCGACTATGCGCTGGAATATGGCCGCGACCGATTGGAAATCGACCCCGGCGCAATCACTCAGGGCGCGCGAGTGGTGATCGTGGACGACCTGATCGCGACGGGCGGCACGGCGCTGGCTGCTGCGGAACTGCTGCGTGGGGCCGGCGCGCGGGTCGACCACGCGCTGTTCGTGATCGACCTGCCCGAGCTACATGGCGCAGAACGCCTGCGCGGAGCGGGTGTGACGGTGGAAGCCCTTATGGACTTCCCCGGGCACTGAGCTTCCCGGAACCGCATCCACAACGACGAATCCGAGTTCCGGCTAAGATCCCGCTCTCCTGACAGTGAAGGAGAGCTTAGAGTGCCCGCCTAAAAATCGGCGAGCGTTGCCTTGGCGCACTGGACCGATGCCGCATCGGTGCTGCTGCCGCCGGTGAGCATACCGGCGAGAAAGAAGCCGCCGACTACGAACACCACGAAGCCGATTGTGACGAGCCCGAGGTATTTATCGATAACGCGCTTGATCGGTGCGCCGAACACCTGGAACAGGCCGCCGACAATCATGAAGCTGATCGAGCGGCTGATGATGCTGGCAAACAGGAACGTCACCAGCGACATCTTGATGAAGCCCGCGCTGATCGTGATCAGCTTGAACGGGATCGGCAAGACGCCCTTGACGATGATGATCTCCCACCCGTGGGCGCGCAGATAGCAAGCGGCCTGAGGAAAGCTTTCAGCCAGGTGGAGCAGCGTAAGCAACTGCTTGCCTACGCTGGCAAAAAGGAAATAGCCGATCGCATAGCCGAGCAGGCCGCCGATCACCGATCCGGCAGTGGCGACGGCAGAAAAGCGCACGGCCTTTTTGGGTTCGGCAAGGCACATCACCCCGAGCAAGGGGTGCGGCGGGACCGGGAAAAAGCTGGCCTCCATTGCCGCAAACAGCGCCAGCCAGACTTCGGCAAGCGGGTGCGTGGCCTTGGCCATGGTCCAGTTGTAAAGGCGGCGAAGCATGGGATGGGGTACTCGATTGGGCGGACCTGCGCCTCTGGGTGGATTCGGGATGGCTCCCGCCGACACTCCATCGCAGCGCTATGCAAATATTCCCTAAGCGAGCGGCGGGCAAAGCGCTAGTGGGCTCAGGCCTTAACCATATAGGTGCAAAACTCTTGACAGCGCGACGCTGTTTGAGTACATAACAAGAACATCGCGATAGGCCGAGTCGCTGCCACACCGCAGCGGAACGCCATACGCATCCCCTCCCCCCAGCGACGGATAGCCCATGGCACAGCGACCCAATGCGCCGCAGCAGCCCTGCGCCGCCTCGACGCACTGGACCACCACATTCCTGGCGGCGCTGGCCGACACGTCCAACGTGGCAGCCTCGGCACGCCGGGCCAATGTCGATGTTTCGACAGCCTACCACCGGCGGAGGCAAGATCATGAATTCAACCGCCAATGGCAGGTGGCGTTGTGCGAGGGCTATGACAACCTCGAGATGGAACTGCTTTACCGCCTCCGCACCGGAGAGCTGAAGCCGGCGAGCGGTGCCAAGCGGGCCGCCCGCAGCTTTGACAATGCCACCGCCTTCCGCTTGCTGGCCGCACACCGCGAATCGGCGGCGCGCGAACGGGCGCGGCGCGACCATGTGAGTGCCGACGAAATTCGCGCATCCATCGACCGCAAGGTCGAGGAACTGCGGCGCAGGGTGATGGATGCCAAGGCCCAGCGCGAAGAAGCCGCGCTTGCGGCGGCGATCCTGCCCAAGCAGCAGGCCCCGGCGTGAGCGCCGACCGGTTAGACTTCCTGCGCCATGATGACGACCGCATTGCTCAAGACCTGCCAGAGATGCTCGACGACAGCGAGCGCGACGCGGTGCTCTGGAACTGGCCGATGTGGGCGCGCACCGCGCAGCTTTCGCCGCATGGTGACTGGCGCGTCTGGCTGATCATGGCGGGGCGCGGCTTTGGCAAGACCCGCGCCGGATCAGAATGGGTGCGGATGATAGCAGAGCGCGACCATGCGGCGCGGATCGCGCTGGTGGCAGCCTCGCTGCACGAGGCGCGCAGCGTGATGGTCGAGGGCGAGAGCGGGTTGATGGCAGTGTGCCCGCCGCACCTCAGACCGCGCTACGAGCCATCACTGCGCCGGATCGTTTGGCCGGGCGGCGCGCAGGCGCTGCTCTATTCGGCCGCGGAAGCCGAGGCACTGCGCGGGCCGCAGCACAGCCACGCGTGGTGCGACGAAATCGCCAAGTGGGACGACAACCAGGGGCAGGCACGGCGATGCTGGGACAACCTGATGCTGGGCCTGAGGCTTGGCGCGGCGCCGCAGATCGTGGCGACGACCACACCGCGCGGGGTACCGCTGGTCCGCCGCCTGATGGCACAAGTGGGCGAAGCGGACGATGTGGTGCTGACACGCGGATCGACACTGGAGAACGCAGCGAACCTGCCCGGGCGGTTCATCGCCGATGTGACACGCGAATTCGACGGAACACTGCTGGGGCGGCAGGAACTGGACGGCGAGCTAGTCGACGACCTGCCGGGAGCGCTGTGGACGCGGGCACTGATCGAGCGGTGCCGCGACCCAAGCGCGGGCCCGGCGATGAAGCGGATCATCGTGGGCGTGGACCCGCCAGCCAGCGCAGAAGGTGATGCGTGCGGAATCGTGGTCTGCGGGCTGGGCGATGACGGCGTGGCCCGCGTGCTGGCCGATGCTTCGGTTGAAAAAGCAAGCCCTGAGCGCTGGGCACGCGCGGTGGCCGAAGCCGCACATGGCTGGTCTGCCGACCGGATCGTGGCCGAAGCAAACCAGGGCGGGGCGATGGTGGAAGCCGTCCTGCGCGCAGCAAATGCCGCGCTGCCGGTGCGGCTGGTCCACGCCACGCGCGGCAAAGTGGCGCGGGCCGAGCCGGTCGCGGCGCTCTACGAAGCGGGCCGGGTGCGGCACGCTGGGCTGTTTGCGCGGCTGGAAGACGAACTGTGCGGCCTGCTGCCGGGCGGAACCTATCAGGGGCCGGGCCGATCACCGGACCGCGCCGATGCCTGTGTCTGGGCGCTGACCGAGCTGATGCTGGGCCGCGCCGGAGAGCCGCGCATCTGGATTGATTGAGGGGTTGGTGCCCACCCCGCCCTTCCCGCCTGCGGGAGGGGACGCGCATCACGTTGCGAAAGGTTTGACATGTCCATTTTGCAGAGCCTGGCGGCCGCCTTCAAGGGCGCGCCGGTATCAGACCGTGCGCCTTTGGCACGCGGGTTCATTTCCCCCTGGGCAGAAGCGTTCCAGTGGCGGGGCGGAGACGCCCGTGGACCGCTGAACTATCCTGCGGCGATCCGCGAGGCATACCTCAAGAACCCGGTGGCGCAGCGCGCTGTCCGGCTGGCCGCTGAAGGCGTGGGCAGCGCGCCGCTGGTTGCTTCGGACCCGGAACTGGCCCGGCTGGTAAGCACGACTAGCGCCGGACAGGCGCTGCTGGAAACACTGGCGAGCCAGTTGCTGCTGCACGGCAATGGCTATGTACAAGTGCTGCGCGATGCGGATGGCCAGCCCGCCGAACTGTTTGCGCTGCGCCCGGAGCGGGTGCGCATCGTGCCCGACGCCAAGGGCTGGCCGGCGGCATTCACCTATACACTAGGAGAGACGGCGCTGCAGATTGATGCAGTGGACGAGTTTGGCCGGCCAAACCTTGTTCACATACGCGCCTTCCACCCGGCGGACGACCATTACGGGGCGAGCTGCCTTGAAGCGGCGGACGAAGCGGTGGCAATCCACAATGCCGCGGCACGGTGGAACCGGGCGCTGCTGGAAAACGCGGCGCGGCCTTCTGGGGCGCTCGTCTATGATCCCGGCGAACCGGGCGCGGCGCTGAGCGCGGACCAGTTCGAGCGGATCAAGACCGAGCTTTCCGCCGCCTTTTCCGGCGAGACCAATGCCGGACGGCCGATGCTGCTGGAAGGCGGGCTCAAGTGGCAGACCCTGGCACTGAGCCCGGCGGACATGGACTTTGCCACGCTGAAGGCCGCTGCGGCGCGGGACATCGCACTCGCCTTCGGTGTGCCGCCGATGCTGCTCGGGCTGCCGGGAGACAACACATACGCCAATTACCGCGAGGCCAACCGGGCGCTGTGGCGGCTCACGCTGCTGCCGCTGGCGGGCAAGATCCTCGGCGCCCTGGCCGAAGGGCTGACACCGTGGTTCGCCGAGGCGCGGCTGACGGTCGATCTCGACCGGGTGCCAGCGCTTTCCGAGGACCGGCAGACGCTGTGGTCACAAGTTTCGGCAGCCGACTTCCTGACGCCTGCCGAGAAACGACAGATGCTGGGCATTGCGGAGAATGTGGCATGAAACGCGAGGACATGCTGGCCGGGCTGCTCGCCCAGGCCGGAAGCGAAGGCTCCGAACTGATAACGCTGCGTGCGGTGGTTGAGGAGGCCAGCGAGCTCGGCGCGGCGCGCGCACTCGAGCAGATGGGATTGGCTGACGACACGGCGCACGAGGATCTGGCGGAGCTGCGCGAACTGCTGCGGGCCTGGCGCGATGCCAAGGCGAGCGCCTGGAAGGCAGCGATCGGCTGGGTGGTGCGCGGGCTGCTTGCGCTGCTCTTGCTGGGCATTGCGGTCCGCCTCGGCTCGGAGGACGTGCTGCGATGAGCAGTGTTCCTGAACCCACCCAGCCCACCCTCCGATTTGCCGGGTATGCAGCCGTTTTCGGCAAGCGCGACAGCGGCGGCGATGTGATCGTGCCGGGTGCCTTCGCCGAAACACTTGCGGCACGGCAACAGGCCGGCGTGCGCCTGCCCCTGCTGTGGCAGCACCGCCCGGGCCAGCGGATCGGCTGGGTCGATCTTGCCGAAGAAGACCGCCACGGCCTGCGGGTGATCGCCTCGCTATCGCCGGGCGCCGGGCCGGCTGCCAAGGCACTGGCCGAAGGCGCGGTTAACGGCCTCTCGTTCGGTTATCGGGTGCGCGATGCGGCACCACGGGGCGACGGGCGCGAACTGCGCACCATCGACCTGATCGAGGTCAGCCTGGTGACCCGCCCCATGCAGCAGCTGGCGCGGGTTCACTATGTCGACAGCAAAGGCGGCCGATTGGCGCCGGCGTAAATCCCCACGTTTTCACTACCCCCGAAAAGGTCGCCCCGGAGCGTGAGGCTCCGCAATGACGGCCGCCATCAAGAAAGGACGTTCGGTTCCATGGACATCAACACCCCCGAAGGCGCCGCCAGCAGCGCGATCGAAACCAAAGCCGACGCATTCGACGCGTCGTTCGACATTGCAATCCGCCAGGATGAAGCCGCGGCCGCGATCGAAGCGCTGCGCGGCGACATCGCCGAAGTGAAGGGCCGGCTGGACAAGGTGAACCGCGCTGCGGTGCGCCCCGTGATCAGCGGCGCTGCATACGGCACCACCGAGAGTTCACCCGAACTCAAGGGCTTCGTCGATGGCTATCTGCGTCTGGGCCGCGAGACCGAGCTCAAGTCGCTTTCGATCGGCTCTGCAGCGGACGGCGGATTTGCGGTGCCGCGTCCGATCGATGCGGAAATCGCCCGCCGACTGGTCAAGATCAGCCCGGTGCGCAGCGTGGCCAACGTGGTGCAAACGAGCACCAGCGGCTTCCGCCGCCTGATCTCGATCGGCGGCACCGCTTCAGGCTGGGCGAGCGAGACCGGCGCACGGACCGAGACCAGCAGCCCGAAGCTGGCGGAAATCGTCCCGCCGCTGGGCGAGCTCTACGCCAACCCTTCGGCCACGCAGCAGATGCTCGACGATTCGGCGTTCGATGTGGGCACCTGGCTGGCTAACGAGATTGCCACCGAGTTTGCCCGTGCCGAAGGTGCGGCCTTCATCAACGGCACCGGCACGAACCAGCCCAAGGGCTTTCTGACCGGCCCGACTGCAGCAGTGCCGGATGCGACCCGCGCCTTCGGCACGCTGCAGTTCATCGCATCCGGCAATGCGACCGCCTTTGACGCGGCGCCCGAAGCGAAGCTGATCGACATGGTCTTCGCAACCAAGGCTGCGCTGCGCCAGGGTGCGGTGTGGATGATGAATTCGGCCACACTGGCGGCTGTGCGCAAGCTCAAGTCGGCCGATGGTTCGTTCCTGTGGCAGGCCGGGATCATCGATGGCCAGCCGAGCCGCCTGCTGGGCTATCCGGTGATCGAAGCCGAAGACATGCCGGATATCGGCGCAGGCAACTTCCCGATCGCGTTCGGCAACTTCAAGGCAGGCTATCTGATCGCCGAGCGCACGGCGACGACGATCCTGCGCGATCCATACACCAACAAGCCCTTCGTGCAGTTCTATGCGACCCGCCGTGTTGGTGGCCAGCTGCTCGACAGCGATGCGATCAAGCTGCTGAAGATCTCGACCTGATCGAGAACAGCCTGATTGGCTTTGGGCAGGCGCGCGTTCCCCTGACGCGCCTGCCCCGCGCCCGCGGCGGTTCCCCTCACGCCGCGGGCGCACCCTTTTTCCTGCCCCGAAATTCCCATCCCCAGAACACCGGAGATTGCCATGAAGCGGGCAATTACCGCGCCGCCGACTCTGGCACCGACGGCGCTCGCCGAGCTCAAGGCATGGCTCGGCATCAGCACGACGCGCGATGACGCGGAGCTGACAGGTCTGATCAGGACCGCGCTCGAACTGTGCGAAGGATTCATCGGCGCCATGCCGCTGGCATCAGACTGCGAAGAAGTGCTCCCCGCCACCGGCGAATGGCAGGCACTGGCCACGCGGCCGGTGCAGGCCATTACCGGAGTGCTGGCGATCGCCACCAACGGCACGCGCACGGCTATCAGCGCAAGCGATTATGAGATCGACATCGATGCGGAAGGCACCGGACGGCTGCGCCTGGCACGGCCGATCGACCAGACGCGCCTTGCGGTAAGGTTCACTGCCGGAATGGCCGAGAGCTGGGACACGCTGCCCGATGCAATCCAGCAGGGCCTGGTGCGCTGGGCAGCGCACCAGCACCGCATGCGCGACAGCGACAAATCGATCGCAGGACCGCCAGCATCCGTGGCGGCGCTGTGGCGCCCCTGGCGGCGGATGCGCATCGCATGATCGGCTCTGGCAGCAACTTTGCGCAGCTGCAGCAGCAGTTGGCCGCCGCCGCCCGCCGCATCGCCGAGGCCCGGGCCGCGCAGCGTGCCGCGCCCGACAACACGGCCAACTGGCGATCCGCGCGGTGGCTCTGGCCCTTGCTGTAACAGGAGTGAGCGATGGAACTGGCTTTTCGTGCCGTGGTGGTGGCCTGGCTTGCGGCGGACGCGACACTCGCCGCCGGACTGAACGCAATCGTCGAGGAAGCACCGCTACGCACAGCGCTCCCCTGGTTGGCGCTGACCGCAAGCGCGAGCACGGACTGGAGCACCAAGAGCGGGCGCGGGCGCGAGATCCGCGTGGCGCTCGAGCTCAACTACCGCGGCTATGAGCAGCTGGCTGAAGCCGGCCTCATCAGTGCGATCGAGGCACGGATGGAAAGCCTGCCACCCAACCAGAGCGCGGCGGGATTCCAGATCGCCAGCCTGACTTTTCTGAAAGCCCGGGCCGAACAGCGCGGCGAGGCCTTGCGCTCGCTCGTGCTCGAATATCGGGCGCGGGTGCTGGCGGTCTGATCGCCCACATCTGACCCGGACCAACCGCTTCCAACAAGGAGAACCGAAATGCCCGCACAGAAGGGAAGCGCCTTTCTGCTGAAGATCAGCGATGGCGCACCGACACCGACCTACAACACCGTTGCCGGGCTTCGCACCACGCAGCTTTCGATCAACGGCGAACTGGTGGTGGTGACCAGCAAGGATTCGGGCGGGTGGCGCGAACTGCTTTCGGGCGCGGGTACGCGCTCGGTGAGCGTGAGTGCGGCTGGCATTTTCCTTGGCAGCACTGCCGAGACTCAGGTGCGCGGCAATGCGCTGGCCGGGACGATCACCGACTACGAGCTTTCGTTCGAGGGCGGCGAGAAGATGCGCGGCAAATTCCTCGTCCAGCGGCTCGACTATGCGGGCGATTTCAACGGCGAGCGCAATTACACGCTGTCGCTCGAAAGCGCGGGCGTGGTGGTGCAGGTATGAGCGGCGCAATGGTGAACCCCGCCGCCGCCAATCCGCACCGCGGCGAAGTGAGCCTGCTGCTGGACGGCGCGCTGCACGTGCTGCGACCGACGTTCGGAGCGCTGGTTGCGGCGGAAGAAGAGCTGGGTGCGCTGTTTGCGCTGGTCGAACGGGCCAGTGGCGGCGAGCTGAAGCTGGGCGAGATGGTGGCGCTGTTCTGGCACTGCCTGGCGCATCCCTCAGACAAGAGCCGCGAGGCCTTTGCCGAAGCGGTGACGCGCGAAGGGCTGGCAGCCTGCGCGCCGGCGCTGCGCGGCTTGCTGACGCAGGTGCTGAAGGGCGGCGGATGAGCGAGCGCTTTGGCGAAGCTGCAGCGCGGCTTTCAGGCCAGGCCGCGCTGCTGATCGGCTGGACGCCGGACACGTTCTGGGCCGCCACGCCCGAAGAGCTGGCGGCCATCGTGGCTGCCGCCGCACCGCCGTCCGCTGGCGGAATAGACCGATCCACAATCACCGCGATGATGGAGCGCGACACCCATGGATAGTCTTTCAACGCTGGTCGTCGATGTGCGGGCCAGCACCGACGGGTTTGCCGCCGACATTGGCCAGATGCGCAGCAGCTTCGATTCGATCCTGGTCGATGGTTTCAGCCGGGGCGGCGATGTGCTGGAGCGCGGCCTGCTCGGCGCTATCCGGCGGGGAAGCCTTGGCTTCGAAGACTTGCGCCGCACCGGCATCAGAGTGCTCGACGACATCGCGGCACAGGCGCTGCGCGGGGGGCTTGCATCGATCGGCATCGGCGGATCGGGCGCGAGCGGCCTGGGCGGTGGGGTCCTGGGCCTTGGCAGCCTGATCGGATCGATCTTCGGGCTGCCGGGCCGCGCGACCGGCGGACCGGTTTCCCCTGGGCGCCCTTATCTGGTGGGCGAACGAGGGCCCGAACTGTTCGTGCCGACTTCGGCCGGACAGGTCGATGCCGGCAGCGGCGCAGCAGCGCGCGCGGTCAATGTCTCGATCCGGGTGGTGGCGCCGGAAGGCAGCAGCAGCCCCGAAAGCCTGCGCCGCTCCAGCCGTCAGGTGGCGCAGGCCGTGCGCCGCGCACTCAGCGACTACTAAGATCGCGCGACTGTTGAAAAGGAACGAGGGGCCATGAGCTTCTGGCTAGCAAGCCGCCGCACGGTGCAGGCGACCGACACGATCCAGCGCTTCGATCCGCGCTTCTGGACAGTCGACTTTCCGCGCCCGGCAATGGCATCGGTGGTTTCGACCGCACCCGATACGCTGCGTGTCGATGCGGTGTTCCAGAAGGCCAACGATCTCATCGGGCTGATCTGGGAAAGCGCGGATCGGTGGGACCACCCCCTGCTCGCCTATGACACCGACCGCGACTATGCGCGGCTGACGCTATCATTCCGCTGGCGATCTGCGGGCATCCTGCCGCTCGATGCGGTCAACGGGCCAACACTGACGATCGAGGGGCGCGACGCGGCAGGCAATCCGCGCGGCTGGTATGTGCGGCTGTGGAATTATGCCGTTGGCACCCCGACCGACGCGGTAGTTACGCTGCCGTTCTCAGCGCTGGCGGGCGGGTTTCTGCTGCCGGGCGAGGCTGATCCGGTTCACCCTTCGGCGATCGACCGGATGTTCATCTCGCTGGTCGCGCCGGGCTATTCGACGAGCGCGACGACCCCGTTTCCGACGGCTGTGACGGGCTGGGCCGAACTATCGGCAATGCGCTGCAGCGGGCACAAGCCCATGCTGACCATCGGCGACGTGATGGTGCCTCCGCACGGCATCAGCATGGCGACAGGCTATGACGACGGCTACAACCAGACGCCTGCGCGCCTGCTGCGCACGATCCGGGGCCTCGGCTATCGGGGCAGCATCAACCACTATGTCGGCATGAGCCATTTCTTCCCGCTCGCACCTGACGGCGCCGGGGGCTTTGTGGTCGATCCGGCACTCCCCGCGCTCAATATCGCAGCGGAGCGCTGGCACACGGCCTTTCTTTCAGGCGCGAAAGCGCTGGGATACACGGTGATCCTTTCGCAATCCTACGAGCTTCTGGCGCAGCATTGCCCGCAAGCCTGGCAGCAGCGCGCGGCGGATGGGAGCCCGGCACGGACAGGCTGGTCTCCGCCATCCGCGCTGCTTTCACCCGCAAACACCGCCGCCAATACATGGCTACGCAAAGTGGGCGTACGCCTAGCGGGACTGCTGACCGAAGCGGGGCTGCCGGTGCGCTACCAGGTGGGTGAGCCATGGTGGTGGGTGACGGCCGATCGCAAGATCTGCATCTACGACAATGCTGCCAAGGCAGCACTCGGCGGAAACCCGGTGGTCATTCCCGATCTGGGCGGCACCCTGACGGCGGCGCAGAAATCGCTGCTCGATGCGGCGGGCGCGCTGCTGGCCAATTCGACCGCGAGCCTAACGGCCGCCGTGCGGACGGCCGCAGGGACCGCGCCTTGCGAGACGCTGTTGCTCGCATTCCTGCCGACCGTGCTCGACCCTGCCACCCCCGAGGCGCGTCGCGCGAACCTGCCGACAGGCTGGGCCTGGCCAGCGTTCGATGTACTGCAGCTGGAGGACTATGACTGGCTGACCGGTGGTTTTGAAGCACGCCGGACGCGGGGACGCGCGGAAGCCGAGGCCCGCCTCGGCTATGCCCGCACACGCCAGCACTACCTTTCCGGCTTCGTGCTGAACGGCGCCGACGCCGAGACGAAGTGGCCGCTGATCGACGCGGCTGCAAGCGAGGCACAAACACTGGGCGTGGCCGAAACTTTCATCTGGGCGCTGCCGCAAGTGGCGCGCGATGGCTTTACCCGCCTGCCCGACACCGCAACCGGGGTGGCCAGCGAGGACGACACGATGCAGCCTTTTGACGACGTGCTCTTTCCCATCGCGATCGGCCGATCCGCGACGGTGACACCCGAATTTTCGACCAATGTGACGATCACGGCATCGGGCTTCGAGCGGCGCAACAGCCTATGGGCCGATGCGCGGCTGCGTTTCGATGTGGGGCCCGGAGTGCGCTCAGAGGCAGAACTGGGCGAACTGATCGGCTTTTTCCGTGCGCGGCGCGGGCAGGCCCGGGGATTCCGCCTGCGTGACCCGTCGGACTACAGCTCGAACGGGATGACAGGGGTGCCGACCGCGCTGGATCAAGTTATCGGAACCGGCAACGGCGCAGCGGCTCGGTTTGGCCTGGTCAAGGCTTATGGCGCGGGAGCCGATGCCCAGTTGCGTCGCGTCACCCGGCCCCGCGCCGGCAGTGTGACGGTGAGCGTGGACGGCGTGATCGTGACGAACTGGACGCTCGATGCGCTGGGCGAGATCGTGTTCGCCGATGCGCCGTCTGCGGGCAAAATCGTGCGCGCAGGCTTTCTGTTCGATGTGCCCGTCCGCTTTGCCGAGGACAGGCTCGATGTTTCAGGGGCCGCCTTTGCCGCCGGAGAGGCACCAAGCGTGCCCTTGATCGAACTGCGCGAGGATGCCTGACATGCCCGAGAGCCTACGGACCTGGTTCAGCCAGCCGCTTGAAACCGTGGCCATCTGGTGGCGGCTCGAACGGCACGACGGTGTAACGCTGGGCTTTACCAGCCACGACCGGGATCTGGCCTTTGAAGGACTGGTCCACCGCACTGCTCCGGGCATGGTGCCTTCGGCCATCCGGCGCACCGACGATTTCGAAGCCGACAGCGCTGAAGTGGCCGGCGCGCTCAGCCACGACTCGATCCGGGAGGCGGATCTTGCCGCCGGGCGATTTGATGGCGGCTCCATCGCGATGGGCCTGGTTGACTGGGACACGCTGGAGCGCGTGACGCTTTACGCCGGCACGATCGGGACCGTCGGGCACGAAGGCTCTGGCTTTTCTGCAGAGCTGCGCTCGGTGAAGGACCTCCTCGCCCGCCAGATCGTTCCGCGCACAGCGCCGACTTGCCGCGCGGAATTCTGCGCGGAAGGCTGCACGCTTTCTGCCAATGGATTCACGCATCAGGCAAGCCTTGCCGCCATATCGGCAGACGGTGCATCTGTCCAAGTGACCGGAGGGCCAGCAGCTGCCTTGCTGGCGTTTGGCACGCTGCGCTGGATCGATGGGCCGGAGGCGGGGCTGACCCGGCGGATCGAAACCATCGAGGGAAGCTGGCTCATGCTCGACCGGACCACTGCTACAGGCGTGGCACTGGGGACCCGGATCGAGCTGAGGGAGGGGTGCGACCACACGCTGGAGACGTGCGCAACCCGTTTTGACAATGCGGCCAACTTTCAGGGCGAGCCGTTCCTGCCCGGCAACGACTTGTTGACGCGCTACCCGGCAGCACAGGCATGAACCCGGCGCTGGCTGCAGCCGCGGCCAGCCTAGTCGGAGTGCGATTTCGCCTGCATGGCCGTGATCCGACAACCGGGCTCGACTGTGTTGGAGTGGTGGCCGAGGCAATGCGCCGCGCCGGGACCCAACCAGTCGTGCCGACGGGGTACCGCCTGCACTCCGCCTCGATCAGCGGGCTCCTGCCCTTCGTGGCAGCCAACAATTTCGTGCAGGTCACCCACCCCGGCGAAGCCGATGTCGTGCTGGTCATGGTGAGCCCGGTCCAGCCGCACCTCTTGATCGGCACGCCGGATGGGTTTGTCCACGCGCACGCCGGAATTGGCCGGGTAACCCTTTTGCCGGGCCTGCTGCCATGGCCGGCTGCCTGCGGCTGGCGCGTGCCAATCTGCTCCCCACGTTCAATCGAGGACTGACCCTTATGGCTACCTTGCTTCTGACCGCTGTCGGCACCGTTTTCGGTGGGCCGCTGGGCGGCGCAATCGGAGCGCTTGTCGGCCGCCAGATCGATACGGCGATCATCGGGGGGCGCCGGGTCGAGGGGCCTCGGCTCAAGGACCTGACGGTCCAAACTTCAAGCTACGGTTCAGCGCTGCCGCTCCATTTCGGCAAAATGCGGGCAGCTGGAACCGTCATCTGGGCGACGGAACTGGTCGAGCACAAGAACACGGCGAGCAGCGGCAAGGGGCGGCCATCGGTCACCAGCTATGCCTACTCATCCTCGTTCGCGGTCGCGGTATCGAGCAGGCCGATTGCGGGGATTGGGCGCATCTGGGCAGACGGCAACCTGCTGCGCGGCGCGAGCGGCGACCTCAAGGTAGGGGGCACGCTGCGCATCCATTTGGGGCATGGAGATCAGGCTGCCGATGCACTGATGGTCCAAGCCGAAGGCAGCACGCGCTGCCCGGCCTATCGCGGGCTGGCCTATGTCGTGTTCGAGGACCTCGAACTGGCCGACTACGGTAATCGCATTCCCTCGCTCACTTTCGAAATCCTGGCAGATCCGGCGGATACCTCCGTGGGCGCAATCGCAAGCGCGATCCTGCCGGAAGCAACTGTCAGCGACCTTGGCACGAGCCTGGCCGGGTTCAGCATCGACCAAGGATCGGCGGGAGACGCGCTTGCTGTGATCAGCGATGCGGTCCCAATTGCCTGCGCGGTTTCGGGCGGTGCGCTATTGATCCATGCTGGCGAACCAAATTCCGACGTGGTGCCGTTTCTGCTGCCCGGGCCTGCAGCCGCCAACAAGGAAACGCAATCGGCCGAGATCAAGACTAGCGGCTGGTCGCGCAAGCGAGAGCCGTTGCCGCGTGTGCGGCAATGCGGGGTGCGCTACTACGACGTTGCCCGCGACTACCAGCCGGGCTTGCAACGCGGCATCGGCCGGAGCGAGCAGGGCGACCTGCAGGTCATCGAACTACCCGCCGCTCTGACCGCCTCGGCAGCCCAGTGGCTGGCAGGATATGCAAGCCGCCGGGCATCGCGGCCCACCGACACCATCAGCTACAGGGTGACAGAGATCGACCCCGCGATCCGGCCCGGCGCGTTCGTGAAGCTTCCGATCGCGTCGGGCCTCTGGCGTGTCGCGCAGTGGGAATGGCAGCAGGACGGCGTGCTGCTTTCGCTCGCTTCAAGCCCTTCACCCAGGGGGGGTGCGGCCAGCCCAGCACCAAGTTCCGATCCGGGCCGGTTCAACCCGGCGGTGGACCTCCTCCAAACACCAACCGTGCTCGACGCATTCGCTTTGCCCTGGGACGGGACAGGAATCGGAACCACACCTGCCGTCTATGTCGCCGCATCCGGGGCGAGCGCAGGTTGGACCGGCGCAGCACTGCTGGCGGACCTCGGCGGAGACGGCGGGGCGCTGACCTCGATAGGTTCGACCGGCCGGACACGGACGCGCGTGGGCAGGACGGTCGGGGCTATGCCCGTAGCCTCGCCGCTGCTGCTCGATCGTCGCTCAACCGTCGACGTCGTGCTCGCAGGGCCCGATCAGCTGCTCGTCGATGCCAGCCTGGCGCAACTGCTCCAAGGGGCGAACCGGGCGCGGCTTGGCAGCGAGCTCGTCCAGTTCGGCAGCGCCGTTCCTCTCGGTGGGGGCGCTTGGCGGCTAGGCAAATGGCTGCGCGGACGGGGCGGCACGGAGTGGGCAATCGGGACCCATGTTGCCAATGAGTCATTCACCTTGATCGAGGACTCGCTGGTGCGGCTGGATGCGTCGTTGATCGGTGATCCCAGCACGACGCGGATCGTGGCCGTGGGCCTGGGGGATACGGCAGCAGTCACTGTGCCCGTGGCCGATTCGAGTGCGACCCTGCGGCCTCTGTCGCCGGTGCACGGCTCTGCCAAGCTGCAGGGCGACGGTTCGATCGCTCTTAGATGGGTGCGGCGCGCTCGGGGATCTTGGCTATGGCTGGACGGAGTTGACGTGCCGCTGAACGAGGAGGCCGAGCTCTGGGAAATTGCCCTTGGCGAACCGGCAGCGCCGCTTCTTCGATGGCAGACTGCCAGTTCGACGCTTGTGGTGACTGCAGGGCAGATCGCAGGGCTACCGGCTGGCTCCCCGCACTATTTCACCGTGCGCCAGATCGGCCGAAATGCGGCTTCCGTGCCGCTGCGCATCGATTTCCCCGCCTGACGCAAGCAACAGGACACGATCATGACTGACCCCATCAGCTTTTCCGCCTCCACCGCGCGCTTTGCGCTTCCCCTTTTGTTCGCAGGGCAAAGCCAGAAGGAAATCACGGTCAATGAGGCCATGCAGACCGCTGACGTTCTGCTGCATCCGGTGATCGAAGCCGTTTTAGCAGCCCCGCCGGCAACCCCCTCGAACGGGCAATGCTGGCTTGTCGGCAGCAGTGCGACAGGGGCTTTTGCCGGTCAGACTGATCGGATCGCCGCGTGGAGCGAAGGTGGTTGGCGGTTTATCGCACCGCGGGACGGCATGCGGACCTACGATCTTTCAGCAAGTGCGCATCGCCTTTATGCTGCGGGCTCGTGGCGGTTGATCGCCGCACCATCCGGCCCGTCGGGTGGCACTGTCATCGACAGCCAGGCGCGTACCGCGCTTGCGGCGATCATTGCCGCTCTGCGCACTGCCGGCATATTTTCATGATCTGCGTCGGCGCTTTCCAAGACTGCACTGCCTTAGTCATTCAAAGCCGCGCTTATCTCAGGGTTGCTGCGTAGAGGTCTGGTTTTAGTTGCCTTTTGGCAACAGCAAGCACTCACGTTTGCTTGCAAGCAAAATCGAGAGCCGCTAATAGCTCACTCACCCGAGGCATGACTTCGAATAAAGGGGAAATGATAATGCGGAAAATGCTCCTGGGCTTGGCCCTGGCGTCAACGGCGCTCGCAACGCCGGCGCTCGCCAAGAAGGATTCGTGGTACGTCGAGGTCGATGCGGGCGCTATGGTTCTTGAAAAAACCGACCTAGCGATTGCTGGTGCCGCTAACGCTGCGACGCTGAAGAGCAAAACTGGTTACGACTTTGGTGGCATCGTTGGTTATGATTTCGGTGGATTTCGCCTTGAAACCGAAGTCGCATATCGCCGTAGCAACGCGGATCGTCTGACCGACAGCGCTGGCAATGCGTTTGACCATTCCGCCAATACTCTCATTGGTCGGTCACGCGCACTCAGCTACATGGTCAATGGCCTGCTCGACTTCGGCAGCGACGACAGCCTTCAGGCGTTTGTCGGCGGCGGCGTCGGCGTCGCCAACGTCAAGTATCAGATTGCAACGGCCGGCTTCGGTGGCACCAACGACTCGAGCACCAAGTTCGCATGGCAGGCACTCGCGGGCGTTCGCACCCCGCTCTCCAAGCACTGGGACGTGGGTCTGAAGTATCGCTACTTCTCGGTCAGCAATGTCGACGTAATCGGCAACGATCTGCTGGCCGGCCAAAATGTCCGCGGTCAGTGGCGTTCGCACTCGCTGCTCGGCACGCTGGCGTACAACTTTGGCGGTGCTGAACCGGCTCCGATGCCGGAACCGCCCGCTCCCCCGCCGCCCCCGCCGCCCCCGCCGCCCCCGCCGCCCCCGCCGCCTCCGCCGGCTCCGGTATGCAACAAGGGTCCGTACATCGTGTTCTTCGACTGGGATAAGTCGAGCATCACGCCTGAAGCGGCAACCATTCTGGACAACGCGGTCACGGCCTATGGCAACTGCGCCAGCGTGCCGATCATGCTGGCAGGTTACACCGACCGTTCGGGTTCGCCGAAGTACAATCAGGGTCTTTCGGAGCGTCGCAACTCTTCGGTCCGCGGCTACCTGACCACCCATGGCATCCCGGATGGTGCGATCACCAGCCAGGCCTTCGGCGAGAGCAACCCGCGCGTTCCGACCGCCGACGGTGTTCGCGAACTCCAGAACCGCCGCGTGGAAATCACGTACGGTCCGGGTTCGGGCATGTAAGCTTCGGCGAACTGCTGGAAATGAATTGGGGGCCGGAGAAATCCGGTCCCCTTTTTCGTGGGCCATTGCTGCGGTAACGGGTTTGCCTTGCAAGTGCTGGTGATCCGGCAGGCATCACCGGGAGCCCGGAGCCCCGCATCCGGTCTCGAGCGCAGGTCCGGCCCGCAATACGCAACCGTTGCCGGGGGGACTGTCCCTAGCTTTCGCGGCGGACAAGATCGCGGCGGGATATCTCGAGCGCGATCAACGCGAACGGCACCACTACGAGTATTCCGGCAAGGCCAATTCGCAGGCCACCGAAGCTCTCCGAGATCCGGCCGGCCGAATAGGGCCCAAGGGCAAGACCGACCATGGTCGCAAAGAGGAAGAACGACGCCGTAGCCGTGGCGCGGGTCGTCGCGGGAACGATATTGACGATCGTCCCCGCCGCCCCGCCAAGCGCCGCGCTGGCAAGAAACCACATCGGAAACACGCAGAAATACACGACTGTCAGCGAGTGGGTTCCCAGCATGATGCAATTCGGGACCAGCGAGGCGAGCAGCGCCACGATGACGACCAGGAGGCGCCGGGAGTGGAAGCGATCACCGGCAAATCGATCCCCCAAGGCGCCTCCTGTGATCACACCGAGAGCACCGCCTGCCGCCGCCGATCCACCGACAACGAGCGCCACCGCACCCGGTGACGCGCCAAACTCGCGCATTACGAAGGACGGGCCGAATGCAGAACCAGCGTATGTGATCACGCACATGAGGCCATAGCCCAGATTGAGCCCGACGACCGACGGCGAAGCCCAGATGACCGCGAATGCCTCCGGATCGTCATGGCGCAGGGCGATGGCCCAAGACGTAATCGCATAAGTCCCGATGGCGAGTGCGATCCACTGCGCAGGATCCTCCAGAAGCCGCGTCAGGAAATAGGCGACGAGCGCGAGACCCACCAAGATTGCCACATTGCCGAGCAGCGCCCTGACGCCGCGCCTGGCGGCCGCAAGCAGCGTGAACGGCGGGACAATCGAGCCAAGATCACGGAAAAATGCCCCCCAGGTCGCCGGCTGGACTGCAGCCTTCGGCAGAGTATTCGCAGCTGAGGATTCAAATCGGCCACGGATGGGCTCGCGGAGACTGCGCACCCACAGCGCGAGAAGCAATCCGGGCAATCCGACGGCCAGAAAGGCCGCTTGCCAACCTGCGAGTGCGAATGGCCGCGCGCCAATCGGAAATGCGTGGTTCCATCCCCCCGCAATTGCGGTTCCGATATAGAGCGAGAACCCGCCGCCGAGGTAGATGCCCGAAGAAAAGATTGCCACCGCCGTCGCGCGGCGATGGGCCGGAAAGTAGTCTGCAAGCAGCGAATAGGAGCAAGGTCCGGCGGTAGCCTCTCCCACACCGACGCCGATGCGTGCCGCACCCAGTTGCCAGAAGGTACGGGACAAGCCGGACAGAGCGGTCATCGTCGACCACAAGGCGAGGCCTGTGGCCAGCAACTGGGTTCGCGTTGCGCGATCTGCCAGCTTACCGAGCGGGATCCCGAAGAGGGCGTAGAACACGCCAAACGCCGTGCCGTAAAGGAAGCCGAACTGGGCATCGGAAATGCCGAGATCGTGCTTGATATCCACCGCGAGGATCGTGAGCAGCTGCCGATCCACGAAGTTGATGACGTAGACAATGACCAGGACTAGCAGCGCGTACCAGCTGTAGCGATCTACGCCGAGCCACTGCTTCGGCTTATCCGTCATCTCCATACTTCGTGCCATCCTCTATCCCCGCCGCATCAAATCCCGCGCGCCGCAAGCGGCAACTGTCGCACACGCCGCAGGCCTGCCGATCGGGCAGCGGATCGTAGCACGACCAGCTGGCACCCGGATCGAGCCCGAGACGGGCCGCTTCTTGCGCGATTTCGCTTTTCTTGAGGTGCTGGAGCGGCGCGTGCACTCGCACGGTGCCACCATCATTTCCGATCTTGGTCGCAACCCGAGCGAGGTCCTGGAAGCCGCCAATGAATTCAGGGCGGCAATCCGGATAACCCGAGTAGTCCAGCGCATTGACGCCAATGAAGAGATCGCAGGAACCAGCTGCTTCCGCCCAGGCGAGGGCCAACGAGAGAAACACAAGGTTGCGTGCTGGCACATAAGTGACGGGAACATCATCTCCGACACCATCTTTCGGCACCGCTATATCAGCGGTGAGCGCCGACCCACCGAACTGGCGCAGATCGAGCGGCAGGATGACGTGCCGTTCCACACCCAGCGTTCCGGCAATTGCGCGTGCGGCATCGATCTCGACCCGGTGGCGCTGGTTGTAGTCAATCGTCAGCGCGAGAATCCGAAAGCCCTGCTCGCGCGCCAGCCCCGTACAGACCATTGAATCGAGACCGCCCGAGAGCAGAACGACTGCGAGAGGAACTTGTCCGGAAACGGTTTTTGCGACCATGTCGCAGAGCTAGAGGCATCGACCGCCCAAGGCAATCCTCGCCGCGAAATCAGGAGGCGCAGGCTCCGACACGCCGCACTTCCGCGCGCATGTTGAACGGCAACCCCTGCGCGACACCCTGGGTTTCGAGCTGCACGAGCTGCGCGCTCTCAAACCGAACGGACGTCTGTCCATAGCCATTGCCGGGGCAGGCGTAATGCACAGTGACGGCATCTGCGGTATCCTGAACGGTAAAGCTGCGGCAGGCTTCGCGCATGTGCCGGATCTGGATCAGCCGCCGCCCATTCTCGATGCACAGCCGGGTCCGGCCGCCGGAAAGATCGCGATCCCGAACTTCCCACTGCCCGGGCTGCAGCTGATCGAGCATCGCAAGCGAGGGCTTCTCCGCGATCAGTGCCGGGCTCGGGAAAGCCGCCAGCGCGACAAACGCACCACCAATGCACCGGCGAGGCAAATGCCGGGCAAGGCTACCAAGTCGGCGCAGCAAGCGATTCATCTGGCAGGCGCGTCCATCAATGGCGCTCCGACTCCATGTCGCACCGCCTGATTACAGTATAGCCGAAATTTGGTTTGCGATAAAGTGTTCCGTGTGAGCGACAAACCACTCAATCGAGATCAATCTTGAAAATACGCGAGCAAAACGCGCAATCCACGAGGATCAAACCCTCTTCGTTACGCATTTCCGCGCGTTCCGTTGGGCCGAACCGGGACAAAACGGAGCGGTAGTATTCGCTCGTACAGCGGCAGCCCTTACTGATCTCTAGCCCCTGATCGACCCTTACTTCGCGCTCTTCATGAAACAGCCGCCAAAGCAGAGTTTCGAGCTCAAGCGCCGGGTCGACCAATTCGGCTAGCGAAACCGTGCCGCCAATGATGCGCATGTGCTCCCACTCGGGATGGTCGTGCTGAACATGGAGCCGCTCGCGACCTTCCTCGCCCTCAGGCAGGTGCTGGATCAGGAGACCGCCAGCGACACAACCATTGGCGCTTGGGCGCACGCCGACCCGGATCATCGTCGGAATCTGTTCGGACTGGAAGAAGTAGCTTTCGCAAGCTCCCGCAAGCGATTCGCCCTGAAGCGGGACAATGCCCTGATAGCGCTGCCCTGCAGTCGCGAGATCAAAGGTGATGGCCAGGTAGCCGTCGCCAAACAGTGCATGGAGGCTCGGGCTGGGGCCGAGATCATCCAGGCGCGCCCGATCAAAGCGCACGTAGCCACGCAGTTCACCGGCGCGATAGTCGCACACCAGCAAATCGACCACGCCGTCCTGGGTCTGCGCCTGCATGGTGAGCTGACCCTGATCATCCTTGAGCAGCGAGCCCAGCAACGCAGCCAGCACGAGGGCTTCAGCGAGAAGGTTGCGAATCGGCGCCGGGTAGGAATGCGCCCCGATTACGTCATCGAGCACCGGGCCGAGCCGGACCACGCGTCCACGTGCATCACGCTCGGGAACGGTGAAAGCAAGAACCTGATCGAAGCCGGTCGTGCTGGCAGAGGCGCCCCCTTCCGCCATGGTCAGATCTGCCCGAACGCCCAGCGCAGAATCGCCTTCTGGGCGTGAATGCGGTTTTCCGCTTCATCCCACACTACCGATTGCGGACCGTCGATCACCGCATCGGTCACTTCTTCTCCGCGGTGCGCGGGCAAGCAGTGGAGCAGAACGGCATCAGGGTTGGCCAGCGCCATCAGCGCTGCATTGACCTGAAACGGCGCCATTGCAGCCAGCTTGGCTTCGGCATGGGCCTGCCCCATCGAGATCCAAGTGTCCGTCACGACGACATCGGCACCGCGCACCGCTTCGGCCGCATCGCGATGAACCGCAATGCGCGCACCGCCGGCCTGCGCCGCGGCAATGAAAGCGGGATCGCTTTCGTAACCTTCGGGCACGCCGATACGAACATTGAACTTCATCAGTCCGGCGGCTTCGACAAAGGAATTTAGCACGTTGTTGCCGTCGCCCAGCCAGGCGACCTCGAGCCCAGGGAGCGCCTTGCCGTGTTCAAGAAGCGTCTGGAGATCGGCAACGATCTGGCACGGATGCGAAAGATCCGTCAGGCCATTGATCACCGGCACGCTGGCGTAGTGCGCGAGTTCCTCGAGTTTGGCGTGATCATCCGTGCGCAGCATGATCACGTCAGCCATCCGGCTGAGTACACGCGCCGTGTCAGCAATAGTCTCTCCGCGACCGAGTTGCGTGGTGCCGGCATCGAGGACCAGCGCGCTGCCACCAAGCTGTCGGATCGCGATGTCGAAAGAGACGCGCGTACGCGTTGAGTTCTTTTCAAACACCAATGCCAGCACGCGCCCAGCCAGCGGCGCATCGTGATCGGGCAATCCCTTGGGGAGCCCGCTGCGCGCTGCTTTCCGGTCCATCGCATCGCCCAGCATGGCGGCCAGCGCATCACCGCCTGCGTCGCTGAGGTTCAGGAAATGCCGGGTCATGCCGGTTGCGCTTCGGCGGCATAACTCGCGGTTGCGGCCGAAAGCTTGTCCATGAACTCGTCAATGTGGCTGTCATCGATCACCAGCGGCGGCAGGACACGGAAGGTCATGTCACCAGCTGCCACGGTGAGCAGATGGTGGTTGTCGCGCATATGCGCAACGAACGGACGCGGTTCGATCTTCATCTTGACGCCGAGCATCAGTCCGCGGCCGCGAACGAGTTCGAACATGTCAGGGTAGTTGCCGATAAACTGTTCCAGTCGCCCGCGCAGCCGCTCACCCTTTGCCTTGACCTCGGCGAGGAAGGCGGGTTCGGCAACGACATCCAGCACGGCTTCGGCTGCTGCCATGCCAAGCGGGTTGCCGCCATACGTGCTGCCATGTGTCCCAAGGCCCATGCCGCGCGCGGCGTGTTCGGTGGCAAGGCAGGCCCCCAACGGAAAGCCCCCGCCGATGCCCTTCGCGCTCGCCATGATATCCGGCACGACGCCGTACTGTTCGTAGGCATAGAGATCGCCTGTACGCGCAACGCCGCACTGCACTTCATCGAAGATCAGCATGAGGTCGTGCTCGTCCGCCAGTGCGCGCAGACCCTGCAGGAACTCGGGCGACGCATCGCGGATGCCGCCCTCGCCTTGGATAGGCTCGACAAGGATGCCGGCAGTGTGCGGTCCGATGGCTGCCCGCGCGCCTTCGAGATCATCGAAATCGACGTAGCGGAACCCTTCCAACAGCGGCATGAAGCCCTTGTGCATCTTCTCCTGGTTGGAGGCGCTGATCGTGGCCATCGTGCGGCCATGGAACGCGTTCTTGAAAGTGATCAGCTCGTGGCGCTCGGTGTTGCCGGCATGCTGGTGATAGGCACGCGCCGTCTTGATCGCGCATTCCACCGCCTCGGCCCCGGAATTGGTGAAGAATACCGTGTCGGCAAAGGTCAGGTCGACAAGCCGCTGCGCGAGATGCTCACCTTGCGGGCTGCCATAGAGGTTCGACACATGCATCAGCGTCGCCGCCTGCCGCTGGATTGCGCCGATCAGGTGCTCATGGCTGTGGCCAAGCAGGTTGACCGCGATGCCGCTCGCGAAATCGAGATACCGCGTGCCGTCCTCGCTGATAAGGTGGCAGTGTTCTCCGCGCACCGGACGCACGCCGCACCGGGGATATACGGGCATCAACGGGGTGATCGACATGACACGGTTCCTTCCTGCTTCGGCCCGCGTTCCACCGGGCGTATTGTCGTAAACGACAAATGGCGACCCCGGAGGGCCGCCACCTGCGATTTTTGGAGGTACAGGCCATCGGCACGCTGCCGAAGGCGTTGCACCAATCTCAGTCTTGTCGCGGGACCAGATTGACGGCCGAGTGCTTGCCCCGACGGTCCACCTCGAGATCGAACTCGAGCTTGTCGCCCTCGTTCAGCTCACGCATGCCCGAACGCTCGACCGCACTGATGTGCACGAACGCATCCGGCTGGCCATCATCACGAGTGATGAAGCCGAAGCCCTTCATGGCATTGAAGAACTTCACGGTGCCGGTTGCCTTCTCGCCGGTCAGCTGACGCTGGGGAGCAGCGGGCTTTGCCGCCACTTCAATCACGTCACCAACCACCTGCAGGTCCGCCGCGGAGATCTTTCCGCCGCGATCAACGAGATTGAACTCAAGCTGCTGGCCCTCGGCAAGACCTTCAAGCCCCGCACGCTCGACCGCGCTGATGTGGACAAACACGTCCTCACCACCGTCTTCGCGTTGGATGAAGCCGAAGCCCTTTTGCGAGTTGAAGAACTTTACGACACCCTTGCCGGTGCCCACGACCTGGGCAGGCATTCCGCCGCCACCAGCGCCGCCGCCGCGCGGGCCGCCGAAGCCACCGCCGCCGCCGCCGCCGCCACGCGGGCCGCCGCCGAAGCCGCCGCCACGATCGCCGCCGCCGAAGCCACCACGGTCACCGCCGCCGAAACCACCGCGATTGCCACCGCCGCCGAAACCGCCACGGTCAAAACCGCCGCCGCCGAAACCGCCGCCGCCGCCGCCGTAGGGGTCGAAACCGCCTTCGTCACCGAAACCATCGCGCTTGTCGCGTCCGCGACCCCGCCGCCCTCTGTCAAAACCCATAAAAACCAATAAACCTTCGTTCCGCCCCTGCTTTCCTGGGTGCCGAAAGCCGGACGCGGCTGCCGACGGCACAACAAGGGAAATATGCGAGACTCCGCTCGCCTGATCCTCTGCAGCCCACACTATAACCAACAAAAGGCTCCAGCGCGAACGGATTCGTTGTTTGGCGCGACCTGCCGGGCAATCGGTGTGGCTATTCTGCCATGTTCCCGGAACTCTTGCCCTTCACGAAGGGTTTGGGCAAAGCTTCCGACATGCATTTGCTCTCCCTTGTGGCAGATCCTTTAGCACGGGCCGCGCTTGCTAAGCTGGTCCTGCTCGACATCGCACTGGGCATCGACAACCTGATTTTCATCGCGATTCTATCGACGCTCGATCTCGTTGACTCGATCGGTTCGATTCTGACCACCGGAAGTATGCACGACGAAATCGAGACCTTGATCGCTGCGATGGTCTTCGCCAGCGGCCTGATACTGCTGGCCGCTGATCCTCTGGGAAAGTTCATCAAGCGGAACCCGACGCTGGTGATGCTGGCGCTTGCGTTCCTGATGATGATGGCCGTTGTGCAGATGACCGATGCCTTCAGGGTGCACATTCTCAAAAATTGTATCTATGCGGCCGTGGGCTTCTCGGTAATCGTCGGGTTGCTCGACGTCCTTGGCCGCAATCGCCGTGCGCGCCGCAAGAGCGCATAGGCGTTAACGGCTCCAGTACTGGCAAAGAGAGACTGCCCCATGTTCCGCAAGATCGACGAAAAGACGTATGCAAGCCCGCAGATCGACGTAGCCGACATCGCCGAGGCCAGCGCGCTGGGCATCGGGCTCATCATCAATAACCGGCCCGAAGACGAATCAGCCGACCAGACCCCGGGCGCAGAGATCGAGGCTGCCGCCATGGCCGCCGGCATCGCTTATGTCGCCATTCCGGTAACCCATGCCGGTTTCTCGATGCCGCAAGTCGAAGCGATGGAGGCAGCGCTTGGCGCTGCTGGCGACAAGCCAGTGCTGGCCTATTGCCGCTCCGGCACCCGATCAACGCTGCTGTGGGCTCTTGCCCAGGCACGCATGGGCATGGCGCTCGACGCCATTGCCACGCAGGCTGCGGGCGCAGGCTACGATGTCGGCCCGATTGCGCCGCAACTGGACTTCCTTGCCGCGCAGGCGCGCTGAGGCAGGCTAGCGGCGTGTCTTCTCCTGAAACGCTCATCGCGCTTCCCGGCGCTGCGATTGCCCTGCAGGCAGCAGGTTCGCTTGCGGCTGTAATGTTCGTCTTCCTGCTCGTCCGCGCACTCGATCTCGGCAGCGACGTTCGCATTGCAGACGAGGCGGAAGCGCGCGCGATGGCCGAGCAGGCGCGCTGCGGGTTCGACCCGGTCGACGTTGCGCTCGACCGCGCGCGGATCGGCGCACTGCTGCGCAACAGTGCGGGCGAAGTCATGTTGATCCGCCGCCATGGCGGACGCTTCGCCGCGCGCGTGCTGTCCTCCTATGCCGGAGCGAGGCTCGACCGAGGCTTCCTCACGCTTTCCACCGACGATCCGTATTTCGGCAGCATCACGCTCGATCTTGGCGAACAGGCGCAAGTCTGGGCTGCCAGTCTCCGCAGACTGGGAGCCATCGGATGACCGACCTGCTTGCGCCTTTCCTCGCGGCCATGAGCCACCCCCTCACGCAACCGGTCGACGTGATCGCCTATGCGGTGCCCGCCTTCATCGCGTTGATCCTGATCGAGATCGCTTGGGCCCGGCGCCATGCGCCTGATGCCTACGAGGCGCGAGACATGCTCACCTCGCTGCTGCTCGGGCTGGGCAGCACGATTGCCGGCGCGCTTGTTGCCGGTGCAATCTACGGCGCCGCGCAGTGGCTCTATCTGCACCGTGTCGCCACCGTGCCCTATGCTTGGTGGTCGTGGATCGCCGTGCTGCTGCTCGATGATTTCAACTACTACTGGGCGCACCGCACTGGACACCGTGTGCGCTGGTTCTGGGCGGCGCATGTCAATCACCACACCAGCCAGCACTACAATCTCAGCACCGCACTCCGTCAGACCTGGACCGGCTTTATCGCGCTTTCGTTCATGTTTCGCATGTGGCCGGCCTTCGTGGGCGTGCCGCCTGAAATGCTGCTGACGGTGGGCGCGGCCAACACTGTCGGGCAGTTCTGGATCCACACGGAGGCAGTGCGCCGCATGCCGGCGTGGTTCGAATGGGTGTTCAACACGCCCTCGCATCACCGCGTCCACCACGCGACCAATCCGCTCTACCTCGATCGCAACTTTGCCGGTGTGTTCATGTTCTGGGACAGGTTGTTCGGCACGTTCCAGCCCGAACTCGACGAGCAGCCAGCGCACTACGGCGTCATCCGCCAGCTTGGCACGTTCAGCGTGCTCCACAGCGTGTTCCACGAATGGAAGGCCATGCTGAAGGACTTTGCGACAGCGCCGCTGCGCTACAAGCTGGCCTATCTCGTCCGCGAACCGGGTTGGAGTCATGACGGCAGCCGCGACAGCAGCGACGCGATCCGCGCACGCTGGCTGGCGCGCAATGGCGCTCTACCGCCCGATGAGCCCCAGCGCATGGCGGATGAAGGCATCGCGATCGGCCACCCACAGCATGTTGTCTGACAAGCGCGGGTTCACGTAAGTCCAGCCAACACCGGAATAGACCTTGCCGAAGGTCCCCTGCGTGCCGAACGCCAGCGAAACCGCCCGCTGTTCCGCCCGCGTGGTAAGGCCTTCGCCGACCACCGTCGCTGTCCCCGGCTCGAACCCCCGGCCCCACGGGCGCTGCGCGAAAACGAAGGGTTCACGGCGGAAGCTCTGGACCGAAGTGTTGAAGAACACCGAGAGATAGACCTGATCCAGAGCGCCCAGCGGCGCCTGCGGCATTCGCCAAGCCGACGTGGCGATCACCGGCCATGGGTAATGCTGCGGGTTCCCGTAGAGAATTTCACTGCGCAGATCGACCAGCCCCTCGCGCGGCTCCTGCGGCATGGGGATCCGTTCGATCCTGAGGCCGTTCGCCCAAGTGAACCCGAACGAGGACGCATCGATCAGCGGCATCGCCGAGGGCGAACCCCGTCCCGGCGCATTCGAGACGGTCACGTTCTCATAGATACGCAGGTAGGCCTTGTCTTTGAGCTGGTGACCGCTTGCCACGTTGCTCCAGCCCTTCTGGCCGTGCCAGCGCACATTGCGGAAATGCGAAACCAGCGTGCCGTTGATATAGGTGCTGTGCTCCTGATCGGCATTGGTGCCGACATTGCCGATGATCTCGCTGTCCTCGATATAGAGCATCGTCTCTCCGCCCGGCGCGAAGATCGCGTTCTTGCCGCCGAAGATTTTCGAACGGCGGACAACGGCGGTAAACAAGCCCGGCGGCGCTCCGCCGTAGGTTTCCAGATGAAGCGCGCCCATCGGCTGGATCGCGCCAGGGAAATCAAGCTCGATGTCGCGCATCTCGAAGTGGATGCGGCTGCGCCCGATATCCAGCGCACGCATCGGCAGCGCGGCCCATTCGTTGCCCGTGCGGAAGGTCACCCGCTCACCCGGGCTCGAAGAGCGGAAGATGTACTGTGTACCTTGCAGGTTCCCGATGATGTTCGGCAAATTGGGTGCGAAGGGATAGACGCAAGAGCGCCCGGCCCGGTCTCGTGCTTCGTAGACAAACTCGAACCCGCCCTCAGCCCGGCCATAGAGCGAGGCGGTATCGTTCCCCTGAAACACCTCGCGCCCCGCGGCCTGTGAGGCATCGCACTTGACGAAGAACCGGTTGGCCGGGCGGCGCAGCCCCTGCATCGGCATGTAGAAGGGATAGGTTGCATCGTGCGCGGCGAATTCTGCCGGGCTGCGCGGTGCCGGAAGCTCAGGCGGGACCTGGGGCTGGAGCGGCGGCAACGCCGGTTCAACCCGGGCCCCGCTGCCTCGTGCCGCAGTCTGCGCGCTTGATTCGCCGCCAAGGCCGCTGCAGCCGATGACGCCCAGAGCCGCGAGGCAAGCCGCCAGCGGCAGAGTTAGCTTCAGCGCCGGCATCGCGATCCTTTCAACCATGAACAGCTCCGCCCCCCCGGGCATGCACCGGTTCAGCTAGCTAGCCGCAGACCAGTGCCGAAGCTCTCGGCGTCCGGCTGGTCGGGCCAGATCCCCCGCGTATCATAAACCACCTTGCCGCTGCGCTCGGCGAGCGGCACGACTTTGAACACGTCGTGGTCGACCAGCACGATCAGCACGTCGCAGGTTTCCAGCGCATCATCGAGATCGATCAGGCTGGCACCGGTGTCGTTGAATTCCACCGGCAGCGCACTGGCATAGGGTTCCACGATCGAGACCCGGCTGCCATATTTGCGCGCAATCCGAGCCGCGACAAAGCGTGCCGGGCTCTCGCGGAAATCGTCGATATTGGCTTTGAAGGCGAGGCCGAGGCACGCGATCCGCGCATCGGGCCGGGCATCGACCAACGCAATCGCGCGCGCAATCACATGGTGCATCTTCTGGTCGTTGACCCCGCGCGCGGTGCGGATCAGCGGCGTGTCCTCGGGCGCGCTGGCCACGATGAACCACGGATCGACCGCGATGCAGTGTCCGCCCACGCCCGGGCCGGGCTGCAAGATATTGACGCGCGGATGCCGGTTGGCGAGGCGGATCACCTCCCATACATCGAGCCCCATGCGGTCCGCGACGATCGAAAGCTCGTTGGCAAAGGCGATGTTCACGTCACGGTAGGCGTTCTCGACCAGCTTGGTCATTTCCGCCGAACGCGCATCGGTGGTCACACAAGTCCCGCGCACGAAGCGCTTGTAGAACGCCAGCGCCTTGCGCGCGCAGCGCGGCGTGATCCCCCCAATCGAGCGGTCGTTGTTGGTCAGCTCTTCGAGAATGCGGCCCGGCAGCACCCGTTCGGGGCAATAGGCGATCGACACGTCGGGGGTCTCGCGGGTCAGGCCCCCCTTGTCACTTTGGGGAAACTTCAGGTCAGGCCGCAGGCCAGCCATCAGATCGCGCATCGCGTCGGTCGTGCCGACAGGGCTGGTCGATTCGAGGATCACCACGTCGCCCGGCTTCAGCACGCCCGCCACTTCGCTTGCGGCTGCCTGCACGTAGGACACGTCGGGAGTATGGTGGCCGTCCTTGGCAAAGGGTGTCGGCACCGCGATCACGAAAACATCGGCGGGTTCAATCTGGGTCGAGGCGCGCAGCAGCCCGCGCTGAACTACGCCCTGCACCAAGCCATCAAGATCGACTTCCTCGATATGGATCTCGCCGCGGTTGATCGTATCGACGACGCTTTGTGTCACATCAAGACCGAGCACCGGGCAGCCGGAACGGGCGATGATCGCGGCGGTGGGAAGTCCGATATAGCCAAGGCCGACAACGCAGACCTTGGGTTTCACATCCAGATTTCCGGTTTTAGGGGGCATGTCCCAAGAGCTCCGCGATACGCCGCGCGGCGCGCCCATCCCCGAAAGGATTGTGCGCGCGCGCCATGGCTGAATAGGCAGCCTTATCGTCGAGCAGGGTAAAGATTTCGGAAACTATCCGGGTGGTTTGGGTGCCGACAAGCCGCGCGGTTCCCGCCTCTACGCCCTCGGGCCGCTCGGTCGTTTCGCGCATCACGAGCACCGGCTTTCCGAGCGCTGGCGCTTCTTCCTGCACCCCGCCGCTATCGGTCAGCATGATCTCGGCAAGGCTCAGCAGCCGGGCGAAATGCGGATAATCCAACGGCTCGATCAGTGCGACATTGGCAAGGCCGCCAAGTGCGCCTTCCATCACCCCGCGCACATTGGGATTGGGGTGGACCGGGAAGATCAGCGCGACATCCGGACGCTGGGCGATCTGGCGAATCGCCTCGGCAATTGCTTCCAGCCCGCCGCCGAAGTTCTCGCGCCTGTGGCTGGTCACGCCGATGATGCGTTTTCCGGCAAAGCGTGCTTCCAGATCCGACAGACCGCTTGCGAGTTCCGGCTCGGCGGCGATTCGCTCGCTCACCCACCGCAGCGCATCGATCACGGTGTTGCCGGTCACATGGACTGCATCGGCGGCCACGTTTTCGGCGCGCAGCGCGGCGGCAGACGTTTCGGTTGGTGCGAAGTGGAGCGCCGCGATGGTGCCGATGATCTTGCGGTTCACCTCCTCGGGCCAAGGGTGATAGATATTGTGGCTGCGCAGACCCGCCTCGACGTGCGCGACCGGGATCTTGCGGTAGTAGGCCGCAAGTGCGCCTGCCATGGCGGTGGCCGTATCGCCCTGAACCACGACCCAGTCAGGCTTTTCTGCGTCCATCACACCGCCCAGCCCGGTAAGCAGCGCAGCGGTCAGTCCGTCCAGCGTCTGATCCGGCCGCATCAGATCGAGATCGTGGTCGGGCACGATCCCCGCAATCGCCAGGACCTGATCAAGCATGCCGCGATGCTGCGCCGAAACGCAGGTGACAACGCGAAACGCCGGATCGGCTGAGAGCGCATGGACCACGGGGAACATCTTTATCGCTTCCGGCCGGGTACCGAAAATCACGAGAATTGTCTTTGCCATGACCCTAGCTCCTAGCGCTCCGGGGTTAAGGCTCGCATAATCACGCAGATGGCATTTGCTGGCTTGAGCAGTGAAAGCCCCCTCCGCCCGCCAAAACCGCGTCGGCCATGAGCCCGATGACTGCGCGGTCAGGAAACAGTTCGGCAATCGCGGCAACACCATCGTCGTCGTGCTGCGTTCCGAACACGGGGACAATCACGACATTGTTAGCGATCACGAAGTTCATGTAGCTGGCCGGCTGGATCATGCCGCCCCAATCAACATGGCCCGGCGAGGGCACTTCGATAACCTCGACCCCGAAATCGCGCGCGCGCGCGGCGGCATCCGCGTAGATCGCGGCATTGGGATCGCCGGGCCCGGTCGCGCGGGGCAATGCCAGCCGGTTCGGCGCGACGAACCGCGCCAGGTTGTCGACATGGCCGTCGGTATGGTCGTTGATCAGGCCATCGCCCAGCCAAAGCACCCGGTTGAAACCAAGATCGCGCGCGAGCCGCATTTCCAGATCGGCCTGCGTAAGTTCGGGATTGCGATTGGGGTTGAGCAGGCACTGCGCGGTCGTCGCGACCAAGCCGGTCCCGTCACCATCAAGCGCGCCGCCTTCCAGAATCCAGTCGCAGCGGTCGGCAGGCAGGCCGGCGCTCGCGGCAAGATCAGCACCGATAGCCTCGTCGCCTGCCATCAGATACTTGCCGCCCCAGCCGTTGAAGCCGAACAGCCGGGCGCGCTGCCCGCTATCGCCGCCCACCACAAGCGGGCCGGTATCGCGCAGCCAGACATCACCATAGACGCGTCGCTCCAGCGTGACCGCACCTGAAACCAGCGTGCGCGCGCGAGCCTCATTCGCGGCATCGCGCACGATCAGCCGCACCTCCTGCCCGCTTTCGGCCACCGCGCTGGCAAACGCCGCAATCTGCACTTGCGCCGCATCGATAAGGCCAGACCATTCATCAGCCAGATGGGGGAAGCCGATCCACAGCCAGTTCTGCGGATGCCACTCTGGCGGCATCCGCATTGCATCATCGCTCATGCCAGGCGCCCTTTACTTGTGTGCCGCTTCGGCGCGGCTTTTGTCGCGCACAGCGCGGAACTCGTCGTTCGAGTGCCAGTTCGGCCACGCCGTGCTGTCCGCCAGTTCGCGGCCGAGCCGGTAGAACAAGCGCACATCCTGCAGCATGCCCGATACGTCCCAGCTTTCCTGATACTGATCGCTTGGCTGGTGGTAGCGCACATTCGTGTAGTCTTCGGACGCCGCATCGCCAGCCGCCTTGCCGCCGACGATCAGATCGTTGCCCCTGCCAACATCGAACATCGGCACCCCGCGTTTTGCGAGGCTGAAATGGTCGGAGCGGTAGTAGTGCCCGCGCTCGGGATGCGCTTCGGGCGATTCGGAAAGGCCCATCTCGCCTTCAACCTTGCGCAGGATCGCGGTGAGCTCTGACTTGTCGCCGCCGGTAACGGTGATGTCCTTTGCCGGCCCGCCGACCGAGAGCGCATCCATATTCACCCCGCCCACGGTCTTCGCCAGCGGAAAGACGGGGTTTTGAGCATAGTATTCCGAACCCAGCAGGCCCGATTCCTCCAGCGTCACCGCAAGGAACACCTCACTGCGCGCCGCAGGGCCAGCGGCTGCATTCATCTTGGCAAGCGCCGCCAGCGCCGCCACGCCGGTCGCATTGTCGACCGCGCCGTTGCAGATGTCATCGCCGGTCGCATCGGGCTTGCATCGGCCAAGGTGGTCCCAGTGCGCGCTGTAGAGCACATATTCATCGGGCCGAGTCTTGCCCGGCAGAAGGCCGATCACGTTGTGCGAATTGGCCTTTTCGATCGTGTTATCGAACGAAAGACTGGCCTTCAGCCCCAGCGACACCGGCTTGAAGCCCTTGTGCTGCGCAGCTGTGGTCAGCGCCGTCAGGTCCTTGCCAGCAGCCTTGAGGATTGCCTCGGCCACCGGCTTCTGGATCCAGCCGTTGGCCACGGTCTGATCGGCCCCGTCGTTGGCGGTCTGCACAAAGTGCTGCGCGCCCGACCAGCTCGAATCGATGACCTGCCAGCCATAGGCCGCCGGGAAGGTATCGTGGATGATCAGAGCCCCGGTAGCGCCCTGCCGCGCGGCTTCCTCGAACTTGTAAGTCCAACGCCCGTAATAAGTCATGCGGCGACCGCGGAAGAGGCCGTTCTCACCCTCCATCGCATAGTCTGGATCGTTGACGAGGATGACCGCGGTCTTCCCCTTCATGTCGATCCCGGCATAGTCGTTCCAGCCCAGTTCCGGCGCATTGATGCCGTAGCCGACGAAGACCAGTTCGCTGTCCTTCACTTCGGTATGTGGGGTGATTCGATAGCTTCCCGCCACGAAATCGGTCGACGGCTTGAACGTCATCGCCTGCGCGCCGCCGGAGATAACCAGCGGGCTGCGGTTTACTCCGGTGATCGTCGCGGTCGGCACGTCCTGCAACCAGGAAGGCTTGCCATCCGGCCCCTTGTTGCCGGGCTGGAGGCCCGCCGCCTTGAACCGCGCAATGATTGCATCAAGCGTCTTGGGCTCAGCTGCAGTCCCCGGGCCTCGCCCTTCGAATTCGTCAGAGGCCAAAGTGCGAATCGTATCGCGCATCAGCGCCTCGTCGACGGGCGGCACGGCAGAAGCGGCATGGCCAGCGGCAAGCGGAATGGCCAGTGCTGCGCTGCACGTCAGGCCAAACACTGCGCGGCCGAGCGACTTGCTGATCATCATCCTCATTCCTTCATGGCGTTTGCGAGTGCTGGACCCGGCATGGCGGGCACAGGTGACAGAGCCCCCGCCCGCTGGCAAGCCGGACACAGGCGCTTGATCGCACGCCGCCGACCGGGCATCGCAGCGTTATGAGCGGCAACCACACAGCACCGGACTGGACCTACGCCCTCCACCGCGCCCGCAAAGAGGCGCCGTTCCTGTGCCGGGGCCTTGATCGCTTACCCGATTTGGCAGCCCTCCTCGAAGCAGGCCGGATAGAGGAAGCCCTTGCATCAACCCGCAGCTGCGGTCTGGCCGAACCGGATACGGGCATTGCGCTGCGCCGCGAGCGGCACGCTCTCGCGGTCGCTCTGGCCATCGGTGATCTTGCAGGCGCACTCCCCCTGTCCCGCGTGATGGGTGAGCTCTCCACCTTTGCCGATCGCGCGCTCGATGCGGCCATCGTGGCCGCCATGCGCCGCCGCGTACCCGATGCGCCGCCGCAGGGCTTCTCAGCCATCGCCTTGGGCAAGCATGGCGCGGGTGAACTCAACTACTCGTCAGACATCGATCCGATCCTCCTCTACGATCCAGATCGCCTCCCGCGGCGTGATCGCGATGATCCGGCCGAGGCCGCCCAACGAATCGCCCGAACGGTTGTCGAATTGCTGAGCGCGATCACGGCGGAGGGCTATGTTTTCAGGGTGGACCTGCGCCTGCGCCCAGCGGCCGAGGTCACTCCGCTGGCGCTCCCCTTCATCGCTGCGCTTACGCACTACGAATCGAGCGCGCTCGCCTGGGAACGCGCCGCCTACATCCGCGCACGCGCGGCGGCAGGCGATGTCGCTGCCGGCCAGGCCTTCCTCGATGCCGTCCGCCCGTTCGTGTGGCGCCGCAGTCTGGATTTCGGCGCGATTGCCGAGATCGGCCGTCTTACGACTCGCATCCGCCAGCACTATGCCGGCGGACAGGCAGTCGGCCCGAGCTACGACCTCAAGCGCGGGCGCGGGGGCATCCGCGAGGTGGAGTTCTTCGCGCAGACGCATCAGCTGATCCACGGCGGCCGCAACCCGGCTCTGCGCCAGCGCGGCACGCGCGCCGCGCTCGATGCCTTGGCCGAAGCCGGGATCGTCGCAGCGGAAGATGCGGCGCTACTCGGTGCAAGCTACGACCGGCTACGCACGCTCGAACACCGCCTGCAGATGATCGCAGACCAGCAGACGCACAGCCTGCCGACCGATCCCGCGCAGCTCGAAGCCGTCGCGCGGCTCGATGGCCTACCTTCCGGCGCTGCGCTGATCGAAGAACTTGCGCAGATCTCCGATACGGTCGGCAGCCGCTTCGACACCCTGATCGCGACATACGCGCCCACTGGCGCAGTTCCGGTTGCCGCACGTCCGCTCGAACTGGAGCTCGCCGCACTCGGGTTTGCCGATCCGGAAGTTCTCGCAACGCGAATCGAAAGCTGGGAAAACGGCCAGTACCGCGCGCTGCGCAGCGCCGAAGCACGCGCCGCCTTCGCCCGCCTGCGTGCAACGCTGCTCGGCGCGCTCGCCGCAGCGCCCGATCCGGACCGTGCGCTGCTACGCTGGGAAGGCCTGCTCGCCGGCCTGCCATCCGCAATCAACGTGTTCCAGCTGCTTGAGGCACGGCCGGCCCTGCTCGGCGTAGTCATGCGCGTGCTGGCCCACGCCCCTACTTTGGCCGACGAGCTCGCGCGCAGATCAGACCTGCTTGATACCTTGATCGACCGCAGCGCCTTCGACCTTCCGGGCAGCGTGGAAAGCCTTGCTGCCGAGTTTCGCCGTGGCGAGGTGGGCGATGATTACCAATGCCTGCTCGATGCCGTGCGGCGCAAGGTGGGCGAATGGCGCTTCGCACTCGGCGTGCAATTGATCGAGAGTCACCAGAGCGATTCCTGGCGCGATCCGCTCGATGTCGCCGCCGCGCTTTCGCGTATCGCCGAAGCCGCGATACAGGTGCTGGCTGCAGCTGCGGCAGCGGAGTTTACACACCCGCATGGCCACATCTCGGGGAGCGACCTCGTTATTCTCGGGCTCGGCCGGCTGGGCGGCGCGGCGCTCACCCATGCATCCGACCTTGATCTCGTGTTCCTGTTCAGCGGCGATCACACGGGCGAATCCGATGGTCCACGCCCGCTCGGCAGCACGCTCTACTACAACCGGCTTGCCCAGCGGGCCATGGCTGCGCTTTCCGCACCCACCGCAGCGGGCGCCTTCTACGAAGTCGATGTCCGCCTGCGGCCCAGCGGCGCACAAGGACCGATCGCGGTGAGCCTCGACAGCTTCGCGCGCTACCAGCGCGAGGACGCCTGGACTTGGGAACACATGGCCTTGTGCCGCGCGCGGCCGCTGTTCGGTTCGGCCAAGGATCGAGAGGCGCTTGCCGCGATCATTGCCGATGTGCTTGGCCGTCCGCGCGATCCGGTGAAGCTTCGCGCCGACGTGCTGGCGATGCGCGCCGAGATGGCGCAGCACAAACCCTCGGCCGGCCCCCTTGATGTGAAGCTGGCGCGGGGTGGGCTGGTCGACCTCGAGTTCCTCGTCCACTTTCTGCAATTGCGCGATCGCACCGCGCACGACCCTGATCTGGGGCGCGCAGTGGATGGTCTTGTCGCGGCCGGCTTGCTTCCCGCACACTTGCGTGCCGCACACGATCTGCTGGCGCGCCTGCTTGTCGTCGTGCGCCTCGTTGCCCCTGACGGACGCTATCCGCCCGAAGCCAGCCGAGCTATCGTTGCGCACGCGTGCGGCTTGGCCGATTGGCTCGGGCTGCTGGCTGCCGTACTGGCGGCCCGGCGCGCGATTGCTGCGAGCTGGCACACCGTTTTTGGCGAAAAACTGGAGATTCACGAATGAGCGAGATGTTCGGCACGGGAAGCACGCTGCCCGATATTGCCCTGACCACGCCCGAAGGCGGCACCGTGAAGCCGTCTGATTTCCTAGGACGCAAACTGGTGCTGTTCTTCTATCCCAAGGATGACACGCCCGGCTGCACCACCGAGAACAAGGACTTCTCGGGGCTCGCGGCAGAGTTCGCCGCCGCTGGCACCGCGCTGCTTGGCATAAGCAAGGATCCGCCGAAGAAGCACCTCAAGTTCATCGAAAAGCATGGCCTAGCCGCGCCACTTGCCACCGATGCCGAAGAAGGCGGCCTGTCCGACGCGCTTGGCATCTGGTGCGAAAAATCAATGTATGGCCGCAGCTACATGGGCATGGAGCGCACAACCTATCTGGTCGCGGCAGACGGCAAGATCGCGCAAGTCTGGCCCAAGGTGAAGGTCAAGGGCCACGCCGAAGAAGTGCTCGCCGCCGCCAAGGCCCTGTGAGCGATTTCGGCATGACGGGCAAAAGCATTGCCGCAGCGATCCGCAGCGCAATGCTCACTGCTGATCCTGCGGCAAAGGCAATGGCCGCGCGTGCAGTGCGCCGCGATTGGGCGGCGGGGCGCCTGGCGTTCGCATTCGATGCGGCGATGCCCGATGCCCCGGCGCGCCCTGCCCGGCCCGAACTGCTGCCACCCAATGCCATGCCCAAGCGCGGGCGGGGCGGTTCGGAACGAGGGCGCCTCGCTTTGCTCCATGCCCTCGCCCACATAGAATTCGTTGCAATCGATCTCGCGCTCGATGCCGCGGGACGATTCGGAGGAGAGCGCGGCCCCGCCTTCGTAAGCGACTGGCTGGATGTCGCAGCGGACGAGGCGATGCATTTCTCGCTGCTCGCCCGCCGCTTGCGCACGCTGGGCTCCGAGTATGGCGCGCTCCCCGCGCACGACGGATTGTGGGACGCCGCGCGCGAGACGGCGCACGACCTGGCAGCCCGGCTCGCGGTCGTTCCCATGGTCCTCGAAGCGCGCGGGCTGGACGTGACACCTGTCACCATCGAGCGCTTTGCAGCGGCCGGCGATTTGCGGTCAGCGCGGATTCTGGAACGGATTTTCAACGATGAAATCCGGCACGTCCGTTATGGTACGACACACTTCCTGAAGGTGTGCGAAGAACGAAATGAATCACCTCCGGCATTCTGGAAGTTGCTTGTAGCGCGGCATTTTCGAGGGGCTGTTAAGCCGCCATTCAACGACTCGGCGCGTCATGCAGCCGGTTTGTCGTACGAATTCATGACAGGGGTTGTCTGATTAATCTTCTTCCCCCTAACCGGATGTCGTCGAGGCAGCGGGAGGGGTTTTCCGCTTTGCTCTCAAGGAAACTGTCAGGCGAGCCGGGGTAATCCGGCACGTTGTTGGCGGGGTCCGGGTTGAAAAGTTCCGGTGGTCCAGCGGCACAAACGATGCTGCGATGCCGGAGCGGTAAAGGGTTAGCGGGTCGTAATGTTGAAAAACAAGCTTCTGAAACTGGTGCTCGGCTCGATTGGCGCCGCAGCCTGTTTCTTTTCGGCACCCGCTATGGCCAATAGCGCCTCGTCTGCCGATATCGCTGCTCCGCTTCGCGCTGCAGAGGCCGCTCGCAACGGAACCACCGCCACTCCGGCTGACGATGAATTCCACAAGCTCTTTGCCAGCTGGAAGGCACTTGATGCCGGCGCGGCGATGGGCAGCAGCGCCCCGGCGCAGCGCAACGCAGGCGTCTCGATCCCCTCGCTGGTTCCTGTTTCGTCAAACCGTTCGATGAGCAGCGGTTTTGGCATGCGCGTTCACCCCGTACTTGGCGGTCTGCGCGCCCACAAGGGCATCGATCTTCCCGCCACAACCGGCACCCCGATCCATGCCTCTGCAGATGGCGTCGTCGGCAAGGCTGATTGGTTTGGTGGCTACGGCCTGTTCGTCGAGCTTGAGCACGGCGGCGGCATGGAAACCCGTTACGGCCACATGTCGCGCATCGCAGTTGCCGAAGGCCAGCGCGTCCGCAAGGGTGACGTTATCGGTTATGTCGGTTCGACGGGCCGCTCCACTGGCTCGCACCTCCACTACGAAGTGCGCATCGGCGGCGAGGCTGTGAACCCGCTTCCCTACATGCAGACAGTTGCGCCCGGCGTGGCCACTGGCACCATGCTGGCGCAGAGCGATATGCCCGCAGCAATGGCGCGCTGAACGCCGCGGGAGAAAGTCATCTTGGAGAGGATGGGATAAAGGCGGCGGCAACGCCGCCTTTTTCTTTTGTGGCAGCAGTTCCAGCAGAGAAGATTGCAGGAACTGCTGAAACCCGTTGCGCACTTTAATCGAACGGTTAAACTCGGCAGGAAAGCGGTCTGATCAAGCCGCCGATCCTGAGGGGATGCGCATGCACTACCACCCGAGTTTCCACGCCAAAGCAAATCCCGAAAAACCGGCGGTTATCATGTCGGGCAGCGGCGAGGTCGTGACCTATGGCGAGCTGGAAGCGCAGAGCAACCGGTTCGCCCAGTTGCTGCGTTCACGCGGAATCGGGATCGGCGATACCATCGCATTGTGCTTCGAGAATCATCCCGCCTTCTTCTCGCTGTGCTGGGGCGCGCAGCGCGCCGGCATTGTCTATGTGGCGATCTCCTCGCGCCTGACCCCGCCGGAAGTAGCCTATATCGCGCGCGACAGCGGCGCGAAGCTGCTGGTTGGTAGCGGTACGCTCATGCCGCTGCTTGATGCGGTGGCCGCAGCGGCGCCCGACGTTGCGCAGCTACGCCTTGGCGGCACTGGCGAACATGACCTGGCCGCCGCGCTTGCCGCGATGCCGATCGAGCCCATCGCCGACGAGCGCGCCGGCTGCGACATGCTCTACTCGTCCGGCACCACCGGCAAGCCCAAAGGCGTGCGAGTGCCGCTGCCCGAAGACCCTGCAATCGGTGGCGCCAATTCGCTCATCATGCTCGCCGGCGGGCCCTTCGGCATTCGCCCCGACGCGGTCTACCTCTCCCCCGCGCCGCTCTATCATGCCGCCCCCTTGCGCTGGTCGATGACCGTGCACCGCTTCGGTGGCACCGTGGTCTGCATGGAGAAATTCGATGCGGAAAAGGCGCTCGAGGCCATTGAACGCTATCGGGTAACCGACAGCCAGTGGGTTCCCACACATTTCGTGCGCATGCTCAAACTGCCGGAGGAAGTGCGGACACGCTACGATCTCTCCTCGCTGCGCGGCGCGATCCATGCCGCTGCGCCCTGCCCGGTTCCGGTCAAGCGTGCGATGATCGAATGGTGGGGGCCGGTGCTCAACGAGTACTACGCCGGCACCGAGGGCAACGGCTTCACCTTCATTTCCAGCCCTGAATGGCTGCAGCGCGCCGGCTCGGTAGGCCGTGCACTTCTCGGCACGATCCGCATCTGCGATGAGAACGGCGACGAAGTGCCGCGCGGCACTGAAGGTCAGGTGTTCTTCGAAGGTGGCAACCCGTTTGCCTACCACAACGATCCCGACAAGACCCGCGATGCCACCAACAAGCACGGCTGGACCAGCCTTGGTGATGTTGGCTGGGAAGACGACGAGGGCTACCTCTTCCTCACCGATCGCAAGAGCTTCATGATCATCTCGGGCGGGGTGAATATCTATCCGCAGGAGATCGAAAATCTCCTGATCACCCATCCGAAGGTGGCAGACGTCGCAGTCATCGGCGCACCGGACGCAGACATGGGTGAGCGCGTGATCGCGGTAGTCCAGCCGCACGATCCGGGCGAGGCCGGACCATCGCTTGCAGAGGAACTGACGGCCTGGCTTGCCCCGCAGCTCAGCCGGGTCAAGCTCCCCCGCCAGATCGATTTCCGCGCGGAGCTGCCCCGCGAGCCAACCGGCAAGCTGTTCAAGCGCCTGCTGCGCGATGAATACAAAGCCGCCGCCGCCACTTCCATCTGATCAAGCCAAGGATGCATATCATGGCAACAACCGCAGAGCGCATCGTTCCCGACGAAATCGGCCGCGCTGTCATCGATCCTGCAGCTTATGCCGCATGGGATCCGCTGCTCGACCAGTTCGATGCCTTGCGCCGCGACGGGCTGCAGGTGGCGCGGGTTGTTTCCTCCATCGATTTGCATGAGCCGTTCTGGCTGGTCAGCGGATTCGACGAGGTGATGGCTGCGAGCAAGGACAACGCGACCTTTCTAAACTATCCCAAGCCCACGGTGTTCACGCTACGCAGCACCGATGCCCTCGCCCGCGCCATTACCGGGGGCAGCCCTCATCTCGTGCAGTCGCTGGTCCAGCTCGATGCGCCGCTTCACCCCAAACTGCGCCGCCTTACGCAGGACTGGTTCATGCCCAAGAACCTGCGCACGATCGAGCAGCGCGTCCGCACCATCGCCGAGGCGACGGTTGATCGCTTTCTGGGCGCGGGGAACGAGGGCGATTTTACCAAGCTGGTCTCCTCCCCCTATCCGCTACATGTCGTGATGCAGATCCTGGGCGTGCCAGAGGAGGACGAGCAGCGCATGCTGGTGCTCACCCAGCAGATGTTCGGCGGGCAGGACGAAGAGCTCAACCAATCCGGCATCAAGGACCTGCCGCCCGAGATGATCACCCAGATCGTGGCCGGCGCGGTCAAGGATTTCGAAGCCTATTTCGCGGCACTCGCAGCCGAGCGCCGCAAGCACCCAACCGACGATGTCGCCACGGTGATCGCCAATGGCACGATCGACGGACAGCCGCTCGATGACGTGGTGACGGCAGGCTATTACATCATCACCGCCAGCGCCGGACACGATACGACCAGTGCCTCGACCGCAGGCGCGATGCTGGCACTGGCGCGCGATCCGGAGCAGTTTGCCCGGGTCAAGGCAGACCGCAGCCTGCTCGCCGGCATTGTCGAGGAAGCGATCCGCTGGACCACCCCGGTCCAGCACTTCATGCGCACCGCTGCAGTGGACACCGAGCTTGGCGGCCAGAAAATCGCCAAAGACGACTGGCTGATGCTCAACTACGTTGCGGCCAATCACGATCCTGCGCAATTTACCGATCCGCGCCGGTTTGATGCGGCGCGCGAGGGCAACCGGCATCTGGCCTTCGGGGCCGGCGCGCACCAGTGCCTTGGGCTGCACCTCGCTCGGCTCGAAATGCGCATCCTGTTCGAGGTGTTGCTTGACCGGCTCGAGAGCGTCGAACTGGCGGGTGATCCGGCGCGCTCCAAATCCACGTTCGTCGGCGGGCTCAAACGCCTTCCGCTGCGGTGGAAGGCCGCCTGAAGCGGGCGCTTACTGCGCCAGCAAGCGCTGCATGATGGCGCGAACCTCGTCCGCCATGTCAGGCCGTTCGAGCGCCAGCGCCAGTGTCGCCTCGACAAAGCCGGTCTTGCTGCCGCAATCGAAGCGGCGGCCGCCGAAAGTCACCGCATGGAACGGCTGCTGGCCGATCATCCGCGCCATCGCATCGGTCAGCTGGATTTCGCCGCCAGCGCCTTTCTCCTGGCCTTCGAGCGTGCGCATGACTTCGGGCTGGAGAATATAGCGCCCGGAAATGATGAGATTGGAGGGCGCATCCTCGCGCTTCGGCTTCTCGACCAGACCGGTCACCTGCGTAAGCTTTTCGGAAATCCGCGTCCCCGGTGCGATCACGCCATAGCTGGAAACTTCCTCCTCCGGCACTTCAAGCACGCTGATCAGGTTCCCGCCAACCTCGTTGTAGGCCTCGACCATTTCTTTCATGCAGCCGGGCGTTCCGATCATCAATTCGTCGGGCAGAAAGATCGCAAAAGGCTCGTCACCCACAATGGCTCGGGCGCACCAGATGGCGTGCCCGAGTCCCATGGGTACCTGCTGGCGAACGGTTACGAGGTTGCCAGGCAGGATGCGGGTAGGATCAAGGATCGAAAGATCCTTGCCGCGATCCCCCATCGTGCGCTCAAGCTCGAAGGCCGTATCGAAATGCTCCACAATGGCTGTCTTGCCGCGACCCGTCACGAAGATCAGTTGCTCGATCCCGGCCTCCCGGGCTTCGTCCACGGCATACTGAATCAGCGGCCGATCGATAATCGGCAGCATTTCCTTGGGGATAGCCTTGGTCGCCGGAAGGAAGCGCGTGCCCATGCCTGCCACCGGGAAGACCGCCTTGCGGATCGGCTTGCGAAGCGACTGCGATGGATTGCTTCCGGTCATTGCGGTCTTTCATCCTCTAGATGTGAGATCTGGCCCAAGTCCTTGGGATCACTGTGACATAACGGGTGACTAGAGTGTAACCATTTCGATCCTGTTGCGCAGCTTCGCAAACAAGCTAAACGACCGCGATGGACAAGATCATCATTCGTGGCGGTAATCGCCTTTCCGGCACGGTTCCAGTATCGGGCGCGAAGAATGCCGCGTTAACGCTGCTGCCCTGCGCCTTGCTTACCGAAGAGCCGGTGACACTGCGCAACCTGCCACGCCTCGCCGATATCGATGGCTTCCAGCATCTTCTCAACCAGTTCGGCGTTTCGACCTCGATCGCCGGCGCAAGACCGGAAGATTTCGGCCGCGTGATGACGCTGCAGGCCACGCGCCTCACGTCGACAGTCGCTCCCTATGATCTTGTTCGCAAGATGCGGGCTTCGATTCTTGTGCTCGGGCCACTGCTGGCCCGGGCTGGAGAAGCCACGGTTTCGCTCCCGGGCGGCTGCGCCATCGGTAATCGCCCCATCGACCTCCACCTCAAGGCGCTGGAAGCCTTCGGCGCGCAGATCGAACTGGCGGCAGGTTATGTCCGCGCGATCGCTCCCGACGGCGGCCTGCCCGGCGGCGACTACAGCTTCCCAATCGTCTCGGTCGGCGCGACTGAGAATGCGCTGATGGCTGCGGTCCTCGCGCGCGGCACCAGCACTCTGCACAATGCGGCGCGCGAGCCCGAGATCGTGGATCTGTGCAATCTACTAGCTGCGATGGGCGCCCAGATCGAAGGAATCGGCAGTTCAGATATCACGATCCACGGCGTTGATCGGCTTCACGGCGCAACGTACATGGTCATGCCCGACCGGATTGAAGCGGGCAGCTATGCCTGCGCTGCAGCGATAACCGGGGGCGATATCACGCTGGCGGGGGCCCGTGCGGAAGACATGGCCGCAACCATCCAGGCGCTGCGCGATGCCGGCGTGCTGGTAGAACAGGTGCGCGGTGGACTGCGGATTGCCAGTGACGGACAGCTGCGTCCGGTCACGCTTTCGACCGCGCCCTATCCCGGTCTCGCCACTGATATGCAGGCGCAGCTCATGGCGATGCTGTGCCTGGCCAATGGTTCAAGCGTTCTCACCGAGACGATCTTCGAAAACCGGTACATGCACGTGCCCGAACTCAACCGCATGGGCGCGCATATCGAGACCAAGGGCCGCACCGCTATCGTCCACGGCGTGAGCAAGCTCCATGGCGCCGAAGTCATGGCGACAGACCTTCGCGCGTCGATGAGCCTGGTGATCGCCGGGCTTGCAGCCGAAGGCGAAACGCAAGTCCATCGCCTCTATCATCTCGATCGCGGCTACGAGCGGCTTGAGGAAAAGTTTGCGCTCATCGGCGCGGACGTGGAGCGCGTCGGCGGCGATTAACCCGCCAGTCGCTCCACAAGCCAAAGTCGGATTGCGCCTGCGAGGCCCGGAGGCGTTGCGACCGCGATCCGCTCAACGTCGATGCGCGCGACCAGTGCGTTGAGTGGGACCCCCTCCTCTTCGGCTGCCGCACGCAGCAAATCCCAAAAGAGCGGCTCGAGGCTGATAGAGGTCTTGTGTCCGGCAATCTCGACCGAACGCTTGACAGGTGGATGGTAGGGCACGGGCATGGACAGGGGATACGAATAATTGGGGGTGGCCCGCAATATGCGGCGTCTCTAGAGCGGCGGAATGTCGAGCGGATATCAGGCACTCACCGAAAAGGAAAAGGAAACGCTGCGCCTTCTCCTCGGGGGTCACGACGCGAAGTCCATCGCGCGCCACCTTGGTCTTTCCGTCCATACCGTCCACGAACGGTTGCGCGACGCCAGGCGCAAGATGTCCGTATCGAGCAGCCGCGAGGCGGCGCGGCTGCTTCACCAGCTCGAGGGACGGGCTCCCGAATTCCTGGTGGACAAGGCAATCGGGGATGCCACTCCGTCCGTCACCGCGCATCCAGACCGGCAGATAGCCCGAAGCGATGGCGATTGGCGCCGCACCGGGTGGATCGTCGGAGGGTTAGCCATGACCATCAGCCTTGCTCTGCTCGCCTTGATTGCCCAGTCTCGGACACACCTGCCATCCGAAACCGTCCGGATTGGCCCAGCCCCGGCCAGCACATCCCTCGCGGTCACGCCCACGTCGGCCAGCGAGGCGGCTGCGACAGACGCTGCACGCCGGTTTTTGTCTCTCGTTGACAAGGACGACTGGACCGCCAGCTGGCATGCGACGCACAAGTCGTTCCAGTTGCTCAACACGGTCGAATGGTGGGCGCAGACTTCGCAATCCGTCCGCGCTCGGGTCGGCAAGCCGATATCCCGCGAGCTCGCAACGATCGACTTCACCGCCGCACCGCCCAATGGCTATTGGGTGATTGCGTTCAAGGCACGCTACAGCAACCAGAGCAGCGTGACGGAAACGGTCCAGTTGGCCTCTGAAGGGGACGGCTGGAAGGTTGCGGGGATCACGGTCGAGTGACGCCTGGCGCTGCCCCGCTCCGAAAGTGGCAGGGCAGTCACCGATCAATACATATGCTGGCCGCCGTTGATGCTCATGGTCGAACCGGTGACGAAAGCACCATCCTCGGAGGTAAGGAACGCCACGCCGCGCGCAATCTCGTCAGCTTGGCCGAGCCGGCCGACGGGAATCTTGGCAACGATCTTTTCCAGCACCGGAGCAGGCACGGCAGCGACCATATCGGTATCGATGTAGCCGGGCGCAATCGCGTTCACGGTGACGCCGTACTTGGCGCCTTCCTGCGCCAGCGCCTTGGTGAAGCCGTGGATGCCGGACTTGGCTGCGGCGTAATTCACCTGACCGTATTGCCCGGCCTGCCCGTTGATCGAACCGATATTGACGATGCGGCCCCAGCCGCGCTCGCGCATGCCGGGGAAGGTGGCCTTGGCCATGTTGAAGCAGCCGCCGAGGTTGATGCGCATGACCTCGTTCCAGTCCTCGAACGACATCTTGTGCAGCACGCCGTCACGCGTCACGCCCGCGTTGTTGACGACAATGTCGATTGCGCCGACTTCAGCAGCGATTCGGGCGCACTGTTCGATTGAGGCCTCGTGATCACCAACGTCCCAGCGATAGGCTTTGATTCCAGTCCGCTCTGTAAATGCGCGGGCCTTCTCGTCATTGCCGCCGTAGTTTGCGACAACCGTACGGCCTTGCGCCTGAAGTGCGAGCGAAATAGCTTCGCCGATGCCCCGAGTACCCCCGGTAACCACTGCAACGCGAGTCATTCTCTTCTCCCTCAACAGTCCAATAGGGAGAAGGTACTGACAAGGCTGCTGGTGGACAAGCGCTTAGGAGCCCAGTCATACGACTGCGCCGCATTGGCTCAAATCATCAGGAACTCAGAACCGGAACTGGGTTCCGACATAAACCGCTTGGCTATCTTTCTTGCCATCGGTCAGCGGGCGCAAACGGTCGCGTTCCGGCGAATAGCGGACGCCCGCGGTTACATCGATATTGCGGGTGAGGCGATAGCTACCACCAAGATCGACCTGGTAATCGGCCTGACCCTCGAACGTACGCGGCGCGTGGCCCATGCGTTCCCGCGTATCGAGTTCAATCCGCGGAGCAAGCCGCGCAGGGGCGCTGGCAGCCGAGGCGGCAAGACTGTCCTTGCGGCCAATGGCGCGCAAATCGGGCATTTCAAGCCGCTGGATATCGAGACGTGAGCTTTCATGCGAGGAGCCCGGCGTGGCGGCAAAGCTCTGATAACCGCGGGCAAGACCGAGATTGTACACCATCGGCGCGATCCGGATCGGCGCAGCACCCGGCACAACAGCGCCGGCTGGGACTGCGGCCCGCACGACAAAGCCCTGCCCGCCGACATCATTGACCCGCACCGCAACCGTAACAGCGCGATCCGGGCGGTTGTCCATGCCGGCCGGCGTAAACCGGAACAACCGGCCAGGCTTCCGCCCTTGAACCTGCGCGGCGATCTGCGAAACCAGCTTGGGGTCAACCGACGCAGGGGTAAACGAACCAATCCCACCACGTGCCGACAGACTAACCGGCGAGGCAGTGAAATCACCCGCGAGGACACTGCCGAGAGCAGGCGCCGTGCCCATTCCAAGCATGGCGCAGCCGAGCAAAGGCAGCGCGCGCGCGCGGATCACACCGTGCGGTTTTGCTCCCTTGACCGTCTTGCCGCGCATGGCCAGCCTGAACTTTCTTTCTTCTGGTTCGCGGGGCGATCTTGCCCCAGCGAATCCTGCTTTCCGAGCTTGTAAGTCAGACATACGGTGCCCCGAAGATAATTTCCAGTAGCACAACGATTTTCTGACCACTTCGGCTCCTGTACTCGCCAACCTGTTGCACGCAGCCCACAGCCCTTTGCCGGCCGGCGGTGGGCCCGGGCTGCGAAACACGCCCTAGCCTACTTCGGAGACGATACACGCTGCATATTGCATTGTCCTTGCGGCCCGCGGCGCCGGGGTGATAGAGCGCGCTCGACAAGGCGTCTGACCGGCGCGAATTTCATGGGCTGGACGCTCGGCTCGGCCGGGCGGGTTCCCGCCAGCAAGGACAGGATGCAAGTGACGACACGCCCCAGCATTTCCAGCACGCTCGCCCGGGGTATCGCGACCGGCCTCCTCGCCATCGCCGCAACCGGGCTCGTTTCCGGTTGCGCCAGCAAGGCGCGACCGAAGTTGGATCTCGCCGCGAGCAAGGTGACCACGATCGGCGTGAACGCCTATCTGTGGCGCGCCACGCTCGAGACACTCTCGTTCATGCCACTCGTGCAGACCGACAGCAACGGCGGCGTGGTGGTGACCGACTGGTATGCCAACCCGCGCAATCCGGGTGAGCGGATGAAGCTGACCGTCTCGATTCTCGATCAGGACTTGCGCGCCGACGCGCTGCGCATCGCCGCGAGCCGCCAGGTCAGCCAAGGAGGCAACTGGGTCGATGCGCCGGTGCAGGCCGCCACAGTTCAGAAGCTGGAAGACATTATCCTGACCAAGGCGCGGGATCTGAGGCGCCAGACCGTTCGCGGCTGATGCATCCCCGGTGATGCGGTGCGACTGACGGTTGCACCGCTTCGCGCCGCTGCCTAGAGGGAGCGGCATGACTTCCGATCGCCCTGAACCCGTCCGTTTCGATCCCGCCTCCGCCGATCTGCGCTGGCAGCACGCGTGGGATGAACGCCAGACCTTCCGGGCTGACGATACTTCGCCCAAGCCGCGCAGCTATGTGCTCGAGATGTTCCCCTATCCTTCAGGGCGCATCCATATCGGTCACGTGCGCAACTACACGATGGGCGACGTGCTCGCGCGCTACAAGCGCATGCGCGGTTTTGAAGTGCTGCATCCGATGGGCTGGGATGCCTTTGGCATGCCGGCCGAAAACGCCGCAATGGAAAAGGGTGTACATCCCGGCGGCTGGACCCGTTCGAACATCGCCAACATGAAGGCGCAGCTCAAGCGCCTCGGCTTCGCGCTCGACTGGAGCCGCGAACTGGCGACTTGCGAACCGGAGTACTACGGTCAGGAGCAGGCCCTGTTCCTCGATCTTTATGCGGCCGACCTCGTCTACCGCAAGGAATCGACCGTCAACTGGGATCCGGTCGACATGACCGTGCTTGCCAACGAGCAGGTGATCGACGGACGCGGCTGGCGCTCGGGCGCGCTTGTCGAAAAGCGCAAGCTGAACCAGTGGTTCCTCAAGATCACCGACTTTGCCGACGAACTGCTGGAAGGGCTCTCGACGCTCGACAAGTGGCCCGAGAAGGTCCGCACCATGCAGGAAAACTGGATCGGCAAGTCGCAGGGCCTGCAGTTCAGGTTCAAGGCAGCCGCCCCGCTACAGGATGACATTGAGGTCTATTCCACCCGGCCCGACACCCTCTTCGGTGCAAGCTTCGTGGCCATCGCCGCCGATCACCCGATCGCGCAGGCCCTCGCGAAGGACTCGCCCGAGGTGGAAGCCTTTATCGCGAAGTGCAAGCAGGGCGGAACCACTGCCGCCGAACTGGAAACCGCAGAAAAGCTTGGCTTCGATACCGGATTCAAGGTGCTGCACCCGCTCGATGCAAATTGGGAACTGCCGGTCTACATCGCGAACTTCGTGCTGATGGACTACGGCACGGGTGCGGTGTTCGGCTGTCCGGCGCACGACCAACGCGATATCGACTTCGCCCGCAAGTATGGCCTCGAAGTCGTCCGGGTCGTCGCTGATGGCGACAAGACCGATCCCGTGTTTGAGGGCAATGAGGCCTATACCGGCCCCGGCAAGCTGGTGAACTCGCGCTTCCTCGATGGAATGGACGTTCCTGAAGCGAAGGCCACGGTGATTGCGCGCGCCGAAGCCGAAGGCTGGGGTGAAGGCAAGACCGTGTGGCGCCTGCGCGATTGGGGTGTCAGCCGCCAGCGCTATTGGGGTACGCCGATCCCGTTCATTCACTGCGAGGTCTGCGGTGTGGTACCGGTGCCCAAGAAGCACCTGCCGGTCGTACTGCCCGAGGACGTGACTTTCGACGTGCCGGGCAATCCGCTTGACCGCCATCCCACTTGGAAGCACATCGACTGCCCGCAATGCGGCCATCCAGCCCGGCGCGAGACCGATACGCTAGACACCTTCGTCGATTCGTCTTGGTACTTCCTGCGCTTTGCCAGCCAGCCCGATGACCGCCCATTCGATCCGGAAGCGATCAAGCGCTGGCTGCCCGTGGAGCAGTACATCGGCGGCATCGAGCATGCGATCCTGCACTTGCTCTACGCACGCTTCTGGACGCGTGCCTTGGCGCGAATCGGCAAGCTGGAAGTGACCGAGCCGTTCGGCAGCCTGTTCACGCAAGGCATGGTAACGCACGAGACCTACGAGCGCAGGAACCCCGAGAATGGCCAGCCGCTGTTCTTTTCACCCAGTGAGGTCGAGCGCAGTGCCGAGGGCGCGACGCTCAAGGTGGACGGTCAGCGGGTCGAGATCGGCCGCGTGATCAAGATGTCGAAGTCCAAGAAGAACGTGGTGGACCCGGACGAGATCGTCGCGAAGTACGGAGCCGACGCGATCCGCTGGTTCATGCTGTCGGACAGCCCGCCAGAGCGTGACCTTCCGTGGTCCGAGGCAGGCATCGAGGGTTGCTGGCGCTTCGTGCAGCGGTTGTGGCGCCTTTTCGGGCAATATGACGCCGCCGCCACCGGCGAGGACAAGGCGCTGGACCGCAAGGCGCACCAGACCGTGCATGCCGTGGCTTCAGACATCGAGGCGCTGGGCTTCAACAAGGCTGTCGCGCGAATCTACGAACTGACCGGCGCGATCGAGAAGGCGGGGCCTTCGGCGAGCCGATCGGAGGCGATCCGGAAGGTCCTGCTGCTGGTGGGGCCGATGATGCCGCATCTTGCCGAGGAAGCCTATTCGCTCTTCGGAGACGGTCTCGTTGCCGACGCCGCGTGGCCAGAGGTCGATCCAGCGCTGCTGGTCGACGACGAAGTCACTGTCGCGGTGCAGGTGAAGGGCAAGCTCCGCGACACGCTGATCGTGCCCAAGGGGACTGCCCGGGAAGAGCTGCAGCGGCTTGCCCTCGCCTCTGACAAGGTGCAGCGTGCACTCGAGGGGGCCGAAGTGAAGAAAGTGATCGTAGTGCCCGACCGACTGGTGAACCTTGTTGCGTAAGGCCCTGCTGGCCGCGCTCGCACCGCTGATGCTGGCCGGCGGCTGTGCACTGCAGCCGATGTACGCGGGTGGCGGTAGCGGCCCTGTGGCGCGTGCGCTCGCTGGCGTCGACGTATCTTCGATCGAAGGCAAATCCGGGTGGCTAGTGCGAGCCGCGCTTGTCGACCGGCTAGGCGCTAGCGTGCAAAGTGCGCCGCGTTACCGCCTAGACGTGCGGCTAGATGAGCAACTGCAGGGCCTTGGCCTTCTTTCGAACGATGCGGTGACGCGCGAGCGGCGCACTTTGCGAGCGCGTTACCAACTCCTCGACTTGGCAAGCGGAGAGATTCTGCTGGATGCGACCGCGGGCGCCGATGCCGGTATCGACATCGTATCAAGCGAATACGCCGTGATCGCGGCGGAGCAGACCGCGCTCGAAAACCTGAGCCACGAGGTGGCGGACCAGATCGTGACGCGCGTCGCGACCAAGCTGCGCAAAGGAGGCTGAGCGCGATGCACGAGGCACCCTTCCGCCGCGCCAGACTGTGAAGGCCACCCAGAAGACCTTCGCCGGGCAAATGGCGCGCGCGGCAGCCGATGCCGCCGTGTTCTATTTCTGTGGTCCGGACGAGGCAGGGGCCGCCGATGCAGCAGCCCGTCTCTCAGCCCATCTTGCGACAAGGCAGGGCCATTTCGAAAAGGTCGAACTGGCAGGTGCCGAGCTGCGGCGCGATCCCGTGCGCCTGGCCGACGAAGCGCGGTCGGTCTCCCTGTTTGGCGATCAGCGACAGATTCACATCCGCTGCGCTGGCGATGAAGCTTACGATGCAGTTGAGACACTGCTTGCCAGCCCGGTCAAAGGCTGGCCGGTCTTCATTCTGGCAAGCTCGGCTACCGACAAATCGCGGCTGGCAAAGCTCCTTGCCGACCGGCCCGATGCGCTGGTCACCATGTTCCACCCACCAGATCTTCGATCGGTTACCCTTGCCGTGCGCGAAATGGCGGACCCGTGCGGCATCCATCTTACCGACGAGCTGGCGGAACGAATCGCGCGAGGTGTCGCGCTCGACACGCGCATGGCGCGAAGCGAGATCGAAAAGCTTGCGCTCTACCTTGACGCGAGCCCCGAGGCACCGCGGAGAGCCGATGCAGCAGCCCTGGATGCGATCGGCGCGGTCAGCGAGGACGACAGTTTCATGCCGCTGGTCAACACCGTGCTCGCCGGAGATACAGCGCGGTTATCGGCCGAACTCGCACGGATGCAGGAACTGGAACTCAATCCGGTCGGCCTGCTGCTTGCGTTTGAACGTCGTGCAGCGCAACTGGCTCAACTGGCCGGGCGGATGCGCGGGCGCGCGGACATCAACGCGTTTCTCGAGCAGGAAATGTCAGCGCGCCGTGTCTTCTTTCGGGACAAACCTGATCTCGCGCAGCAATTACGGCGCTGGAAAGGGCGCAAACTTGCCCGACTAGTCGGACGGTTAATGGCTTTGCATCGCCAACTTCTTGCCGACAATCGCAATGGTGAACTTGCGCTGTCTCAAGGACTTGCAGAGATCGCGAGAGCTGCAGCTCGCTGAGTCCGGAAAAGTTGCCAACGCAATCAGACCAGTTGCGGCATTGATTCTCGCGACTCTCTTGTTTTTGTCACACAACCCTGTACGTATTGCATCGCAGCATTCCCACCAAGGTTGAGGAAACTGCCCACAATAACCTTTGCTGTCCGGGTCGCACAACCGGGCCATGTAAAGTCGGCAATTCAAAATCGCTGGCAGTTCAAAAGGGTGCATTTTCGATGACGACGTTGCAGCGAGACAGAGACACTGTCGCGCCGCTCACCGGAAGGGGGGGCGGTGATCCTCCTGAGGCACAGCGCCAGCTCAAGCTACCGCTGGCACCTTCACTCGAAAAGCGTCGGCTCCAGGCTTATCTGCTTCTAATGCTGCTCGACGGCTTGATCATCGTCGGATCACTGCTGCTTGTCAGCCTGATCTACATGGGGCGCTCGGACGATCCCCAAACACTGCAGCAGATAAATCTCTATCTGCCGCTCTATTGGAGCGCCGCGCTCATGACGCGGGCCTATTCAATCCAATCGCTCACCTCGCTGCGGTACAGCCAGGCACGATCGATGATGGCGATGGCGATCGCGCTCACTTTGATGATCTTCGTCGCGTTCTTCACCAAGTCCAGCGAACAGTTTTCGCGCGTCTCCACAGTGGCCAGCCTGTTCGCCATTGCCGGCTTTATGGCCTGGTCGCGGGCCGTGGCTCAACCGCTGATTCGCGCCGTCTGCGGACCGACAGCGCAGAATGTATTGGTGATCGACGACGGCGGCAGTCCGATCCGTGTGCCCCATGCATGGCACGTGGATGCCCACCAACACCGCCTCCGCCCCAATCGCAGCGATCCGCATATGCTGGACCGGCTCGGCATGTTCATGACGAACATGGACCGGGTCATCGTCAGCTGCCCGCCAGAGCGGCGCAAGGACTGGGCGCTCGTTTTCAAGGGATCGAATATCTCCGGCGAGATCGTCGATCCGGAGGTTCAGGAAATGGGCGTGCTCGGCGCACGTCGCGGCCACGATTTTGGTTCGCTTGTCGTATCGGTCGGTCCGCTAGGCCTGAGGGCACGAGCAATGAAGCGCGCGATGGATCTTGCCATCGCCGGCAGCGCAGTTCTTTCGCTCGCGCCGTTGCTTGCGGTTGTCGCCTTTCTGATCTGGCTGGAAGACCGCGGCCCGATATTCTTCCTGCAACAACGCCAAGGCAGGAACAATCGCCTTTTCTGGATATACAAGTTTCGTTCGATGCGCGTCGAGAAGCTCGACTCGGCCGGGGCTCGCTCAGCCAGCAAGGACGACGACCGCATAACCCGGATCGGCCGGTTTATCCGCAAGACCAGCATCGACGAGTTGCCCCAACTGCTCAACGTGCTGCGCGGGGACATGAGCATCGTCGGACCTCGTCCGCATGCGATAGGCTCATTGGCAGGCCAGAAGCGGTTCTGGGAAGTCGATCCACGATATCTCTTGCGCCATTCGCTGAAGCCTGGGCTGACGGGCCTCGCACAAATACGTGGGCTACGCGGTGCGACAGATACAGAATCAGATCTGACCAGCCGGCTGCAAGCCGACCTGGAGTATCTAGACGGCTGGACCGCTATCCGTGATGTGCGGATTATTTTCGCGACTTTCGCCGTTTTGGTTCACGATCGGGCCTTTTGAGGGCGGGTTGTGCCTAAAGCGCGACCAGCCGATTGCAGATGCGAAGTAGAGGGCTTGGAAGAACCGATGGTCTTTGTTCAGCGATGATTTTCACCTTCGCAAACGCAGCAATTTGACTCATGCGACGCAACATTCAGGTTGAACGAATCGAAAAAGATCCCTAATGGATTTTACTTATAGCTTATGGAGTGTGGGACGATGAACAAGTTCAAGATTGCTTTGGCCAGCGCCGCGACGTTTGGCGTGCTGTTTGCTGGTGCCGCCAACGCTGAGCCGGTTCGTGCCGTGGCGGCCACTCCCGGCGTAGTTACCGTCAACAAGATCAAGGTGCTTCGCACTGCGGCCCCCTCTTCGCGTGAATCGCGTGCAGTGACCGGGACCGACGTTGGCCTTGGTCTGCTTGCAGCAGGGGTTGCTGGCTTCGGTCTTTACGAAGCGACTAAGTCGGACAGCAACGGCGGCTGATCTGTCCGGTTAGATAAGAGATTGAAAGGGGCCCGCAATTCAATTTGTGGGCCCTTTTTGCAGGTATCGTGCCTGTGCGTATGTTCACCGAGGGCAAACCGCCAGCCCGCACCATTCAGGGTTGCCCTCACTACGCGCGATACCTAGAGCGTATGCGAGGGGGCACTGACATGTCGAACGCGCACGCGGTGGTGAAACGAGGCGAGGTCCGCAAAGGCCAGAGCCACAGCCCATCCAGCAACGCCCTCGAAAGGCTTGATTCCTTCCGCTCTTCGCCTCTCCCCGGAACGTACTTGTGCATGGCGATGCTCGCCTTGGCGATCATCCTTGGCGGCGGGGGAACCGTAAATCCGCAGACCGAGACGGCGCTTCAAATACTGACCGTATTTTTGCTGATACCCTTTGTGGCATCCACTCAATGGCAGCGCGGCCTTGGCAAGATGCAGGCGCCTGCCTGGATTCTCGCTGGCCTTGTCCTCGTCATTCCGGTCCTGCAGTTGGTGCCTCTTCCGCCCTCCGTTTGGCACGCATTGCCCGGCCGGGCCCTGGAAATAGAGTCACTCAAACTGGTTCATGCCGAAAACGCCTGGATGCCACTGACCATGGCGCCGGCTCGCACATTCGCTTCGCTATTGGCGCTGATCGTCCCGATCCTGCTCATGCTGCATGTTTCGAGAATGCCTTTGCGAGAGCGCAGCTGGCTCTGTGCGGTGATTGTTGCGGGCGGTGCAGCATCCCTTGCGCTCGGCGTCTTCCAGCTTTCCCATACCGGCGGCCTGGATTGGTCTTTGTATTCAGAATTCAGCGAGGGTTTCCTTGTCGGGTTTCAAGCCAATCGCAACGCCGAGGCCGACATCCTTCTGATCGCCATGCTAGCGATGGGCGTCTCGGTAACTGTGCGGTTGCACGATGGCAGACCTCACGCGATGACCTGGACATTCCTGATGATGGGCTTGATCGCCTTTTTCGTCGGCCTGTTCATGACAGGATCACGCACGGGCATCGGCTTGGCAATCCCGGCACTCGCAGTCCTTGGCGTCTTGCTCTGGCCTCTGTTGCGCAAGCAGACCTCCGCGAAGCGCTGGCTATTAGGCGGAGCAGCCACGGCGGTCATCAGCGGGGCGCTACTGCTGCAGTTGCAGTCGACACAAAAGGTCATCGCGCGCTTTTCGCTGTCGAACGAGGCTCGGTGGGACCTTTGGGTGGACACCTGGTACGCGATCAAGCAGGTATGGCCCTTCGGCAGTGGGATCGGCACAATCGTGCCAATGCTTGAGGCGGCCGAGCGCCTTGATATGGTGGACACAACAAGGCCCGTAAGAGCGCATAACGACTGGCTCGAATGGATCCTCGAAGCAGGATTGCCAGGAGTTGTCGTGCTTGGACTGGTTGCCCTGTTCGTTGTCGTACTGCTCGTTCGTGCATGGAGCGCGGGTCGCGGTTCAAAGGGCGACCCGATCTATCGAGCACAAGTAATCTTCGCAGGCGGCGTGCTGCTTGTCGAAGGACTCCATTCGATCGACGATTATCCCATGCGGAGCATGTCACTTGCCGCTTTGGCTGCAGTTGCAGTTGGATTCCTTCTATTTCCTGCTGCATCGCAGCGCGAGCAAGAGTGAGATGTTAGAATTTACACCGAATATCGCGTGTTGCACTGAGTCAGATATGCTGGCATCGCGTGCGTTATTTGATGATGATTTTTCCGGGGAGCATCGTTCAAAGTGAAGATATTGGGCGCCTTGTCACTGGTGGTAGCCAGCACATCTCTTGCCGCCTGTTCGTCGCAATTATACAAACAACTCCCACATGGTCCTGCGGCCTATGCCGCTTTTCCGGCAGTAGACAAGGCTGTCGTCCCAACTGAATATCTGATCGCACCAGGCGATGTTATTGGGGTTACAGTTTTTGGCGAACCGGACCTCACTCTTGAGAAACTGCCGGTCGACGACGCCGGTTTCATTCAGTTTCCACTGATCGGCTCCATTCAGGTCAGCAAAATGACACCGGCCAGTGCGTCGGCGTTGATTGCCTCCAAACTCAGCACGCGCTTTTTGCGCTCTCCTAGCGTCACCTTGAATGTCGTGGAGCAATCGGGGCAGATTGTATCGGTCGAAGGGCAAGTGGCGAAAGCTGGTGTCTATCCAGTCGGGCCGCAGACAACACTCCTGGGCGCCATTGCACTCGCGCAAAGCCCGACGCCGATTGCCAAGCTTGATGAAATCATAATTTTCCGGACGGTAAACAACCAGCGGATGGTTGCTCGCTTCGATCTTTCGAGGATCCGTGCAGGCGCCGATCCCGATCCGCAAATCCTTGGCGGAGATGCGGTCGTGGTTGGCCTTTCACGAGCCAAGTCTCTGTATCGCGACATCCTCCAGGCAGCGCCTCTCTTCAACGTTTTCACTCGGTTCTAATCGCGGCGGTATTGTGCAGCAAATCATCAACGCTTCAGGCTCAACCGAGTCCAATCAGGATCCCCTTCTCGCGAATAGCGGGTACGGGGGCGATTACGGCTATGCAACCAGCGAGCAATCGTTTGATATTCGAGAGATTATCACGATTGTCCGTAAGCGCTGTTCTCAGGCCACGGCGGTCCATGGCATGAGTTCGCCGACGCTGTTTGCTGGATGACCGTTGGCCAGTTTTCCGAGCGCCT
>CANGJB010000009.1 GCA_947453945.1 Sphingomonadaceae bacterium
AAATCGAACGTGCCGCTGCCGCTCACCGTGCCGCCGCCCGGCGTCGTGCCGCTGAAATGCGCAAGGCTCAGCCGCGCATCGGCAAAGCTGCCCAGCGCCTCGACCTCGCGCACGTCGGACCCTGTGAGGTTCGATTGGACGCGCAGCGCACGCGTGGCGACCGCGCCGGTGATCACCGGACGGTCGATCGAGCCGGTTACGCTGGCCGCCGCGCCCAGCGGGCCGGTGAGATCGACGACCTCGATCGCGGCAAGGCGCCACAGCGCTTCAGCCGGGCCGCTGTAGCGCAGCTCCGCCTTAAGGGTGCCGCCGCGCAGCCGCTCCAGCATGGTGCCTCCGCGCGGCAGATTGCCGACACGCGCCTGAAGCCGCCCGCGCAGCATCGCGCCCTCACGCGCCACCGCGCGCACTTGCAGCGCGGCAGGGTCCATTTCAGCCACCAGCGCCATATCAAGCGGCCGCGATGTCAGGACAAGGCCCGAGCGGGTGAGGCCCTTGATCTCGACCGCCGCATGGCCGGAAGGCGCGCCCAGATGATCGTTCTCATAGTCTATCACGCCCGAGGCAAGCCCGCCCATGCCGAGATCAGGCAACACGATATCGAGCACCGACAGCGGCATGCGCGAAAGCATCAGCTTGAGCTTTGTCGCACCGCCGAGCACATGGCCGCTGGCGATAAGGCTGCCCCGGCCAAAATCGATCTGCGTCGGCTCAAGCCGCCAGCCTGCCGCTTGCCCGTGGCCCGCCTCATCCGCATCGCGCTCCAGCACCGCGCGGCGCGGCATGGAAATCGCGCGGCCGGCATAGTCGCCCGCCACGAAGGCGATGATGCGATCCGATGAGAAGGCAGCGGTGCCTTGCAGCGCAAAGCTCGTGCCGCGCCGCCCGGCGAGTGAGGCCGTGACGCTGCCCGAACCGTTGATAAGCGCAGCATCGGCAGCAAGGCGGCCGATGAACAGCTTGCCGCTGCTGATCCCCTCGGCCTTGAGGGAGGCGACCAGCGTGGAATCGCCGCCCTCCATCCGCCCGTCGGCGGTGATCGTGGCATTGCCCACCGCAATCGGGTTGTCTCCGCCGAAGCGCGCACCCTGCGCGGTGATTGCGGCCTTGAGGCCCTGGCCCGCGCCGTCCGGCGCCAGATCGACAGTGCCTGTAACCCCGCCGCCCGCCAGCGCGAGGTTGCCAGTAATCCCGGCCTTGGCCAATTCGAGGCGGCCGGTTATCTCGGTCTGGTAGACCGTGAAGCGTTCGATGCCGAGCCGGACCGGACCATCCTTAGGCGCTGTGAGCATCAGCGCGCCGTTGAACGGGCCTAGCCGCGAATCCCCCTTCGTTTCGATGCGGAAGCCGTCGCCTTCCGGGCTCAGGGCGAGGCGCACGTCCTTGAGGCTGGCGGCCGGCAGCGGATCGGCCAGCACCAGGGTGGCGCGCGGGCCATCCTTGGCTAGCGCGGCCTCGAAGGTGAAGGGGCCGTACTCAATGTGGCGGCCCTGCCCTGCCAGCGTTGTAACACCGCTCGCCTGAGACCAGCTGCGCAGCGCCATTGAGAGCTTGGCCGACGTCAAATCGCCGCGCCGCACCACAAGAGGCTGGTTGCCCCCCAACGAGAGCGCGGCGCGCGCGCGGACATTGCCGCCCGTTAGATTGGCGAGCGTTGCATTGTCGATCCGCGCCATGCGCCCCGCGCCATCGGCAGTGAGAGCCCAGCTCTGCCCCGCGCCGAACGTGAGCGCAATGCGTGCTTCGCCATCGGCGAGCCCGAGATCGGGCAGCAGGATGCCCTGCACGGTGACCGGGCCCGAAAGCGAGAAACGGCTGCGCGCCAGATCACCGTCCAGCGCAAGCCGGGCGGCCGCGCCCTTCATGGCAAGATCGAGCCGGTCCGAGGTGAGCTTGCCGCCCGCGAGCACCAGATCGCCGGTAAGCCGCGCACCCGGCAGGCGCGGATCGACCATAGCCTGCCCGGTCTGGAGCCGCGTGGCCGTGAGCGTGAGCGGCAGGCGCAGGCGCTTCCCGTCCCACGAAGCCGTGCCGGCGGTCCGCAGCCCTTCAGCCATCACAGTGCCGCTGCGCAGCCGCGCCGCACGCAGATCGTGAATAATGGACAACGCGGTGAAGCGGCCGTCGACTGTCGCATCGAACCGCACGCCCTGCAGCTCTGCGCCTGTGCCTGCCAGCAGCAGTTCGGGCCGGGCCAGCGCGGCGCGCACTTTCACCGCCTCGGCGCGGTTGTTCACAAGATCGAGCGCGCCCTGCGCCGTCGCGCTAAGTGCGGCCGTCCCGGCAAACACGCGGCCCCGCAGCGTGCCGCCCGTGGCCGTGCCAGTCGCCACGACTGCGATCTTCTCGCCGCCGATACGCTGCACGGAGGCGCCCAGCAGATCGCCGGGGAATACCTGACCGGCCAGCCGGTATTGCCCAGCGCGGTTCAACAGCTCAAATGCAGCGAGCTTGCGGCCGTTGTCCGTGGCGGCGCCCCAGCCATGCCATTCCTGGAATGTGCCCTTACCCCCGGCGCGGGCCGCGATATCGCGTTTTACCCCGGTGAGCGCGGCAAGCAGGCCGTCCTTCGGCGCGTTGTAGATGAAATCGAGCGCGAATATGTTGCGGTCCGGCTCGCTGTCGAGCTTCAGGCGCAAGCGGTCGCGCCCGCCTAGCCGCCCGCCAAGGCTCACCAACGCGCGGCCCCGGCGGATATCGGCGCGGGCGGCAAAGTCGATGCGCCGCCGTTGGCCCGTTACGCCGCGCTCAACCATCAGATTCTCGGCAGCAAGCTTGTCGATGCGGATATCGAAGTCCGGCAGGATCGGTTCATCCGGGGCGCCGGGCCGGAGGCGGGGCGCGCGCAGCAGCGTCCCCCGCTTGAGGACCAGCGAGCGGATATCGAGCCCCTTGAACAGCCCGGACCGTGGATCGAGCCCGAACCATGCGAGCGGGCGCCAATCGAGCGCCGCCTCCGGCACGACCATGAAGCGGCCGTCCGGATCGCTCAGCACCACCTCGTGCAGGCTCATCGTGCCATAGAGCGTGCCGTCGATCCGACCGATGCGGATTTTCAGGCCCGATCCGGGCACAAGCGCCGCGATCCTGTCGGCCACGAAGCGATGACCAAGCGAGGAATCCAGCACGACAGTCGCGCCGCCCATCGCCAGCACGAACAGCAGGCCCGCCAGGAACAGACCGCGCCCCCACCCCAGCAGGCGCCGCAGCCTCCCCTTGCGCGGCGGCGTGACGAGATCCTCGGGCGGTGCGCTGGCCATCAGAACGCCTGACCCAGCGAAACGTAGACACCGATACGGCTATCGCCCTTGGCGGGGTTGATCGGAGTGCCGAGATCGATGCGGATCGGCCCGAAGCTGGTCTGATAGCGCACGCCCAGCCCAACGCCGATCTTGAGGCCGTTGATCGTAGGCGAGGCGGTCGTCCCAACAGTTCCCGCATCGACGAACGGCACCAAGCTGACCGCGCCGCCCATCAGCCCGGTCTTGACCCGCGCCTCCAGCGAGAACTCCGAGAGGCTGCGCCCTCCGCTGGGATTGCCCAGCGTATCGCGGGGGCCGACCGCCTGATAGGCAAAGCCGCGCACCGAGGCGCCGCCGCCCGCATAGAAGCGCCGCGAAGGCGCGATGCTGTTCACGTCGGTGCCCGGGATCGTGCCCAGCCGCACCCGCTCTGCCAGCACCACGCGGCTGCTGACCGGCTGGTAGGCGCTCGCATCGAATTGCGCGCGCAAGTAGCTGGATTTCATGCCGTTCTGCACCGAGATTTCCGGGCTCAGCCGCAGCGAAACGCGCACGCCGCGCTTAGGATCGAGCAGATCGTTGCTGCCGTCATAGGCCCCGCGCAAGGGCAGCGCACCGATGAAATAGGTGGTGCGGGTGGAACCGGCGGCTGCGGGCAGTTCGCTCGTGGCGAGCAGTTCCACACCTGCCGACCAAACCCAGGCTTTCTGGAAGATCAGCGTGGTCTGCTTCTCGAAGCTGGTCGAGAAAGACAGCGTGCGCGCGTTGTAGGCGTCGGTGCGCCGGGTCTGGGCATAGAGATCGGCCGTCAGCACCTGATCGCGCCCGAAGAAGTTGTTGCGGCGATAGGTCGCCCCCGCCAGCTGCTCACGCGTACCGACCACGCCGCGAAACCGCACGAGGCCCTCGGGCGGGAACATGTTGCGGTTTTCCCAACTCGCCTCGACGCGCAGGCCCTCGCCGCTCGAATAGCCGATCAGGCCGGCAATCGTGCGCTGCGGCGCCTTGGCCAGCGTTACGTCGATATCGGCAACGCCGGGCTTTGCGTCTGCGGCAGGTGTCACCTCGCGCGGGGTGACGGTGACGGCGGAGACCAGCCCGGTCGCGAGGATCGCCTGCCGCAAATCATCCACGCGTGAACGGCGATAGGGATCGCCGGGATGGAAGCGGGCAATGCGCGAAAGGTGGCGCGAGGACAGGTAGTCGGGCAGCGAACTGTGGATCGCGCCCATCACATATTGTCCGCCGCTGGTGACCGGCACGGTGAGATCGCCGGTCCGCAGCGCGTGATCGATCGACAGATCGGGCTGGCCCACTTGCGCAAAGGCATGGCCGCCCTCGCCCAGCGCCGTGATCAGGTGATCTCGTTCGGCCACAATGCGATCGGTGTTGACCGGATCGCCCGGTGCGAGTGCGAAGGCGCGGGCCAGCGCCGCCGCATCGCGCGCGGCGGAAATGTCGCCCAGCGCGATGCGCGCCAGAGTGTAGCGCGGCCCCGGACGCACATCGAAGCGCACGCCGACTTTCTTGAGATCGATAGCCGGCGCCGGCCCGCCGCCTTCGGCCGGCGCGGCATAGCCGGTCGTGCTCTGGTACACTTCGGCATCGTAGTAGCCATAGACGCGCAGCACCTGCTGCAGCAGATCGGTATCCTGCCGCGCGCGCCGGGTCAGCTGGGCAAGGTTGTCTTCCTCGTTGCCAAACTTGCGCAGGCTTGCGAGCGCGCCGAAACGTTCGGTGACGGCCTCGCGCTCGGGCAGGACCTCCAGTTCGGGCGGAAACGCGAGCGCAAGCTGCTGCGTGACCGGGATCAGGCTCGCGCCCGGAATCTGGCCAATGCCGCGCCCACTGCCCGGGTCCGCATCATTGGCCAGCGCTTCTCCCGCAACCTTGGCCTGCTCTGCCGCCGCGCCGATATCCGCATCTGGCGTGAGCGGGGTGATCGGTGGAAGCTCTGCCGCATCGGGCCAGGCGAGCGTGATTTCGGGAATGCCGCTGAGCGGGGGAATGCCATCAGGCGCCAGCAAGGTGGCCGGATCGGGCACGGCAACTTTGCCGGCGGCGGTGTCGTTTGCCCAGGCCTTGGGGTCGTCCAGCGCCGAATCGGGGATCAAGTCCTCTAGCGCCTGATCAGCCTCACGCGATTGCGCGTGCGCGGATTGCGGCAGCCAGAGCGCACTGGCGAGAAGCAGCGCCGCGAAAAGGCGCGTGCCGGGCACGGGCGCCGGATCAGATGTGGCGGTACTGGGCTTGCGCGGCGGCGAGCCCGTCCTTGCCGGTGTCGTCGGCGATTCGCCGGTCTGCCCCCTTTGCGGTCGCAGCGCGGTCGATCGCGCGGGCCTGCTCATCGGGGTCAAAGCGTTCCCATCCTTCGCGGCCCAGCCGCTCAAGCGGCCGATAGCGGACCTTGTACTGCATCCGCGCCGATCCTTCGACCCAATATCCGAGATAGACATAAGGCAGGCCAACCCGCGCGGCATGGAGGATGTGGTCCAGAATGATAAAATTGCCAAGTCCCCGCCGATCGGCTTGGTCGGGTTCATAAAAACTGTAGATCATCGAAAGTCCGTCGCCCTGCCGGTCGGTCAGGCAGGCGCCGACAAGCTTGCCGGGCTTTCCGTCAATGCCGGGCTCGCGATATTCGATCACGAAACTCTGCACCGGGGTGTGCTCGACCATATCGGCAAAATCCATCTCGTCCATCGAAGCCATGCCGCCACCGGGATGGCGCGCAGCAAGATAACGCTGGAGAAGCTCGAATTGTTCCGGAGTGGACCACGGTTTACAGGTGGAAACGACAAGATCGCTGTTACGGCGCATGTTCTTGCGCTGCGTGGCAGAAGGCACGAATTCGCCCGCCACCACGCGCACCGAAATGCAGGCCGAACAATCGATGCAGCTGGGGCGATAGGCGACCGTCTGGCTGCGGCGAAAGCCGATGCGGCCCAGCGCATCGTTGAGCTCGTCGGCGTTCGGGCCCTTGAGCTCCGTGAACACCTTGCGTTCCGTCTTCCCCGGCAAATAGGGACACGGCATCGGGCTCGTCACGAAGAAGCGGGGGAAGCGGACGGGCGCAGTCACGGCCTGGGGCGTATCCTTGTCGGCCGCCGGCCCATCCGGCAGCGCTGACAAAGGCAACATGCCTCAGCCGCACGCTTGGTGAAAGAGCGATTAACCACCAAAAGCAGTTAATCAGCAGGGATTTCGTTCCGGGATGGTGGACAGATCCGCCAACGTGCCGAAACGGGATGCGCGGGCCCGCAGGTGTGACGAAACAGACTTAACCGGACGCTGTGCTAGCCCAGTTCGACCTGCGTCACATCATAGCCCTTATTGCGCAGGCTGGCGACGAGCAGGTCGATCTGCTCGCGGTCGCGCGCCTCGCACTCGATCTCGGCAGTCAGCCCCTTGGCCGGCAGCGAGGTGAAGATGCGGTTGTGCCAGACTTCGAGAATGTTGACCTGGTGGCGGTTGAAATCCTCCACCACCTTGAACAGTGCACCGGGCCTGTCCTGCAAGGTGAGCCTCAGCCGCGCAAGGCGGCCCGAGCGCGCCAGATCGCGCAGCAGCACATTGGCGAGCAGGCGGGTGTCGATATTGCCGCCGCACAGCACAAGGCCGATCTTGCGCCCGGCAAAGCGCTTGCGGTGCGTCATCACCGCCGCCAGCCCCGCTGCGCCCGCGCCTTCGACTACGGTCTTTTCGATTTGCAGCAGCAGCGCCACTGCCGTTTCGAGAGACGGCTCGCCCACCAGCACGATATCGTCGACGATCTTCGCCAGCACCGCCGAAGTGAAGGCACCGGGCTCCTTCACCGCAATGCCCTCGGCAATCGTATCGCCGCCGCACGGCAGTTCGAGCCCCTTGAGCTTGGCGTACATCGATGGGAACAGCGTGGCCTGCACGCCGACCAGCCCGATCGAGGGCTTGATCCCGCGCGCCGCGGTGCCCATGCCCGATAGCAGTCCGCCGCCGCCGATCGGCACGACCAGCGTTTCAAGCCCGGGCACATCCTCCAGCATTTCAAGCGCGACAGTGCCTTGCCCGGCGGCCACATGCGGATCATCGAAGGGATGTACGAAGGTCATCCCGCGCTCGGCCTCGAGCAGCCTTGCATGGGCATAAGCGTCGTCGAAGGTCTCGCCTTCCAGCACCACGGTGCCGCCGACGCTTTCGGTCTGCATGATCTTAACCGTCGGCGTGGTGCGCGGCATCACGATGGTGACCGGCATGCCGAGGCGCGTGCCGTGATACGAAAGCCCCTGCGCGTGGTTGCCCGCCGAAGCCGCGATCACGCCACGCGCGCGCTGTTCATCAGAAAGCTGGAGCAGCGCATTGAGCGCGCCGCGCTCCTTGTAGGCCGCAGTGAACTGCAGGTTCTCGAACTTGAGCCAGATCTCCGCGCCGGTAATCTCGCTCAGCGTCTTGCTGTGCAGCGTGGGCGTGCGCACCACTTGTCCGGCGATGCGCGCAGCAGCGCCCCGCACGTCGTCGAGAGTGAGCAAGGGGGCGGAGGCGATGGTGTCCATGGGCTTGTCCATGGCCATGGGCCCTAATCGAAACCTACCCCTATGGGAACCGCCGACGCGCCCTAGCGCTTGCGGCGCAGCAGATTGAGCGCGTGGAGCAGGACCAGCACCGCCACGATGGCGATCGTATCGGCGATCCAGTCCCGGATGTCACAATCGCGGTGGAGCCCCGGGATGGCTTGCAGCACTTCGACCAATGCACCGAGGAACGAAAGCCGTTCGGCCAGACGCGATTTGGGAAAGCGCGGAAAAGCGAGCGCGCCAAGGAACGCGAGCGTGCCGAAAGCGAGCATGTGCTGCGCCTTGTCGCCGAGTTCGCGCAGCTCCGGCGGATGCGGCAGCAGCGCCAGCGTGACCGCGCCTGTCAGGCAAAGCCAAAAGGCGGGTGCGGCAAGCGCGGCAATTCCGGTGCGGCGGTTCATGGCGATGCCGCTAGCCCGTGCGTCCCTTGCGCGGCAAGCGGCGTTTGCTCGGGGTCGGCGCGATTCTGGCTGGCAGCGCGCGGCAAAGCGGCTAGAACGCCGGGCATGACTGACGCATCCCCCGCATCCCAGCCCTCCGGGCTCAACGTTTCCTTCCTCGGCCTTGGCGTGATGGGCGGGGCCATGGCCCGCCATCTCGGCGAGGCTGGCCACACCCTCACGATCTACAACCGCACCCCGGCGCGGGCGCAGGCTTGGCAGGCCGCGCATCCAGGCCTTGCCTCGCGCGTTGCCGCCAGCCCGGCGGAAGCGGCCGAGGGCGCCGACGTGGTGATCACTTGCGTCGGCAACGACGATGACCTTTCAGACGTGGTGCTGAGCCCGACGGGCGTGTTTTCCGCGCTGCGCCGGGGTGCACTGTTCATAGATCATACCACCGTTTCCGCGCGGATTGCCCGGCAGATCGCCGTGGAAGGCCGCGACAAGGAGCTACTCTGCGTCGATGCGCCGGTCACTGGCGGGCAATCGGGCGCGGAGGCCGGCACGCTTTCGATCATGTGCGGCGGCAGCGAAAAGGCGGTTGATGCGGCACGCGAGGTGCTCTCCGCCTATGCCAAGCGCGTGGTCCATGTCGGCAAGCCCGGCGCCGGGCAAACGGCCAAGATGGCCAACCAGATGTGCATCGCAGGCGCCATCGCGGGCCTGGCCGAAGCGATCCGCTTCGCGCAGGCCGCCCGACTCGATCTCGACAAGGTGTTCGAGGCGATCTCCGGCGGCGCGGCGCAATCGTGGCAGATGGACAACCGCTGGCACACGATGGCCAAGGATGAGTTCGACTTCGGCTTCGCGGTGGACTGGATGCGCAAGGACCTAGGCCTCGCCATCGAGGAAGCGCGCGGCGTGGGGGCGAGCGTGCCCACTACGGCGCTGATCGATCAGTTCTATGCCGATGTGCAGGCGCTCGGCGGCGGACGGCAGGATACCAGCGCGCTCCTGCGCCGGTTGCCGCGCCGGGGGAACGCATGATGGCGCGCGCGGGCCTCGCAGCACTGGCTGTACTCCTCGCCACCCCCGCCGCCTCGGAGTCAGCCTGGGCCGACACCCTTGTCGACAACGTGGCTGGCCAGACCATCGGCGCGGACGGCCACATCGAGCGCTTCAAGGCCATGGTGTTTGACGATGCCGGGGTGGTGAAAGCGCTGATTCACGAAGGCGAGAAGACGCCGAAGAAGGGCTTCCAGTACCGTATCGACGGCAAGGGCCGGATCATGCTCCCCGGCCTGATCGACGCGCACGTCCACGTGATGGGAACCGGCTTTGCCGCGCTTACGCTTGACCTCTCGGAAACGAAAAGCCTTGGCGAAGCGCTGGCGAAGATCGCTGATTATGCCAAGGCGCACCCGGACCGCCCGTGGCTGATCGGCGGCGGCTGGAACCAGGAACGCTGGAAGCTCGGCCGTTTCCCGACCGCCACAGAGCTCGATTCGGTCGTGAGCGACCGCCCCGTGTGGCTCGACCGCGCGGATGGCCATGCCGGCTGGGCCAACAGTGCCGCGCTCAAGGCCGGCGCAGTCACCGCCGCCTCGCAGGCCCCTGCTGGCGGCGAGATCATCCACCTCGCAGATGGCAGCCCCGCGGGGGTGCTGGTGGACAATGCCCGGCCCCTCGTCGAAACGCATGTCCCGCCGCCGACCCCGCGCGATTACGATACCGCCTTCGCGCTCGCCCAACAGAATTTCTATCGCCGCGGCCTCACCGCTGTCGCGGACATGGGCGCGACCTTGGAAGACTGGCAGACCTTCCGCCGCGCCGGCGATGCCAACACGCTCTATGTGCGCATCATGGTCTATGGCGCCGGGATCGATAACACGATCCGCATCGGCGGCCCGGGCCCCACGCCGTGGCTCTATGCCGATCGGCTGAGGCTAAACGGCATCAAGCTTCTGCTCGATGGCGCGCTGGGCTCACGTGGGGCCTGGCTCAAGGCACCCTATCATGACCGGCCCGATACACGCGGCCTGCCAAACTTCACGCAGACGCAGCTCAGCAACCTGATGAGCCGCGCGGCGATGGACCAGTACCAGATCGCCGTCCACGCCATCGGTGATGAAGCAAACGCAGTGCTGCTGGGCGCAATGGAAGACCTTGCGCAGACCTACAAGGGCGACCGGCGCTGGCGGATCGAGCACGCGCAAGTGATCGATCCTGCCGACTGGCCGATTGCCGAACGGGTGGCGAAATCGGTGGGGCTGATCGCTTCGATGCAGCCTGTCCATCAGACCTCCGATCGCCTGATGGCCGAAGCGCGGCTCGGGCCGAACCGGCTTGCGGGCGCCTATGCCTGGGCCTCGGCCAAGGCGCACGGCGCTGTATTGGCATTCGGTTCTGACACGCCGGTTGAACTGCCCGATCCGTGGACCGGCTTTGCCGCCGCGATTAGCCGCGAGGACGAGAACGGCCAGCCGCCGCAAGGCTGGCAACCGCAGGAGCGCGTGAGCCGCGAGACCACACTGGCCGGCTACACGTCCGGGGCGGCCTATGCCGGCTTTGCCGAAAAGCGCTTTGGCCGCCTCGCCCCGGGCCTGCGCGCCGATTTCATCTTCGTCGATACCGATCCGATGGTCGCGGCGCCGGAGGCAATCCGCAAGACCAAGGTGCTCGAAACTTGGGTCGGCGGCGGCAAAGTGTGGGATGCGGAGAAGCCCGAAGGCGGTGCAGGCGCCGCGGTGCCAGTGAAGAAGTAGGGACCAAGGCGATGACCGAACTGATCCTGCATCATTACCCGGAATCGCCCTTTTCGGAGAAGGTGCGGGCCATCCTTGGCGCCAAGGGGCTTGCGTGGCGCTCGCTGCAGGTCTCGATGGTCATGCCCCGCCCGGCAACCACCGCGCTCACGGGCGGCTATCGGCGCATTCCCGTGCTGCAGGTCGGTGCTGACGTTTACTGCGATACCGCGCTGCTTGCCGCCTACCTTGATGGCGCGGCTGGTCTTGGGGGCTCCGGCCCCACCCTCTTTCCGGCAAGCAACCTGCTCGCTGCACAGACGCTGGCGCGTTGGGTCGATACTGAACTGTTCTGGGCTGCCGTCACCCTGCGCTTCCTGCCGGAGAACATGGGGAGCTTCTTCGCCGATCCCGCAGCCGCGCAGGCCTTCGCCGAGGACCGCGCCAATTTCGCAGCTGGCGCGCAAGTGCGCCGCCCCCCGGTCGATGAAGCGCAGGCCCGCTACGCCCGCTTCCTTGCCGAGATGGACACGCAGCTCGGCGATGGCCGCCCCTATCTGTTCGGTGCAGACTGGAGCATCGCCGATTTTGCAGTCTATCACATGCTATGGTTTATCCACGCCGGTGGCGGCATGGCTGACTGGCTGACCCGGACTTTGCAGGTGCGTGCCTGGATGGACCGCATGCGCGCGTTCGGGCAGCACCCGGGTGAGGCCATCACCGCCGCGGACGCCCTCACCATCGCAAGCGAGGCCAATCCGCTGACCATTGAACAGATGAGCGACATACCCGGCATCCTGCCCGGCACGACCGTCGATGTCGCCCCGGTCGACTACGGCGTGATGCCAAGCCGTGGCACCCTTCTGCGCTGCGACACCCAAACGATCGTGATCCGCCGCGAACATGCTTTGACGGGCGCGGTCAACGTGCACTTCCCGCGGCATGGGTTTGGAGTGGCCGCAAGCGGGTGATCCCGGCGCCCCAGCCTTTTCAGGCTCCGGCGGCTTCGGCCTTGGCCTTTTCCTCGGCGTCCTTCTTCTCGACAAAACGCATGACCACGAGCGTGCCTTCGAAGAGGATCATGAGCGGGATTGCCAGCATCAGCTGGCTCAGCACGTCCGGCGGAGTGATCACGGCGGCAAGCGCGGTGATGCCCACGATCACGTAGCGCCGCGCCGCCACCAGCTGCTCGCGGCTGACGATCCCGGCGCGGTTCAGCAGCATCAGCAGCACAGGCAGCAGGAAGCTGATGCCGAACGCGAAGATGAACTGCATGACAAGATTGAGATATTCCTCGATCCCGGGCAGCGCCTCAAGCTGCAAGCCGCCGCGATTGCCCTGAAAGCCGATGAACCAGCGGAACGCGGTCGGCATCACGATGAAGTAGGCGAGGCTCGCCCCCATCGAAAACAAGATCGGCGTGGCGATCAGGAACGGCAGGAACGCCTTCTTTTCCTTGGCATAGAGCCCCGGCGCGATGAACGACCAGAGCTGGTTCGCGATCACCGGAAAACTGATGAGGAAGGCTGCGAAGAGCGAGACCTTGAGGTCCACGAAGAACGCTGAATAGAGCTTGGTGTAGATCAGCTTGCCCTGTCCCGCCGGAAAGGCCTGGACCAGCGGCTGGACCAGAATCGCCAGGATCTGGTTGGCAAAATAGAAGCACGCCACGAAGGCGATGGCGATGGCATAGACGCAGCGCAGCAGGCGCGTGCGCAGTTCCAGCAAGTGATCGAGCAGCGGGGCCTGTGTTTCGTCAATATCCCGGACCATCATGCCGCGCCCCCGGCAGGACCGCGCGCACGCGACGGACGCTCGGCAATCGGGAGCATTTCGCCGACAGGCTCGGTCGGTGCGACGGCAGCAATTTCGGGATCGACCGCCACAGCCTCAGGCGCTGGCAGCGGCTGCATGAGCGCGGGCGCCTGCGGAGGGGGATCGTTCTGATCGGTTGCAGCTTCGGCCGTCTGTCCGGTGGCGGGATCAGCCCCAATGTCCGGCTGGGGATGAGCGGCCATGATGGCCGCGTTCTGTTCCTTCCACTTGCGCTCCATCTCCTCCATTTCCGCCTCGCGGATCATGGTTTCGATGCCGGTACGAAAGTGGCCGGAAACGCGGCGAATCTTGCCGATCCAGCGCCCCGCCGTGCGCAGCGCGAGCGGCAGGTCCTTGGGACCGATGACAATGATCGCCACGATCACGACGAGAAGGAGCTCGTCTGGCGCAATGCCGAACATCGTTGTTACCCTGAAACGCTGGCTGGATCAGGCGTTGCTGCCGGGGCCGGTCTGCTCAGGCTGGACGGCAGCGGGGGCGGCGGGCGCCACCGGCTGCTGCTGGATCTGCGCGGGCGGCTGGACGAGCGGCGTCTCCGTGCCTTCGTTCATGCCCTGCTTGAAGCTTTTGATACCCTTGCCAAAATCGCCCATCATCTCGGAAATGCGGCCACGACCGAAGAGGATGAGGACGACCAGCGCCAGAATGATCAGATGCGGAAGGGACAACGCGCCCATGGGAATTCTCCTTTATGCCCCTCTAGATAGGACATCTTGCGCCAAACCGCCAGCAAGCTTGCGCAAGATTCGTCAAGCCTCGTTCGGCCCATCCCGTTCCGTATCCGGCTCTTCTTCCGCCTCCAAGGCAAACACCGCCTCCACCGGATCGAGCAGCCCGGCAGCGCGCAGTTCCTCGATCCCCGGCAGATCGCGCCGCGATTCGAGGCCGAATTGCGCCAGAAACGCCGGCGTCGTCGCATAGATCGTGGGCCGCCCCGGCCCTTCGCGCCGCCCCGCCACGCGCACCCAGCCCGCTTCCATCAGCACATCGAGCGTGCCCTTGGCGGTCTGCACGCCGCGGATGGCCTCGATCTCAGCGCGGCTGACGGGTTCCTGATAGGCGATGATCGCCAGCGCCTCGGTCGCCGCGCGTGACAGACGGCGCACGTCCTCGCGCTCGCGCCGCAAGAGGTGCGCCAGATCGGGCGCGGTCTGGAAATGCCAGCGGTCCCCGCGCTTGACGAGTTCGATCCCGCGCCCAGCATAGTGCGCGGCAACGGCTTCGAGTGCGGCTTCCACTTCCGCCCCGCCGAGATGGCGCGAAAGCTCGTCCGCGCTCATCGGCGCCTCGGCCGCAAACAGGGCCGCCTCGACCGCGCGCTCGATCTCGTTCATGCGCTCGCTCGCCTGAGCATCAGCGGCGCAAACGTAGCCTCCTGCGCGATCTCCACTTTGCCCTGCTTGGCGAGTTCCAGCGCGGCGACAAAGCTCGATGCCAGCGCCGAACGGGCAAGGCGCGGATCGGCGCCGGCCTCCAGCGGGGGGAGGAACAGCTTGAGCTCGGTCCAGTCGATCGCCGCGCCAATCAGCGCCTCGACCCGCACAATCGCGGATTCCAGCGTCATCACCGGCCGCGCACGGACCATGTGGACCACAGGCTGGCTGCGGTGGCGGATCGCACCATAGGCCTGCATCAGCGCGAAGAGATCGCAGGTCCAGCGCACCTGCCGGTCGGTCCTCAGCCCCTCAGGCGCACCGCGCACAAACACGTCGCGGCCCAGCCTGTCACGCGCCATCAGCCGGGCGCCCGCCTCACGCATCGCGCCAAGGCGCTGCAGCCGCAGCTGCAGGCGCATCGCCAGCTCTTCCGGGCTCGGCTGCACTTCGGGATCGCGCGGCAGCAGCAGCAGCGATTTGAGCCAGGCCAGCCACGCGGCCATCACGAGATAGTCCGCCGCCAGTTCCAGCCGCTGCGCGCCCGCGCGTTCCACGAACGCCAGATACTGGTCCACCAGCGCAAGGATGGAAATCTTGCGCAAGTCCACCTTCTGCCGCCGTGCCAGATCGAGCAGCAGGTGCAGCGGCCCTTCCCAGCCGTCGATGGCAAGTGTCAGAGTATCGAGTTCATCAGCCCGCGCTTCGGGCGGCACATCGAGCGCCGCTTCATCCCACGCCGCATCGTCGCTCAGCACAAGCTGCAGCGGAGCGGCGTCCTGGCCCGTCACGCCGCCAGTTCCAGCAGCCGGTCGCGGGTTGCAGTCCGCTCCGCCTGCCGCGCCAGATCGACCGGCGCGGTGAAATCGCTCGTGCCCGCCAGAGCCCGCTCCAGCCGCGCCGCGGTTTCGGCAGACATCGGGGCAAGCGCCTGCGTGATCCCCACCATATCGTCCATCTTCGCCCAGCAATTGAGCGCAAGATCGCACCCCGCCGCCTGCGCGCGCGCCGCGCGGGCCGGCACTGCGCCGCCTAGCGCCTGCATGTCGAGATCGTCGGTCAGCAGCAGACCGTCGAAGCCGATCCTGCCGCGGATCACATCGCCGATCACAGTGGACGACAGCGTCGCCGGGTTCGCATCGTCCCACGCGGTGTAGCGGACATGCGCAGTCATGCCGATCAGGCTATCACTGAGGCTGCGGAACGGCGCGAGATCGGTTTCAAGCTCCGCCGCGCTTGCGGTGACGGTGGGGAGTTCCTTGTGGCTGTCCGCCCCCGCGCGGCCGTGGCCCGGGATATGCTTGATCACGCCTGCAACGCCCGCGCGCGCCAGCCCTTCCAGCATGGCCCGGCCCAGCGCGGCCACGCGCAGCGGCTCCTGGCCCAGCGCGCGGTCGCCGATCACATCGTGCGCGCCTTCCTGCCGCACATCGAGCAGCGGGAGGCAATCGACGCTGATGCCCGCTTCGGCAAGATCGAGCCCCAGCGCCTCGGCATGGGCACGAGCGGCTTCGATCGCGCTGATCGGGGCGGTTTCATAAAGCCGGTCGAACGCGGCGCCCGGCGGATAGGCGGCCCAGATCGGCGGCTTCATCCGAGCGACGCGCCCGCCTTCCTGATCGATGCAGATGAAGGTGCGCTCCCGCCCGTGCAGTGCACGCAGCTCATCGGTCAATGCGCGCAGCTGGGCGCGGCTTTCCACGTTGCGGCCGAACAGGATGTAGCCCGCCGGATCGGCATCGCGAAAGAACGCGCGCTCTTCATCGCTGAGAGTGAGGCCCGAAAGCCCGAATATCGCCGGAACCATGCAAGCGGGTTCGCCCAAATGCGGCGGACTGGCAAGGCTGGCGGCTGTGGATCGTGGGGAAAAAGCGCCGCCAGAGCGGTCAGCGCTTCACCTGGCACTTCAGCCCGCCGGCCTGCAGCTTGGCGCAGAGCGCGTTGGCTGCACCGAGATCGCCGGCCACGGCCTGAAGGCGGAACACGGTGGCCATGTCTGCCTTGCCTTCGACCACGCGGTGCGAAAGGCCCGCCAGCGGCGCGTGCGCGGCCGTGAGCTTGGCCCACGCGGATTCGGCAGACGCGCTGGTCGAGAACGCACCGACCTGGACGCCCACGCCCGAGCCGGGCGCGACAGGGGCCGGAGCCGGGGTAGCGGCCGAAGCGGAAGGCTTGGGCGCAGACGGCGCAGACGGCGCAGCTGGCGCGGCCGCCCCGCTGCCAGCCAGATTGGCGACCGGCTTTTCGCCTTCGCTCACCTTGAAGCTGGCGTCCCCGGTGCCCTCGAACGTCTTGCCGCCCGGATCCTTGGGCGCGACCTTGTAGGGTTCGGTGCTCGCCGCAATCAGGCTGCCGTCTGCTGCTGCAGGTGCTGCGCCCCGGTGCGAGAGCCAGTAAATCCCGCCAACCAGCGCCGCCAGCAGCAGCACTGCCAGCACGCCGAAGCCGATCATGCGGCTGTTGCCTTCGGCAGGTTCGTCGAAATCGACGTCGTCTGCGCTTTCCAGCCAGGGCAGCCGCTCTTCATCGCCCAGCGCGAGGCGGTCTGACGCGCCCTCGAGCGCGCTTCCTGCAGCTTCATGCGCCCCGGCTATAGCAGCGCCCGCACCGGCCTCGGCCTGCCCGCGAAGGTTTTCAAAACGCGCACGCGCTGCGTCCAGCCCTTCATCGGCGGCATTCTGCGCGGCTTCACCCCAGTTCTCAGGGTTGACCGGCAGGCCGCCGTTGTGCTCGTCGCCGTTCCCATCCGCACCGCTGATAACCATCGTGTCAAAGCTCCTCGGCGGCCTCCACACCCAACAAGGCCAGTCCGTTCTTAACCACTTGCCCTATTTGTGAGGCAAGGAAAAGTCGTGCCGAAGTAAGTGGTGCATTCTGTCCCACAATGAAGCGCTTGTCCGGCCGGTCATTGCCGACATTCCAGTATGCGTGGAGGCCAGCGGCAAGATCATAAAGGAAAAACGCCACCCGGTGCGGCTCACGCGCGGCCGCCGCACTTTCGATCACGCGCGGGAACTGCGCCGCAAGCTTGACCAGCGCCAGCTCCTCCTCGCCCAGCAGCGCGACGTGTTCGCCCGAAGGGCCGAAGCCTTCCGCCGCCGCCTTGCGCAAGGTCGAGCAGATCCGCGCATGGGCATATTGCACATAAAACACCGGATTGTCCTTCGAGGCTTCGACCACCTTGTCGAAATCGAAGTCCATCATCGCATCGGGCTTGCGGGCCAGCATGGTGAAGCGCACCACATCCTTGCCCACCATATCGACCACATCGGCGAGCGTGACGAAATTGCCCGCGCGCTTCGACATCTTGAACGGCTGGCCGCCCTTCATCAGCTGGACCATCTGGACGAGCTTGATCTCGAACGGCTTGGCGCTTCCCCCGTCCGCGCTGGTCAGCGCAGCGACCGCGGCCTTGATCCGCTTGACCGTGCCGGCATGGTCCGCGCCCCAGATATCGACAAGCGCGTCGGCGGTCTGGGCCTTCTGGAAGTGATAGGCGAGATCGGCGCCGAAATAAGTCCACGCGCCGTTCGATTTCTTTATCGGCCGGTCCTGATCATCCCCGAACTTCGTCGAGCGGAACAGCGGCAGGGCCACCGGCTCCCAGTCGTCGGGCAGTTTGCCCTTGGGCGCCTCAAGCTCGCCGTCATAGACCAGATCATGATCGCGCAGCCACTTTTCGGCGGCATCGACCTTGCCGGAGGCCTGGAGTTCGGCTTCGGACGAAAACAGATCGTGGTGAATACCCAGCGTGGCGAGATCGCTGCGGATCATCTCCATCATCGCCGCCACCGCCCGGCCGCGGAACAGCACGAGCCAATCGGCTTCGGGCGCCTTGGCATAAGCATCGCCAAATTCAGCGGCAAGCGCCTGGCCCGCGGGCACGAGGTAGTCGCCCGGATAGAGGCCCTCGGGCACCGCGCCGACATCTTCGCCCAGTGCCTCACGGTAGCGCAAGTGCACCGAGCGAGCGAGCACATCGACCTGCGCGCCAGCATCGTTGACGTAGTATTCGCGTGTTACCCGGTGCCCGGCAAATTCGAGCAGACTGGCCAGCGCATCGCCCACCACCGCGCCGCGGCAATGGCCCATGTGCATCGGCCCGGTCGGGTTGGCGGAAACGTATTCCACGTTGACCATGGTGCCGCCGCCCACGGTAGAGCGGCCATAGTCCGCCGCCTTGGCCGCGATCAGGGCAAGTTCTGCCAACCACGCGCCATTGGCCAGCCGCAGATTGATGAAGCCCGGCCCGGCGATCTCGGCGGATGCAACCCGCGGTTCGCGCGACAGTTCTTCGACCAGCAGCGCGGCCAGCGCACGCGGGTTGGTACCGGCAGGCTTGGCCAGCACCATCGCCGCGTTGGTCGAGATATCGCCGTGGCTCGCCTCACGCGGGGGCTCGCAGGTCACGCCGCCGCGCGGCAGGCCGGTGGGCAGGTGCCCGGCAGCGACCAGCGCATCGAGCGCGCGGTCGATCACCCCGGCAAAATCGGCGAAAACAGGAAGGGCGGCAGCGGAAACGGTTTCAGTCATGCCCGCGCCGTTAGCCCAAGCGCGCGCAAGAGGGAATGCCTGGCGGCGTGCCGCTTATCGCGTCGCGTTGTACGCCAGCTGCGCGTCGGTCAGCTGGAAGCCCACCACCAGCTCAAAGCTTGCCTTGGCCAGCGCGGTGCGCACTTCGGGCAGGGCGAGCGGATCGGTCGCGGCATCGGCCTCGCCCGCCTTGCGCTTCTTGGTGAGGATCTTGCGCACGTTGGCCGGCAGCGTCGCTTCGGCGCGGTCGACGGTCGATGCGGCGCGGCCCTGCGCCTGCGCGCGCTCCTGTCCATCGGCAAAATCGAGCGTGACGGAACCCAGCCGCTTGGCGATCACCACGTTGCCGCCGCGCAGCACCGCAGAGAAATAGGGGAGAACGACCCGCCGCGCGCCGCGCGTGTCGCTGCGGCGGGCAAAGACATCGAAGGTCGCTTCGGTGTGCAGCTGTGCCTGCCCCTCGGCATCGTTGCATGTGCCGCGCAAGTTGGTGATCGAGGCGGTCACATCGATCGCGCCGGCGTCGGTGCGGCCGGGCGCGGCCATCTGCGTCACATCGCCGGTCATCTCGGGAATCTCGACCAGCGGGCACGGGCTGCGCAGCGCGGTCACGCCCACGCTGTCGTCCACCACCAGTTCGCCGCCGCCGCCCTTGCAGGCCCCGAGTGCGCCGACAAGCGCCAGAGCGGCGAGCGGGGCAGCGAGCCGGAACGAAGCAGACTTGGGGGCAGACGGGGTCATTCAGGCATCCTCGGGCAACACAGTCCCGCATCCTCTAGCCACGGCGCCCCCCCGGCGCAATGCCGCACACCCAAACGCCGTACAATGCCGCCTGTCTGCACACGCCGGGTTTGCGCACGCGCGCCCCGCTGCTAAGGTCGTACGCGATGACCACGACAGCTCCCGCCTCGCCCTCCCCCGCCGCCGACCAGACCGGCCTTGCCCCGCTCAAGCTTCTGATCGCAGCGCCGCGCGGCTTCTGCGCCGGGGTGGACCGCGCGATCGAGATTGTGGAGCGCGCGCTGGACCGCTTTGGCCAGCCGGTCTTCGTGCGGCACGAAATCGTGCACAACCGCTTCGTCGTCGATGGGCTGAAAGCCAAGGGCGCAGTTTTCGTCGAGGAACTTGACGAAGTTCCCGATGGCGCGCCTGTCGTATTTTCCGCGCACGGCGTGCCCAAAGTGGTGCCGGCCGAAGCCACGACGCGCGGGCTCGACTGGCTCGATGCCACCTGCCCGCTGGTCAGCAAGGTCCACCGCCAGGCCGAGCGCCACGCCGAAGCGGGCCGCCATATTCTGTTTGTGGGCCACAAGGGCCATCCCGAAGTGATCGGCACGATGGGCCAGGTGCCCGAAGGCTCGATCACGCTGGTCGAGACGCTGGACGATGTTGCCGCACTCGATTTCCCTGCCGGCACGCCGCTCGCCTTCCTCACGCAGACGACGCTTTCGGTGGACGACACGCGCGAGATTGTGGCCGCGCTGCGGGCGCGTTTTGCCGATATCAGCGGCCCCCGCGCCGAGGATATCTGCTACGCCACCTCCAACCGGCAGGCTGCAGTCAAATCGATTGCCACGCGCTGCGATCTGCTGCTCGTGATCGGTGCGCCAAACAGTTCCAATTCGCTGCGTCTGGTTGAGGTGGCCGAGCGCGACGGCACCAGCGCCCGCCTGATCCAGCGCGGAAGCGAGATCGATCCGGCGTGGCTCGAAGGGGTGGAGACGCTCGGCCTCACCGCCGGAGCCTCCGCCCCCGAAGTCCTTGTGCGCGAAGTGGTGGACCGCCTGCGCCAGTGGCGCACCGTGGAAGAGGAGACCGTGACCACCACGGTCGAGAGCATGGTGTTCAAGCTGCCTCGCCAGCTCGTGGACTGAGGCGGCCCTTCATGGCGGTTTACACCCACCTCGGCGCGGAAGACATGGCCGCGCTGATCGCGCGGTTCGATGTCGGCACGCTGGTTTCGGCCAAGGGCATTGCCGAGGGCGTGTCCAACAGCAACTGGCTACTGGAGACGACGGGCGCGACCGGAATCGGCGCGCGGTTTATCCTCACGATGTACGAGTTCCGCATCGAACTTGCGGATCTGCCCTACTTCCTCTCGTTGCTCGATCACCTTGCGGCAAAGGGCTGCCCGGTGCCGCGCACGATCCACGACCGCGATGGCAATCTCTACGTTACCCGGCCCGGAGCGCAGGGCGAGAAAGCGCTCGCCCTCATCGAATACCTGCCCGGCGTTTCTGTCAGCGCGCCGACGGCGGGGCAGGCCCGGGCGGTGGGCGCAGAGCTTGCCCGGCTGCATCTCGCCGCTGCCGATTTCCCCGGCACGCGCGCCAATGGCATGGGCGTGGCAGAATGGCAGCGCCTCGCTGCGGCCTGCGGGGCGGAGGGCCTTGCGCGGATCGACCCGGCGCTGGCCCATATCGTGGCAAGCGAACTGCCGCGCCTTGCCGAAACCTGGCCGCAAGCCCTGCCCTCCGGCGTCATCCATGCCGATCTGTTTCCGGACAACGTGCTGATGCTGGGCGATGTGGTCACAGGCCTCATCGACTTCTACTTCGCCTGCAACGATATCCTGGCTTACGATCTGGCCGTCACCCATGTCGCATGGTGCTTCGATGATCGCACCGGCGCGTTCCGGGCCGATGTTTCGCAGGCGCTGATCGAAGGCTACGAAAGCGTGCGGCCACTTGATGCGGAGGAACGCGCCGCACTGCCGCTGCTGGGGCAAGGCGCGGCGATGCGCTTTGCGATGAGCCGCGCATGGGACTGGCTCAACACGCCGGCAGACGCGCTCGTCACCCCCAAGGACCCGATGGGTCCGGCGCAGCGGCTGGGGTTTTACAAGGCCAATCCGGGGATCTTTGCATGAAGCATGTCGCCATTTTCACCGACGGGGCCTGCAAGGGCAATCCCGGCAAGGGCGGCTGGGGGGCGCTTCTGCGCATGGGCGAGACCGAGAAGGAGCTTTCCGGCAGCGAGCGCGAGACCACGAACAACCGCATGGAAATGATGGCCGCGATCCGCGCGCTGGAAGCGCTCAAGCAGCCTTGCGCTGTCACGCTCCACACCGACAGCCGCTACGTGCTCGACGGGATCACCAAATGGATCTTCGGCTGGCAGAAGAAGGGCTGGAAAACGGCAGACAACAAGCCGGTCAAGAATGAGGACCTGTGGCGCGCGCTGATCGCCGCCGCGCGGCCGCACAAGATCGAATGGGTCTGGGTAAAGGGCCATGACGGCCACCCGGAAAACGAACGAGTGGACAAGCTTGCCAGCGACGCGGCGATTGCCGCCTGATGAGGAGATGCCCCTCCCCCTCACGGGGAAGGGGCCTGTGGTTCAACCCTCGGTTGTCGTATCGACCACTTCGGCACCAGGGCCGTTCTTGAGCACCGATTCGATGGCGTTCTTCGCGCTGGCCTTCGACTTGTAGCCTTCGGTCCAGAAGATGGATTCGGAATTGTGGCAGAAGTAGGCGACAAACTCGCCAGCCTTGTTTTTCCGGATTTCGAAACGGTGGGCCATTTTCTCAACTCCCTAGGTAAGTTTACCGGTCCACAGCTCGTCTAGCACGGGCCTGCAGCGGTGGGAGTCTCAAAATGCTCCGCTACGCAGCAAACCGGCCGGGCGCATAGCAGGCCGCGCCGATGTCGGCAGTCATCGCATCGCGCGGCAGGCCGAGCAGCAATTGCGCGGCGAGCCGGGCGGCGGCAGGCGCCGTCTGGATGCCAAAGCCGCCTTGTCCGGCAAACCAGAAGAAGCCCGGCACCACCGGATCGAAGCCATAGACCGGCAGCCGATCAGGCGCGAAGCTTCTGAGGCCGGCCCAGCGCCGCTCCAGCGCCAGCACCTTCCATTCCACCGCCTGCTCCATCCGGTCGATCGCCATGGCGATGTCCAGTTCCTCCGGCGCGGCATCGCGCGCGATGTCTGGCGTTTCGTCGTGCGGGGAAAGCCACAGCCTCCCGCCCTGGGGACGGAAATAGAAATCCTCGTCAAAGCTCAGCGTCAGCGGCAGGGTCTCGGGCGGAGCCGGATCGACCCGCAATTGCACCATGGAGCGGCGCAGCGGCTCGATCCCGATGGGCGCCGCGCCGGCCAGCGCGGCCACACCATCGGCCCACGCGCCCGCCGCATCGACCAGCAGCGCGGCGCGGGCGCTCCCCGGCCCGGCGGCGCCGTTCCAGTTCAGCGTCCAGTCCGCGCCCGAACGCTCCACACCGTCAAGCCGCGCGCGCACGCGCACCACGCTGCCCGCCTTGCGCGCCGCGCCAAGGTAGTGCTGGTGCATCGCGGCGACATCAATATCGGCGCACTCTGGCTCCCACGCGCCGATGATCCAATCCGGCCGCAGCCCCGGCACGATCTGGTCAAGCTGCTGCCGCCCGATCAACTCGATCCGCGCGCCCGCAGTGGCAAATTCCGCGACGAAGGCCTCCGCATGATCGCGGTGGTCCTCCCGCCCGATATGGAGGCCGCCGCGCGGGCTGAGGAACCCGTTGTCCGCCAGCCAGCGCCCGGAAGCCGCCGTCAGCGGATAGATCTGCGGCCCGCCGATCGTTTCGTGCCAGAACGCGGCGGAGCGGCCCGTGGTGTGATAGCCCGGCGTATCCTCGGCCTCGATCAGCAGCACGCGGGCATGGGGCGCACATTCTGCGGCAAGGCTGGAGCCGGCCATGCCTGCCCCGATCACGGCAATGTCGAAAAGCTCGTCAGTCATGCGGGATCAGCCCTGCCGTGCCGGCACCGCCCGGTCAAGAAACTGGGTGACCGCAGCCATGACATCATCGCGCACCGCATCCGCCTCGCGCAGCAGTTCGTGCCGCGCGTCGCGGCCCCAGGCCACCAGCTCGCCATGCGGCAAACGCGCGGCGGCAGCCTCGATCGCGGGCCACGAAACCAGCGCATCGTGCATCGCCGCCAGCACCAGAACAGGCACCTTGATCGCCTCGAGCACACCCGGCGCACGCAAAGTCTCGAATGAGGCGGCCGCGCGTTCAACCCAGCGCCAGCTGGCGGGGCCGATCTCCAGTTCGGGCCGCGCGCTGCGCCACCAGCCCTCGTCGGCATATCGCTGCGCATCATGGGTCAGCAGGGTCATGCGCTGATCGAGTGGTGAGCCCGGTTTCTCGCTCACCGGCCAGGCCATGCGCGCGGGATCGCCGATCCGGCACATGATTCGCCCGTAGAGATTCTGGATGAACTGGGGAATCGCGGTAATGAATCCGAGCATTGGCGCGCTCAAAACCAGAGCATCGGGCGTTGCCGCACCTTCCGCCACCCCGCGCAGCACAAGGTGCCCGCCCATCGAATGGCCCACCAGAACATGCGGCCCCGGGGTGCTGCGAACCCAATCGCGCCACAGCGCGCCAAGATCGGCAATCCACACCCCAAAATCGGCGATATCGCCCACCATCGGGTTTGCCGTCATGCGCCCCGAACCGCCCTGCCCGCGCCAGTCAGCCGCGCCCACATGCCATCCAGCATCAGCCCATTCTACCAGCGTTTCCAGATACTTCTCATAGAAATCTGCCCGCCCGGGCAGGAACAGGAGCGATCCGCGAACCGGGATGCCGGCGGGAGGGGCGAGCGCGATGCGGCGGATCTCGTGGCCATCGGGCAAAGCCCAGCGCCACTCACGCGCGCCGGCGGGAATCGCCCTCCTGTCAAACACAGCACTCACGCCTGCAACTCCCCGGAGCAAAGCCTGTCGGCATCCGCAAGCGCCCGGATATGCGGCGCCTGTTTGGTTACCGTTTGGTAAGTGATTGTCCCGTATGAGACCCCTCATGCAGGGAACTCACATCGTTTACGGACTGGTCGGAGCCTTGGCAATCGCACTCGCGGTTGCGGCCTTCACCGATATCCGCCGCCGCCAGATCGATAACTGGCTGAACGTCGCCATTGCCGCGGGGGCGCCCGTGTTCTGGTGGGCGACCGGGCTTGCCATGTGGCCAGGCGTCGCGCTGCAGCTTGGTCTGGCCGTGGTTACCTTCTTCGTGCTGGCCGGTCTGTTCGCGCTTCGGGCGATGGGCGGCGGCGATGTCAAGCTGCTCACCGCGCTGGCGCTGTGGATGCCCGCGCTGCTGTTCCTCAAGTTGCTGATCATCATGGCGCTGGCTGGCGGCGTGCTCACCATCACGATGGGCATGTGGCACGTGGCCCGGCGCCAGAAGGAAAAGCTCAAGATCCCCTACGGCATAGCCATCGCGACTGCCGGACTCTGGATCATCACCACCACCGATTGGACCGCGCTCCACGCCGTTTCGGCGGGCTAGGTCTATCTTAACCATTTTGCCCGAAGGATGCGGGCGGATCAAACGGCAGGATTGAAGCCATGGACAGGAAGAAGCTGTTGCTGCTGGTAGGGGCGCTGATCGTTGCGATCGGCACGGCCTTTGCTGCCAGGAGCATGTTTGCAGGCGCCGCATCGCCGCAGGCCGTGGCCGCTGCGAAAGTGCAAATGGGCGCCAAGGTGCTTGTTGCCAATCGCGCGCTTCCTGCCGGCACAATCATCACGGCCGACGCCATGGGCTATCAGCCCTGGCCGAAGGATCTCGTCCAGGACGTGTACTTCACCGAAGACAAGACCGACATGTCGAAGCTTCTCGGCACCGTGGTTCGCCATCCGATCACGGCGGGCGAACCGGTGACGCAGGGCAGCCTCGTCGCTCCGGGTGATCGCGGCTTCCTCGCCGCTGCGCTCGGGCCGGGCATGCGTGCCATCACCATTCCGGTGAGCGCGCGTACCGCCGTGGCCGGCTTCGTCTTCCCGGGTGACCATATCGACCTCGTCCTCACACAGTCGATCAAGGGCGCCGTGCTGCCGTTCAAGACCGCCGAAACCATCCTCAAGAACTTGCGCGTGCTCGCCACCGACCAGTCGACCGAGCAGGAGCAGATCGAGGGCAAGACCCGCGTGAAGACCTTCAGCACGATCACTGTCGAGGCGACTCCCAAGATCGCGGAAAAGATCGCGGTGGCGCAGACCATGGGTACGCTCAGCGTATCGCTGCGCTCGCTGGCCGACAATTCGAGCGAGCTCGAGCAAGCCATTGCCATGGGTCAGATCAAGATCCCCACCGGCGCCAGCAAGGCCGATGAGGAAAAGCTGCTCAAGCAGGCCATGGGCAAGCCCATCGAATCCGGTGGCAACAGCTTCGTGACCGGCGGTGATGTCTCGCGCTTCCAGCCCAAGAACTCCGGCCCGACCGATCCGAACGCTATCGCCAACGCGATGGCAAAGGCGATCACCTCCATCGTTCCCAGGGCGATGCCGGGTGGGCCGACGATGACCCCGGCCGGCCGCGCGCTGTTTGCCCCTGGCCCCGTGGTCCGCGTCACCCGCGGCAAGGACACCCAGGAAGTCAACGTGGGGAGCCACTGAGATGAACACGATCACTCCCCTCAAGGCCCAAACTGCGCCCGCGAAAGGCAAGACCATGAAGGCCCGTATCGCATCAACGCTGCTCCCGCTCGCTGCTCTGGCTGTTCCGCTGGCGTTCGCTTCGGCCCCTGCGCCGGCCGCGGCCCAGTCGGTGACCAGCCCGGCCCGCAGCATCGCGATTTCGATCGGTCGGGGCCAGCTCGTCACGCTGCCCGGCAAGATGACTGACGTGTTCGTTGCCAACGACGCGGTCGCCGATGTTCAGGTCAAGTCGACCAACCAGCTCTATGTGTTCGGCAAGGCCGGCGGTGAAACCACCGTCTATGCCAGCAACGCGAACGGCGATGTGGTGTGGTCGGCCAATGTCCGCGTGGGCACCAATATCGACAGCATCGACCAGATGCTCAAGCTGGCGATGCCCGAGGCCAAGATCGTCACCTCGACGATGAACAACACCGTCCTCCTCACCGGCACGATTGCCGCGCCCGAGGATGCCGCCGAGGCCGAGCGCCTCGTCAAGGCCTTCGTCGACGAGAAGACCAACGTGATCAGCCGCCTGAAGATGGCGACGCCGCTGCAGGTGAACCTCCACGTGAAGTTCGCCGAAGTGAACCGCTCGCTAGTGCGCCAGATCGGCTCCAACCTCACGACCATCGATGGTTCGGGCGGGTTCAAGTTCGGCGTCGGCCAGGGCCGCGCGCCCGGCACTTACGTCACCACGGATCCCAACCTGCCGCTCGGCATCGGCACGAACGTGACTGGTTTCACGATCGATCCAACCGGCGCCGCGAAATCGCCGACCAATCCGCTCGGCATCATTTCGGCACCCGGCACGAACGTCACCCAGCTGCAGGGCGTCCAGACCATTGCGGGCATGGGCAAGCTGTTCGGGCTCAACATCCTCGGCGCGCTCGATCTGGGTGAGACCATCGGCCTCGTCACATCGCTGGCCGAGCCGAACCTCACCGCGCTTTCGGGCGAAACGGCCAACTTCCTCGCCGGCGGCGAATATCCGATCCCGGTCTCGACCGGGCTCGGCAACACCGCGATCGAGTTCAAGAAGTACGGCATCAGCCTGGCCTACACGCCCACCGTGCTCGCCAACGGGCGCATCTCGCTGCGTGTGAAGCCGGAAGTGTCGGAACTGTCATCCGACGGCGCGATCATCAGCAACAACTTCACCGTTTCCGCACTCACCGTGCGCAGCGCTGAAACGACGGTCGAGCTCGGCTCGGGCCAGAGCTTCATGATCGCGGGGCTGCTGCGCAACAACGCGCAGAACACGATCACCAAGATGCCCGGCGCCGGCGACGTGCCGATCCTGGGCTCGCTGTTCCGCTCCACCTCGTTCCGCAAGGGCGAGACCGAGCTGGTCATCGTGGTCACGCCCTACCTCGTGAACCCGGTCGATTCGAGCGAGATCAAGCTGCCCACCGACGGCTTCCGGGCCGCCACGGCGCTGCAGCAGGTGCTCGGCCATCTCGAAGCCGACGGTGTGACCGGCGGCGACCGCCCGAAGCCGACCGAAAAGGCCGGCACGGTCCAGTCGAACGGTCCCAAGGTTGGTGCTGCCGATGCGCCGCAGGTCGATGCCATGCCGCAGGCCCAGGCCTTCGCGGCGCCCGTGGCCGCCGATCCCAAGGCCGGACGTGAATCCAACGGTCTTCGGGGCCGCAATCGTCAGGCCAGCGCGGATGCCGCGCCCGGCTTCAGCTTCCAGTGAGAAAGGGCTACCTCATGTCCATTCGTCTGCCCAACCTTCAGGGCGCAGCCCGGGTCCTTCTCCTTGCCGGCGTGCTGAGCCTGCCGCTGGCCGCGTGCAACAGCCCCAGCACCGACATGAACCGCAGTCTTGAAAGCGTGCGCCAGCCGGTCGTGCAGCGCACCAGCTTCGTGTTCGATGTCTCGACCCTGCCCGGTGGCGGCATCGCCGTATCCGAACAGCGCCGCCTCTCCGGCTGGCTCGATGCGCTCGATCTTGGTTATGGCGATCGCATCTCGCTCGATGATCCGGTCGATTCCGATCAGACCCGCACATCGGTCGAACAAGTGGCTGGCCGCTTCGGCGTTCTCCTGGCCGACGTTGCCCCGGTGACAGAAGGCTCGATCGCGCCCGGCACGGCCCGCGTCGTCGTCTCGCGCACTGAAGCCAGCGTGCCCGGTTGCCCGGACTGGTCGAACAAGATCGACAACCGCACCAACAATGCCACATCGCCGGGCTACGGCTGCGCGGTGAACGGCAACATGGCGGCGATGGTCGCCAACAAGGAAGACCTTGTCCACGGGACCAAGGGTGCCAGCACCACGCTCGTCCAGAGCAATGCCAAGGCCATCAAGTCCTACCGCGAACAACCGCCGACAGGCGCCGGTGGCCTGAAGGCAGTTTCCAGCAAGTCCGGGGGTAACTGATCGATGAGCGCGACCTGGAAAAACACCAACCGCGATATGTTCGCGGCCTTCATGTGCGACGATGCGGCGCTCGATGTGCTGCGTCCGGTCACGGTCGACATGGGCTGGCAGCCGGAAAAGTGCAACAAGGGCGGCCTGCGAAACGCGATCCAGTCGCTTTCGATTGCAGCAAGCCCGGCCATCCTGATGGTCGACTTGTCCGAAAGCGGCGACCCGCTGAGCGACATCAACGCGCTGGCCGAAGTCTGCGAGCCGGGCACCGTGGTGATCGCGGTCGGCCAGGTCAACGACGTGCGCCTTTACCGCGATCTCCTCGCTTCGGGCATTCAGGACTATCTCCTGAAGCCGCTGACACCGGGCCAGGTGCGCGATGCGCTGGTTCAGGCACAGGCGATCTTCGCTTCGCCCAAATCGGCTGACGGCAGCACCGCCAAGCGCCATGTTTCGACCGCCGTGGTCGGTACGCGCGGCGGCTGCGGCGCCTCGACCATCGCGACCTCGCTGGCCTGGCTGTTCAGCAGCGACAACCGCCTGCCGACCGCACTGCTCGATCTCGATGTGCACTTCGGCACCGGCGCGCTCACGCTCGATCTCGAACCCGGCCGCGGCCTGACCGACGCAATCGACAACCCGAGCCGCATCGACGGCCTGTTCATCGAACGCGCCATGATCCGCGCCAACGACAATCTGGCGATCCTTTCGGCCGAAGCGCCGATCAGTTCGCCGCTAATGACCGATGGCAGCGCCTTCGTGCAGCTGGAGGAAGAATTCCGCCACGCATTCGAAATGACGATGATCGATCTGCCGCGCAACATGCTGATCAACTTCCCGCACCTGCTGGCGGACGTGAACGTGGTGGTCGTGGTCACCGAGCTCACTCTGGCCGGCGCACGCGATGCGATCCGCCTGCTTTCGTGGCTCAAAACCAACGCCAAGCATGCCGAGACGATCGTGGTGGCCAACAAGGTCCACTCCGGTGTCGGCGAGATCAGCCGTTCGGACTTCGAAGCCTCGATCGAGCGCAAGATCAACTACATCGTGCCCTATGACGTGAAGGCTGCGGCCAATGCCGCCAAGCTCGGCCAGACGTTCGTTTCCGCCAACCGCGCCAGCAAGGCGGGTGCGGCGATCCGTGATCTGGGCGGGGCGATCATCGCCACGGGCAGCGACGGGGAACCGGTCGAAACCACGGCCAAGGGCAAGGCCGCCAAGGGCGCGGACAAGCCTGCGGGTGCTCCGGGCGCAAAGACCTCGCTGCTTGGCAAGTTCGATTTCAAGAAGATCCTTCCGTCCGGCAAAGCCAAGGCCGGAACCCCCGCGTGACAATCCGCAGCCGGAGCGCGCGAACCCTGAGGGACGTGCGCTCCGGCTCCGCTAGCACTGAAAGAACTGGCAGGACCGAGCAATGAACATGATGCAACTCGTGATCCTTGGCGTCGGGGCTGCGCTGGTTCTGCTGCTGGCCGCCGCCGCGCTGACCGGTCCTTCGACAAGCCGCGAGGCTTCGCGCCGGCTCCAGTCCGTGCGCTTCCGCCATTCGGACAGCGAGATCGACAAGGTCGAGGCGCAGTATCGCAAGGCGGTTGCCAATCGCAAGCCAGCCACGTTCAAGAAGGCAGGCTCCGGTTCGAAGATCGAGGCGCTGGCGCTGCGCCTGCACAAGACCGGCAAGGGCTGGACCCTTACGCAATATCTCTACACCTCGATCGGCCTCGCGGTCGGCATCGCGCTGTTCATCTTCGTCAAGTCCGGCTCTGTGTTGCTGGGGCTTGGCGTGGGCGTGCTGATTGGCGCGGGCGTTCCGCATTTCATGGTCGGGCGCGCCATCAACAAGCGCAAGAAGAACTTCGTCTCCAAGTTCCCCGATGCGCTTGAACTGCTGGTGCGCGGCCTGCGTTCGGGCCTGCCGATCACCGAAACTCTTACCGTCGTCGCCAGCGAATTGCCCGGCCCGGTTGGTGAGGAGTTCAAGCTCGTCACCGATCGCATCAAGGTCGGCCGCACGATGGAAGAAGCGCTCCAGGAAACCGCAAACCGGCTCGACATGGCCGAGTTCAGCTTCTTCTGCATCACGCTTGCGATCCAGCGCGAAACCGGCGGCAACCTTGCCGAAACGCTGGCCAACCTGGCCGACGTGCTGCGCAAGCGCGCGCAGATGAAGCTCAAGATTTCGGCGATGAGCTCGGAATCCAAGGCCTCGGCCTATATCGTCGGCTCGCTGCCGTTCATCGTGTTCGCGCTGATCTATTCGATCAACCCCGCCTACCTCGGCAAGTTCTTTGTTGATGAGCGGCTCATCATTGCCGGCCTTGGCGGCCTTACCTGGCTTGGCATCGGCGCCTGGATCATGGCGCAGATGGTCAGCTTCGAGATCTGAGAGCACCCATGCCAGTCAACCCTCCACACGGCCCCACGCTCCTCGGCGTCGACGTCATCTTCGCCGGCTCGGTCCTCATGGGTATCGCGGCTGCCGCGGTCCTGCTGGCGATCTATGCCGCGATCACGGTGCGCGATCCCATGGCCAAGCGCGTCAAGGCGCTCAACGAGCGGCGCGACCAGCTGAAAGCCGGCATTGTCACGGTCAACGCCAAAAAGCGCCAGAGCATCGTTCGCCGCAACGATACGACCGACAGCATCAAGACATTCCTGTCATCGCTCAAGGTGCTGCAGGATAGCCAGCTCAAGGAAATCTCGCAGAAGCTGGCGCAGGCCGGCATCCGCAAGAAGGAATGGGCGGTTGCCGTCGTGCTTGGTCGCATGATCGGTCCGATTGTGCTTGGTATTTTGTTCGGCGTGCTGATCTATGCGGTAAACTATTTCCCGCTGTGGCCGGCTTACAAGAAGTTCGGCCTGTTCGCGGGCGCGGTGATCCTGGGCTACAAGGGCCCGGACCTGTGGATCAAGAACATGTCCAACAAGCGCACCAAGGAAATCCGCAAGGGCCTTCCCGATGCGCTCGATCTCCTGGTGATTTGCGCCGAGGCCGGTCTCACCGTCGACAGCGCCTTTGCCCGCGTCGCACGCGAACTGGGCCGCGCCTATCCCGAACTCGGCGATGAATTCGCGCTCACCGCCATCGAGCTTTCGTTCCTCACCGAACGGCGCATGGCGTTCGAGAACCTTGCCTACCGCGTGAACCTCGATTCGGTGAAGGGCGTGGTGACCACCATGATCCAGACCGAACGCTACGGTACTCCGCTCGCCTCGGCGCTGCGCGTGCTATCGGCCGAATTCCGCAACGAGCGCATGATGCGCGCCGAAGAAAAGGCCGCGCGCCTGCCGGCGATCATGACGATCCCGCTAATCCTGTTCATCCTGCCGACGCTGTTCGTCGTGATCCTCGGCCCTGCGGCCTGCTCGATCAGCGATAACTTCCTCAATCGCAAGGTCGGCTGAGGCAAGCAGAAGATAGTCCGGATGGGGAGGGCGTGCCCTCCCCTTCCTTACCCCGCCACCACCTGCTGCTCGATCGCGCCGAACACGGTGTGCCCTGTGGCATCCTTCGCCTCGATCCGCAGCGTATCGCCGCGGCGCAGGAACGGTGTAGCGGGCGCGCCATGGCGGATCGTTTCGACCATGCGCTGTTCGGCAATGCAGGCATAGCCGCGCCCGCCTTCGCCCACAGGCCTTCCGGGTGATCCATCGGGGTCGCGGTTGGAAACCGTGCCCGAACCGATGATCGATCCCGCACCGATCTTCCGCGTCTTCGCCAGATGCGCGATCAGCATGCCGAAATCGAAGGTCATCTCCTCGCCCGCCGCCAGCCGGCCGAACGGCTGGCCGTTGAGGTCGACATGGAGCGGCAGGTGCAGCTTGCCGCCTGCCCATGCGCTGCCCAGGCTGTCCGGCGTCACGAACACGGGCGAAAAATGGCTGGCCGGCTTGGACTGGACAAAGCCGAACCCCTTGGCCAGCTCGTCCGGGATGAGGCCGCGCAGCGAAACATCGTTCACAAGGCCCACCAGCCGGATGTGACCGATGGCCTCCTCCGCTGAAACGCCCTGCGGCACATCGCCCGTCACCACCACGACTTCGGCCTCAAGATCACCGCCCCACGCCTCGTCCTGCAGCACCAGCGGATCGCGCGGGCCGCGCAAATCGTCGCTGCCGCCCTGATACATCAGCGGATCGGTCCAGAAGCTGGCCGGCAGCTCGGCCCCCCGCGCCTTGCGCACCAGTTCGACGTGATTGACGTAGGCGCTGCCATCCGCCCACTGGAACGCGCGCGGTAGGGGCGCTGCCGCCTCGCGCTCGTGGAAGCGCCGCTGCGGGATGGCACCGTGCTGCAATTCGATCCGCAGCGCCTCAAGGTATGGCGCATACCGGTCCCAATCATCCAGCAGCGCCTGCATGGTCGGCACGATGTGATCGGCATCGGCATACCACGCCAGATCGTCCGAAACGACGATCAGGCGCCCGTCGCGCAGCTGCGGCAGGCTCGCAAGTTTCATCAGACTTCCCCTTCGATGGAGCGCGCCGCATGGAGCAGTTTGTCGAGCAGGGCCCTGAGTTTTGCCGTTTCGGCAGGAGAGAGCGCCGCAAAGATCTTTTCGTACGTGGAAAGCGCGTTGGGCCAGATCCGATCGTACATCGCGCGGCCCGCGTCAGTCAGCCACAAGTGGTGCGAACGCCCGTCCGCCTCGTTGGGGCTGCGCGCAACAAGGCTGCGTTCGCCCAGCATCTTGCACGCGCGGTTCACCGCCACTTTGTCCATCAGCGTCGCGCGGACAAGGTCGCGCTGCGTAAGCGGTCCGGCATCGCCCAGCACCGCCATGATCCGCCATTCGGGAATCTTGAGGCCGAATTCGCTGTGATATTCGCCCGATATCAGGCTGCTGACCGCGTTCGAAGTGATCGCAAGGCGGTAGGGGATGAAATCAGACAGCCTGGTTTGCGCGTCGGACATCAGCGAAGTCTAGGCCAGCCTGCGCGGGGTGCAAGCAAAAGGACAAGGTCCGCTCAACGGGCCGGTAAACGCGCCAGTCATCGGGCCAGTCATCGCCCCCGTCATCTGGCGAGAATACCCGCCATGATGAAATCGACCGTGTGTTCACGGTAGCGGTCGCGCAGATCTTCGGTCAGCGTGTCCTGATCGAAGCAGTGCCGCAGCACCAACCGCGCCGAAAAAAACCGGTCCGCCGCGCCCGTGACGGTGAAATAGAACAATTGCGGGTCGATCGGACGAAACACCCCGGACTTCACGCCCGCGCCGATCAGCCGGTCATAGGCCTTATTCAGCGGCATCAGATACTTATCAGCAATCCGCTTCGCCTCCCCTGGATCGCTGTCGCGCACCAGCCGCATCAGCAGCCGGTTGAGATAGGGATAAGCGAAATAGGTATCGACGCAGCGCGCGATATGCTGGCGAAGCTTGGCTTCGGGGCTCATGTCGTCCTTGGCGAGCAGCGCCTCGACCGACTTGATGATCGCCACCATGTCGCGGTCGAGCAGCTCGCCCAGCATCCCGGCCTTGTTGCCGAAATAGTATTTCACCAGCGCCGAATTGAGCCCCGAGCGCAGCGAAAGCTCGGAAAGCGAGATATCGACCTGATCACCCTCGCGCATGATCTGCGAGGCTGTTTCCAGCAGCAATTCGCGCGCGCCGGCCTGTTCTGTTGCGACTGCGTCCCCGTTTTCGGCCAATTTTGTCTGCTCACTCATGCCCAGTCCGGTTCATCCCACCACGGGTAGAATGCCGGCATATCCGAAGAAACGCGTCCCGGGTAGGCGGGCGCTCGCTTTTCGAGGAAGCTGGCCACACCTTCCTTCGCATCGGCACCGCGCGAAAGCTGGTAGATCGCCCGGCTGTCCACCTGATGCGCGAACATCGGGTGCTCCCGCGCCGAATTGCGCCACAGCATCGCGCGCGTCATCGCCACCGAGACCGCGCTGGTGTTGTCGGCGATCTCACGCGCAAGCGCGTGGGCGGCGGGCAGCAAGTCCTCAGGCGCATGGAGCGAGCGCACGAGGCCGCCTTTCAGCGCCTCTTCCGCGCCGAACACGCGGCCCGTCATGCACCATTCGAGCGCCTGGCTCATGCCGACAAGGCGCGGCAGGAACCAGCTGGAGGCGGCCTCAGGCACGATCCCGCGCCGCGCAAACACGAAGCCGAAGCGCGCCGAAGTGCTGGCGAGGCGGAAATCCATCGGCAACTGCATCGTGGCGCCGATACCCACTGCCGCACCGTTGATCGCGCCGATCACCGGCTTCTTGGAATTGAATATGCGCAGCGTGCAGAAGCCGCCGCCATCGCGCACCTTGGGGTCGGAAAGGTCCGCCACTTCGGTGGGATCGGAAAAGGGCCGCGCGCCGTCGTCGGGCGTCAGGTCCGCGCCTGCGCAGAATGCCCGGTCACCCGCACCCGTCACGATCACCGCGCGCACGCTGTCATCGGCATCGGTGCGGTCGAACGCGTCGATGATTTCGGTCATCATCGTGCGCGTATAGGCGTTCATCTTGTGCGGACGGTTGAGCGTCAGCGTCGCGACGCCGTCAGCCACATCGAGCAGGATCTGCGTGTACTCGGCCATTTCGGCTCTCTCCCAAAAATAGGGACAGTCCCCATTAAAAGGGGACTGGCCCTATTTATTCATCAACGCGGCGCCATGCGGATCGCGCCGTCGAGGCGCACGTCTTCGCCGTTGAAGTAGCCGCATTCGATCATGGTCAGCGCAAGCTGGGCGTATTCCGCCGGCTGGCCCAGACGCTTGGGGAACGGCACCGAAGCCGAAAGCGCATCGCGCACATTCTGCGGCGCGCCGGCGAGCAGCGGGGTATCGAAGATGCCCGGCAGGATGGTGTTGACGCGGATGCCCTCGCTCATCAGATCGCGCGCGATGGGGAGCGTCATGCCGACAACGCCGCCCTTCGAGGCGGAGTATGCTGCCTGGCCGATCTGGCCGTCCTCGGCCGCGACCGACGCGGTGTTCACGATCGCGCCGCGGTCGCCATCTTCCTGCGGCTCAAGCGTCATCATGCCGGCGGCAGACTTGGCGATGCAGCGGAACGTGCCGACGAGGTTGATCTGGATGAGCCAGTTGAACGCTTCCAGCGGGAAGTGCTTGATCGAGCCGTCTTCCTTGCTGCGGCTGGCGGTCTTCACCGCATTGCCGGTGCCGGCGCAGTTCACGAGGATGCGCTCCTGACCATTGGCCGCGCGGGCCTTGGCAAAGCCGGCGTCCACGCTCTCGTCGCTGGTCACGTTCACTTCGCAGAACACGCCGCCGATTTCGGCTGCGACAGCCTCACCCTTTTCCTTCTGCATGTCGAAAATGGCGACCTTCACGCCCTTGGCGGCGAGCGCGCGGGCGGTGGCAGCACCAAGACCGGAAGCGCCGCCGGTCACGACCGCGGCAACGGAATTATCAAGCTTCATGGCATTTCTCTCCTGAATTCTTAAACATGTCCCTCTCCCCGGTGGGGAAGGGATTGGTTACATCATTTCAACAATGGTCACGTTGGCGACACCGCCGCCTTCGCACATCGTCTGCAAGCCATACTTCAGCCCGCGCGCCTTCAGCGCATGGAGCAGCGTGGACATCAGCTTGGTGCCCGAAGCGCCCAGCGGATGGCCCAGCGCAATCGCGCCGCCGTTGACGTTGAGCTTCTCCGGGTCCGCGCCGGTGTGCTTCAGCCAGGCCATCGGCACCGAGGCAAAAGCCTCGTTCACTTCATAGAGATCGATATCGCCGATCTTCATGCCGGCCCGCTGCAGCGCGCGGTCGGTGGCGAAGAGCGGTTCTTCGAGCATGATCACCGGATCGCCCGCCGTCACCGTCAGGTTATGAATGCGCGCCAGCGGGGTGAGATTGTGGGCCTTCAAGGCCGCTTCCGAAACGATCAGCGCCGCGCTCGCGCCGTCGCAGATCTGGCTGGAACTGGCTGCCGTCAGCAGGCCATCGGGCGAAAGCAGCTTGACGCCGGAGATGGATTCCAGCGTCGCGTCGAAACGGATGCCCTCGTCCTGCGTGTGCATCGCCGCACCCTCAGGCGTCTCGATGGCAATCGGCACGATCTCGCCAGCAAACGCGCCCGCATTGGTCGCGGCAATCGCCTTGAGGTGGCTGTTCAGCGCAAACGCATCGAGCTGATCCTTGGAGAAGCCGTGCTTCTTCACGATCATTTCCGCGCCCATGAACTGCGAGAACATGATGCCCGGATACTTCTCTTCCAGCTGCGGCGACTTGTAGTTGCCCAGCCCCTCTTTCATGTGAAAGATCGCGGTGGAGCCCATCGGCACGCGGGTCATGCTTTCCACGCCCGCCGCGATCACCATGTCCTGCACGCCAGACATCACCGCCTGCGCGGCAAACTGGATCGCCTGCTGCGATGATCCGCACTGGCGGTCAATCGTGACGGCCGGCACCGAATCCGGCAGCAGCCGCGCGGCGAGGACGGCATTGCGCCCCACCTGCCCCGCCTGCTGCCCGCCCTGCGAAACGCAGCCCATGATCACGTCTTCCACCGCCGCGCCATCGATCCCCGTGCGCGCGACAATGGCATCCAGCGTCGCCGCCGAAAGATCGACCGGGTGCACCCCCGCCAGCCGCCCATTCCGCCGCCCGCCAGCGGTGCGCACTGCATCAACGATATAGGCTACAGCCATGGCTCTCGACTCCCGTATGCGTTCGTTTAACTGAACGATTAAGGAGTCTGGGGGGTGGGGTCAAGGGATTGGGGTGGTAATGGGGTATCCATTAACCCCCTGCTGGTCGGCCATGGAAACGTCAGGATACGACCACACCTCGACATTCCAGTCTTAGCATCGGAACGTCGGCTTATGGCGACACGGGCCATTCCATGTGCCATTCCACGGGCCTCGGGGCGCGGCAGGCCGATCGCAAGCCTCCCTCGGCTTTCGCGCTGCGTGCGCACCGCCTGGCCCCCGTTGAACAACAATCCGTGACATAGGCCGCAACACGGCGTAGGGGGCCGCGATGTCGGTGCAGCCACGCCGCCACGCCGGTTGATCTCTCAGGCGTGGAAGTTGCTCGCCACCAGATGCATCTTGGCGGATTGCGATCCCGTCGCACGGAAAGCAAGCGCCCCCTTCGGAGACGACCCCGTTTATGGCAGGTTATAAGGAACCCGGGCTTGAAGCCCGGCGCGCGGCGGCGGCGACTGCCCGGGAAACGGCACTCGCAAAACTCAAGGCACGAACCCCGCTGGATCCTGCAGCGCAGGCCGAACGCATGGCCGCGGCTGAGGCACGCGAGAAAATGCAGGCCGAAAAGCGCGAGCTACTCAAGGCGAAAAAGGCGCAGGAGCTTGCCGAGAAGGCCGAGCGTGCTGCCAAGGTAACGCCGGCTCTTACCGAAGCGGAGCGCAAGGCGGTTCGGGACGCAAAGTATGCGGCCCGCAAGGCACGCAAGAAGTAGCGCTTGAAGCAGCTTGCCAATGCGGGCGGCATATCCGCTTTAAACGCCGGCGAGCAACTCGTCGACACCGCTTTCGTTCCGGATGGGAGTAGGCTCCGCCTCATCCGGAATGGTACTGATTTCGCGATCCTTCTCGACAACAACGAATTGATGAGCACAGACCTTTCGGCCTCGGAAGGTGTGCTCGCCAGCGCAGTTTGCGCAGAACTCGGCGGCCGGGACCCGGTTCACATGCTCATCGGCGGCTACGGCATGGGTTACACGCTGAGATCCGCTCTACGGGCGCTCGGAGGCGATGCTGAAGTGACGGTCGCGGAAATCGTGCCGAAGATCGTTGAGTGGGCGAAAGGGCCCATGGCGCGCATCACCGATGGGTGTCTCGATGACCCGCGCGTGCAACTGGTGCAGGATGACGTTGCCTTTTTGATTGAATCCGCGGCGCAAGGTTACGATTGCATCCTGCTCGACGTCGACAACGGACCAGAAGGCCTCACGCGCCGGGCGAATGATTGGCTCTATTCCCGAGAAGGGGTGGCGGCCGCGTGGTCTGCATTAAAGGATGGCGGAATTCTCGGCGTCTGGTCTGCGTCTCACGACGACAGATTTGCTGGAGCACTCGCCCGCAGTGGCTTCGCGGTCACGGTAGTCGAGACCGATCGGGGCCAGAGTTCGTCCCCGACCGGGCAATGCGAACAGCATGTGATCATCATGGCAGTCAAGCGCAGCTAACGGGGTGCGCCGGACGCCCTCGTGCGCGTCCGATGCCACTTGATGATCCGGTCTGGGTTGCCGGTACATTTAGTCTACTTCCAGCGGCAGGCGGCCAACTCCCACCGCGCCGTTGCAAAATCGGTACCGTCGGCTCATGGCCGAACCTGCCACTCGCCGGCAGAACTATTTGTGTGGCAGGTTTGCCCCACAGATTAACGTTCGGCAGGCCAGACGAGCCAATCTTTCCGGCTCAGCCCCCAATCACCCCGCCAACCTGTCCGTCCGCGCCGCCATTTCGCGCCACCACTATGCGCGCCCAGCCCGGATAAGCGCCGGTCTGGGCGCTCCGCCCAAAAGACATCGCCGCCGAATTCGCGGCTCCTGCCCACCAGGCCGCAGCCAGAACCGCCCCCGCTAAACCCATCGTAACCAATGGTGTGTCAGGATTCCTTCACGGAGAATCACGATGACCACACTGCATTACAGCCGGGCAAAGCTTATCTTCAGCGGGGCGTTTCTGCTCCTCGTAGCGCCCGTGCTAGGGGTGTTCTGTGTGTTCGGCGGGCCGCTCGGGATGATCGTCGGGGCGATCCTGATCCTGGGCGGGCCGCTCGCGTCGATTGGCAGGCTTCGCCGGGTGTTCAGCGATCTCAGGGCCATCGAATACGATGATCGTCAGATCACGCTGCATCCGCTCGGCCGCTCGCGGAAGCTGAACTGGCGCGAGGTGTCCGCCATCGAGGTCTACACGCTGACCCAATATATCTGGGGCTTCATCCCGGTTAGCCGCCAGCATTCGATCCGCATCAGCCACAAGGGCGGCGTGCTCGGCACGGCGAAGATCAGCATTCCCTTCAATCTCCTGGCCATGGACAAGGCGACGGTGATCGCAAGGCTGGCGGACATGGAGAAGCTGCGCGGGGGCGACGGGTTTGCCGGCGGCGCGGCGCGGGTCTCCAAGGCGGCGCTCACCAGCGCGATGGCTACGCCGGGCGACCATCCGGCCCCGGCGAGCGACTTCGATGCAGATGCGGTCATGGCGCGCTATCTGGCGCAGCGCGAGGCAGCAGCGCAGGAGCCGGAAGCCCCCGCGCCCCAGATGCCCCCGCGCGTCGCCGGATTTGGCCGCAAGCGGGCCTGACCTGCGGACCCCGCCATAAGCAAACGTCGGCCCGTGCTTGACACGGGCCTTGGCTTTTCTTTTCGGGCGCTGCGCTGGAAGAACAGCCAAGCCCCGTGTCGAGCACGGGGTGACGGAAACCAGATCAACGGTACGTCGTCAGAGCCTAACCGACCAAACGGTCCGTCCGTGCCGCCATTTCGCGCCACAGGCCGTGGCCGCCGAGGCCCGCCACACGCCGGCCCAGCTGCTCTGCCCAGAAGGCATCGCCGCCGAATTCGCTGCGCCAGCCCATCAGGCGGCGGGTCAGATGGTTCAAGGCGTATTCGATGGTGAAGCCGATGGCGCCGTGCATCCGGTGCGCGATGGGCACCGCGCGGTCCACGGCGATCCCCATGCGCAGCTTGGCCGCTGCAATCTCGAAGCTGGCGTGTCCATAGTCCAGCGCCTCCGCACACGCTGCGGCTGAGGCGTCGACGGCTGCCGCTTCTTCGGAAAACTCGGCCATCGCCTGCTGCACCGCCTGGAACTTCGCCAGCGCCCGGCCAAACTGCACGCGCGTGTTCACGTGATCGATGGCGAGCGTAAACGCCGCCTCCAGCGCGCCCGACGCCTGCGCCACGCGGGCAAACGCGCCCAGCGCCAGCAGATCGACGTCGCACGCCGCCGTTGCCGCCGCCGTGCCGGTGAAGCTGACCGCATCCCAAGGCTCACCCGCAGGCGAAAGCGCCTCATCAAAAGTGCAGGCATCGGCGTGGTAGAGCGAAAGCGTGCCACCCTCCACATGCACCACTGCCGCAGCATGGCGGCCATAAGGCACCCGCTGCCCCGGCGCGGCGATGGAAATCAGGCCTTCGGGAGCGGCGATCCCTGCCTTCGCCAGCAGGTAATGCGCGATCACCGGCTCCGCCAGCGGCGCGCCCAGCGCGTTGAGCCCGGCAAGCCGCAGCACGGCCAGCACATCGCCCCAGTCCCCGCCAAAGCCGCCCGCATCCTCTGGCACCAGCAGCGTGGAGAACCCTGCCTCGGCCACTTGCTGCCAGGCCACATCGAAAGGCTTGCCCGCCAGATCGGCGAAGAGGCCCGCTGCCATATCGGTCAGCAGTGTACGATTGTCGCTCATCAGCGCAGCCCCAGTCCCTTGGCAATAATTCCGCGCAGCACTTCCGGCGTGCCGCCGCGCAGCGAGAAGCTGGGGCTCGCCACCAGAACCCACGTCAGCAGCCGCGAAAGGTCGCTCTTGCCCGCCAGATCGGCATCGACTGCCGCCTGCACCATGCGCGGCAGCGCCTGTTCATAGGCGTTGCCCAGATCCTTGACGATAGCCGCCTCGACCACCGGGTCCTCGCCCGCCGCCAGCTTGGCAATGGTGGACATCGACATCTGCCGCAGCGTCCACATTTCCGCCGTCAGCCGCCCGATCAGCTGCGCGGTCGGCGCATCAGGTTCAGGCCCCACGGCATCGATCAGCGCGACGAGCAGCATGTGGCTGGAGAGATAGCGCTCAGGCCCGGACCGTTCGAGCGCGAGTTCGGCGACGACCTGCTTCCAGCCATTGCCTTCCAAGCCCACCAGCGCATCGTGCGGCAGCAGTACGTCTTCGAACCAAATCTCGTTGAAGTGGTGCGTGCCGGTCATGTCGATAATCGGGCGGATGGTGATCCCCGGCGTATCGAGGTCGATCATCATCTGCGAAAGGCCGGTGTGGCGCTCGCTGCCCTCTTCGGTGCGAAGCAAGGTGAGCGCGGCGTGGCTCTTGTGCGCGCCGCTGGTCCACACCTTCTGGCCGTTGATCCGCCAGCCCTCGTTGGTCTTCTTGGCGGACGTGCGCACGCTGGCGAGGTCGCTGCCCGAGCCGGGTTCGGACAGGCCGATGCAGGCGTAGATCTCGCCGCGCGCCATGCCGGGGAGGTACTTCTCGCGCTGCGCTTCGGTGCCATAGCGCAGCAGAAGCGGCCCGGTCTGCCGATCAGCAATCCAGTGCAGCCCCGCAGGCGCGCCCGCCGCCAGCAGCTCTTCCAGCACGACATAGCGTTCGAGCATCGTGCGCTCGTGCCCACCATATTGCTTGGGCCAGGTCATGCCGAGGAGGCCAGCCTCGCCGAGCGCCTTGGAAAAGGTCTCGTCGAAACTGAACCAGCAATTGGCGCGCAGTTCGACGGGCCAGCTTGCCTCATGCTTTGCCACAAGGTCGCGGACCTGCTGGCGAAGCGCCGGAATGTCCCCCTCGGGGAGGAACGGATGGAGCGGGAATATTTGCATCGCGGGCATCCCTATGGCAGCGCGCGGGCCATCGCAATCGCAAGATTGCTAGTGTCACAGCCCTCAGGGGCAAATCGGGAGAAGAGCCGCCATGACCCCATTCCTCAGCGTGGAGCGCCGCGGGCGCGTCGCCATCCTCACCATGGACCGCGCCGACTCGATGAACGCCATCGGCACGCTCGAAGATTGCGACAATATCGTCGACACCTTCTTCGCGCTCGCCAATGACCGGTCAGTCAGCGCCATCGTGCTGACCGGTGCGGGCCGTGCATTCTGCACCGGCGGCAACATCAAGGGCATCCGCGACCGCAAGGGCATCGGCCCGCTCGACCAGCCCGATTCGACCGCCGCGAACTATCGCCGCGGCGTGCAGCGCGCGACCCGCGCGATGCTCGATTGCGAAGTGCCGATGATCGCCGCGATCAACGGCCACGCCATCGGCCTCGGCCTCGATCTCGCCTGCGTGTGCGATCTGCGCCTTGCGGCCGATACCGCGAAGATGGCCGCCAGCTTCATCAAGGTCGGCATCATCCCCGGCGATGGCGGCGCGTGGACGCTGCAGAAGATCATCGGCTATTCCAAGGCCGCCGAACTGTTCCTGACCGGCCGCACGTTTGACGCGGCTTATGCGCAGTCCATCGGCCTTGTCGGCGATGTGGTGCCGGCGGATCAGCTGCTGGAGAAGGCGATTGCGCTGGCCGAGGAAATCGCCGCCAACAGCCCCCGCGCGCTGCGCCTGACCAAGCGCCTGCTGCGCGAGGCCCAGCATGGCCGCGCGGGCGATGTGCTTGAGCTTTCGGCCGCGTTCCAGGCCATCGTGCACGAGACGGCGGACCACAAGGAAGCCGTGAACGCGATCCTTGAGAAGCGCGCGCCGGTTTTCACCGGAGACTGACATGGCGTCGGGCGAGGCCGCCTTCATCGCCGCGCTGCGGGGCATGGCCGCGCACCCGGCGGCGCGCGGCCTCGCCGATGATTGCGCGGTGCTGGAGGTGGGCCCCGAGTCTGCCAGCCTGACGCTCATCCTCACGCACGACATGATGGTGGAAGGCGTCCACTGGCTGCCGGGTCAGGACCCGGCGGACGTGGCGTGGAAGCTCCTCGCCACCAATCTGTCAGACCTCGCCGCAAAGGGCGCGGAGCCCCTTGGCGTCCTGCTGGGCTATACGCTGGCGCAGGACAACGCCCGCTTCGCCGAAGGCCTCGGCGCGGCGCTTGCGCACTTCGGCGTGCCGCTGCTGGGCGGCGACACTGTTCGCACACCGGGCCCGCAAACGCTTGGCCTCACCGCGCTGGGCCGCGCCACGCACCGCCCCGTACCTTCCCGCAGCGGCGCCCGCGCTGGCGATGGCGTGTGGATCACCGGCCCCGTCGGCGCGGCGATGCTGGGCTTCGAGGCGCTTTCCGCAGGCGATAGCAGCGCCAATACCACTGCCTACCGCCGACCCGTGCCGCGCCTTGGCGAAGGCCGCGCGTTGGCTCCGCTCGTCACCGCGATGATGGACATCTCAGACGGCCTCCTCCTCGATGCCACCCGCATGGCCGAGGCGAGCGAGGTGACCTTGGCGCTCGATCCGGAGGCGATCCCCCTCCCCGCTGGCCTGCCGGGTTCCCGCGCGCGCGATGCGCTGAGCTGGGGGGATGACTACGAACTCCTCTTCACCCTTCCCCCCGGCACCGCGCCGCCCTGCGCTGCGCACCGCATCGGCGCGGTCCTCCCCCGCGGCGCGGCTCCCCTGCTCCTTGGCGGCAGCCCGCCCGAAGGCCCTCTCGGCTACGAACATTGCTGAAAAACCACACAAAGGCTTGCGGCATGAAAATTATGCACTAGCGTCCGCCCCGACCCGCGAACGACGGGGACCGGCTGAAACAGCCGGTAAAAGAAGGGGGTGTCTGTTGTGAGCTTAACCGTAACCGCAATCCTATTCGGGGTGGTGGCCATTATCTATGGCTTCGTCACCAGCCGCCAGGTGCTTGGCGCACCGGCCGGCAATGCCAAAATGCAGGAAATCGCCGCCGCCATCCAGGAAGGCGCCCAAGCCTACCTGCGCCGGCAGTACACCACCATTGCCATCGTCGGCGTCATCATGGCCGTCATCGTCGCTGTCGCGCTCGGGCCGATCTCGGCCGCGGGCTTTGTCATCGGCGCCGTACTTTCGGGCGTTGCCGGCTTCGTCGGCATGAACATCTCGGTCCGCGCCAACGTGCGCACCGCGGCTGCCGCGCAAACCGGGCTGCAGCAGGGCCTGACACTGGCGTTCAACGCCGGCGCCATCACCGGCATGCTCGTTGCCGGCCTCGCGCTGCTCGCGATTGCAGGCCTGTTCTGGTACCTCACGGGTCCCGGCGGCTACAGCGTCGGCGGTGAAGACCGCACTGTCGTGCTCGCGCTCACCGGCCTCGCTTTTGGCGCCTCGCTCATCTCGATCTTCGCGCGTCTGGGCGGCGGCATCTTCACCAAGGCTGCTGACGTCGGCGCCGATCTCGTCGGCAAGGTCGAAGCCGGCATTCCGGAAGATGATCCACGCAACCCCGCCGTGATCGCGGACAACGTGGGTGACAACGTCGGCGATTGCGCCGGCATGGCCGCCGACTTGTTCGAGACCTATGTCGTCACCGTCGGTGCGACGATGATCCTCACCGCGCTGCTCCTGAAGAACGCGCCCAACCTGCTCGATCTCATGGCCATGCCGCTGCTCATCGGCGGCGTCTGCATCGTCACCTCGATCATCGGCACCTACTTCGTCCGTCTCGGCGGCGGCAAGAACATCATGGGCGCGATGTACAAGGGCTTCCTTGTCACCGCCGTGCTCTCCGTCCCTGCGATCTGGTGGGCCATCGCCACCAGCCTCGGCGGCGATATGGAAGCGCCGATCGGCGGTCAGGCCTACACCGGCCGGATCCTGTTCTACTGCGCATTCCTCGGTCTCGTGATCACCGGCGTGATCATCTGGATCACCGAGTACTACACCGGCACCAACTACCGCCCGGTGCGCTCGATCGCCAAGGCTTCGGAAACGGGCCACGGCACCAACGTGATCCAGGGTCTGGCCATCAGCCTTGAATCGACTGCACTGCCCACGCTGGTTATCTGCGCGGGCATCATCATCGCCTTCAAGCTCGCCGGCCTCATGGGCATTGCCTATGCTGCCACCGCGATGCTGGCGCTGGCCGGCATGGTCGTCGCGCTCGACGCGTACGGCCCTGTCACCGACAACGCTGGCGGCATTGCCGAAATGGCGGGTCTCGACGATTCGGTCCGCGAGAAGACCGATGCGCTCGACGCAGTGGGCAACACCACCAAGGCCGTCACCAAGGGCTATGCCATCGGTTCGGCGGGTCTTGCCGCGCTGGTGCTCTTTGCCACCTACACGACTGACCTTCGCGAGTTCTTCCCGAACCTGCAGGTCTCCTTCAGCCTCGAAAACCCCTATGTCATCGTCGGCCTCCTGCTCGGCGCGCTCCTGCCCTACCTCTTCGGAGCCATGGGCATGACCGCGGTGGGCCGCGCTGCCGGCGACGTGGTGAAGGACGTGCGCGACCAGTTCCGCGAGAACCCCGGCATCATGACCTACGAAGTCAAGCCGGACTACGCGCGGACCGTCGATCTCGTGACCAAGGCGGCGATCAAGGAAATGATCATCCCGTCGCTGCTCCCGGTGCTCGCACCGATCGTTGTCTACTTCGTGATCACCGCCGTCGGCGGCCAGGAAAACGGCTTTGCCGCGCTGGGCGCTCTGCTTCTGGGCGTGATCGTCTCGGGCCTGTTCGTCGCCATCTCGATGACCTCGGGCGGCGGCGCGTGGGACAACGCCAAGAAGTACATCGAAGACGGCAACCACGGCGGCAAGGGCAGCGAAGCCCACAAGGCTGCTGTGACGGGTGACACCGTCGGCGATCCCTACAAGGACACCGCCGGCCCCGCCGTGAACCCGATGATCAAGATCACCAACATCGTTGCCCTGCTGCTGCTTGCAGCGCTGGCGGCGCACGGGGTGCATTGATCAACCGATCATAAACGGCCTTGAAGCCCCCCTCCTTCGGCTCATCCCGAGCAGAAGGAGGGGGGCTTTTTTTGTGCCCCTGCCAGCCCCCTTCCAATAGGTGCTCGGCTAGCACTCTCTTTGTTGGATCCTTAATCCGCCATCGGTGTTTATCCACGCGCACCTGACGCAAGATCCGAGATGTACCGCCTGAAAATGGCTCCGCGGAATGCGGCTGCAGGGGTTTTCTCGCACTTAGCCCCGCCCTCACCGCCGGGGCTAACAATTTTCAAACTCAACCCGGCGGCAGGCGTTATCGGCACTTTGGCCGGCGGGGGCATTTCCCTGCTCGGGGCCGGTTATCAGGGAAATTCGCAAAGAGTGTGGTGTTGGGCCTCGCCCTGGGCTCGCAATCAATTGATCTGTATGCATTAAACTTCGATTTCCCTGTTCTTTGGGATCAGGGAATTGGCGGGCGCGGTTCAGGGATTGCCACGGCAGCGTAACAGGGAGGTCCGCCCGGGACTGGTGGCGGGGGCGCGGCGCGGTTGGGGGGCTCTTGTGGGGCGGTCCGCGTACGCTTTGCTTGCCTCCGCACGAGGCCCTGCGCCGTCCCACGCTCGTGGGATGCGTCAGCGGTCATTGCCGGCCCACTCCAGACCCTCACGAGAGGGGGACCGCCAGTGGCATGCAAGGCACGCCCGCGCCAGTCCGGCGGGGAATGCCTCTTTGGCTATTGCAGGCCGCCCGCGCAGTATCAGTGCAAGAGGGGATGCCAAGGAAATCCGGCGAGGCAGCCGCGGGGCGCGCGCGATGTGGATGCCGCGCTTGGTGAGGTCGCGGCCGTGGCGGCGACAGTGCGTCGGGCATGGCCGCCTCGCCACAATGCGTGTTCAACCGCGCGCCGTGGCATCCGGTCCATGGCCTCGGCCACCTGCTCACGCCTGATGCCTTTCTCGATGTCCGAAGCTAGAGCCCCCCCCCCGTGTGGAGGCGTCTACGACGGTCAACGCAGGCAGGCGCCGGTCATCGAACAAGGCATCCGGGACAAAGTCCGTCGCCCCATCTCGTTAGGTGCTGGTGCTTCAGGGCCGATCCCGCCGACACGCACTGACGTGCCGACGCGGCCGTTTGAGCCGTAAGCTCAAGCCTTCTTCCAGGTAAAGACGATAGACGCGCCTGTGCTTCACGACCCATCCTTCACGGCAAAGCACAGTTTAGATCCTGCAGTGTGAGTATCGCAGCCGGGACTGCGCGATACCCAGGATGCGCACGATCATGGGCCTTTGAGCAGATCAGCGGGCTTGATGCTCAGCGGGGCCTCATTCGCGGCCCGCTGAGCTTTCGGCATTCAGCAGCGTCAGCATGGGCTTCAAAACGATATACGCATTTGCGGGTATCGGCAGGCCAACGATCCAATAAGCGATGGGCCACGCCAGCATTGCGATCAGGGCAGGACATTGCTCGGCCATCAGCGACGGGAAGCGATAGCCACCAGTAGAGTTATAATAGATAAGATTATTCATGTATTTTTATACGCGTTTTTACATATATACGGAGCAAAAAAATACGCCGATGTGTCATCGCTTAATTAAATCCATAAACTTATTAAATATTTTTTAAAATTTAATTTATTAAAAATTTTCCATATTATTTTGAAGATTTTTATGAAAAAAAATATTTGAGGCTTTGGAATGAAAAGACTAAATTTTAACGGACGCAACTTCAATATTTTCTCAGTTGAAGGCGAAGTTATATTATTGCTTTGCCATTCCCCTTTAAGTGCTACTAAAATTTATTCCAAAGTTAATGCAAGTACTCCAACTGTATCTCGGGCAATTAAAGAACTTATTTATAATAACATTATAGACTTTGAAAAAACGCCCTATGATCAAAGAATTGTTCTATATAAAATAAAATCCGAATTTAAAAAATCTTTATCGGACTATTTTTTATGTCTCGAAAAAATATTTCTGGAAATCTAAAAAAAATTCTATTCTTAAAAAAATTCATAAATAAAATTAAAAAATTTATCGTAAAATTAATTTTTTGCCGATTTGGCAGTCATACTAGAAATAGGCGCCATGCTAAATGGAATGGTGAATCATGGGTTGCTCCATGCAAATTTTGCGGACTGAAAATGGAAAGGAATGTTTATGGGGAATGGGTTCTATTAACAGAAAATATGATTCCGAATGAAAAATAATAAACAATTTATAATTTTATTATAAAAATCTAAATTTTATTATTACAAATTAATGGCACATCAATGTTGATTGCCTGTGATACCCGCCCCGCGAGGCACATAATTTTCGCTGAAAAGTGCTCCCTGCCCCCCGGCTTCCTGTTCGGGAAAAATTGGAAGGATCGACATGGCTTCATTGCACGTGATCCGGCGCTGGCACTACCTTGATGGAATGCAGGTCCGGGAAGATCGAGCGGCGCACGGGCTAGTCCCGCAACACGATCCACAAGTACATTCCTGCCGGGGCAACTGAACCCAAGTTCGAAACTCCCGAGCGACCGCACAAGCGCGATCCTTTTCCGGAGAAGCTTGCGGGTTGGCTGCGGACCGAGGGCACCAAGTGGCCCAAAAAGCGGCGCACTGCCAAGCAGATGCACGCCGACCTCGTGGTGCTGGGCTACGGCGGATAGCACGGACGTGTGTCAGCCTTCGTCAGGGCCTGAAAGGCCGAGCGCCAACGCGGAGCGCAGACCGGCGGGCGCGGTAACGTTCGCGCCGCTGGTGTTCGCCGCTAGCGAGGCGTTCAAGTCTGACTGGGGCGAGGACCGGGCGATGCTGGGAAGCCGGCAGACCAAGCTGCAGGTGGCACATACCAAGCTGTCGCATATCGCCCACATGCCTCGTGAGCATCACGCGCACGCCCTAAAGCAATCCGGCACAATTCGCCAGGCGGCCAACATCACCGCGAAAACATACGGTTCAGGGATTGCCGCTGAGGCGTATCAGGGATGTCCGCCCGGGACTGGGGCGGGGCCGCGGCGCGGTTGGGGGGCTCTTGCGGGGGCGGTCCGCGTGCGCTATATTGTAGCCAGCACGAGGCCTGCGCCGTCCCACGCTCGTGGGATGCGTTCGCGGTCATTGCCGGTGCGCTACATCATCTCGAACATGGGGGAAGTGTATGACACGCAGGGGAAGTTCGCGCGCGTCCGGCGCGGAGTACAGCGTCGGCTACGGCCGTCCGCCGAAGCAGAATCAATTTCAGAAGGGCTACTCAGGAAATCCGGGGGGGCGTCGGCGGGGTGCTGGGCAGGCGACGGGCGCGGCGGATGGTGCTGTGGGGGATGTCGCGGCGCTGGCGGCCGCCGTGCGCCGCGTGCGGGGTGAGCTCGTCACGATCGAGGTGGGCGGCAGGTGCCGGCGCGTGTCATACGACGAGGCCTTGCTCAGGGTCCTGCGCGATTACGCCCTGATGGGCGATCTGCGCGCCCAAAAGCTATTCGAGGAGATCTCGCAGAGGGCTCTGGCGAATGAGGCGGCGGCCCTTGCGCAGATGCAGAAGGCGCAGGACGTATGGTCTCCCGAATTCATATCGAAGTTTACGCGGTTTCTCATTGAGGAGGCACGAAGGGCATCCCCACCCGCGACGGCTGGAGGCTTGGTTGCCGACGAAATTGGGGCTGCCGGGCGGCGTAATCCGGCTCGGGCCGAGAGTGAGGCGCAGGATAGCCGCCTCGGCTCGGTGCGCGGCGGTGAGGCGGGCCTGGGGGTCGCGGCCGCGAGGGGCGAGGCCGGCGCTGGGCGACATTCCTGTGGGGGTTCGCCGGAAAGGGGGCACAGGACGGAGGAGAAATCACAAAAGGTGACTGGGGCCCCGGCTCTTCCGCCGCCAATGCCTCAGAGCGAGACGCAGCCCGCCACGCCCGTGCGGCGCAGGTCTAGCTCTGGCCCCCTCATCGAGAGCCGCCCGCTCACAGGCGTCGGGTGGGGCGTGAGCGGACGCTAGGCCCAAGGATGGGGATAGTCCGGACTGGTCGGCTTAGTAGTGGCAGGCCCACGGCTGCGCTTTGCGGCTGAGGGCGGCGAAAAGGGTCAGCTTGAGGCTGGCGGCGCCGGCTGGCGGCGGATGCGGATGCCTGGCCCGTCATCTGGGCTGCCGATGAACTCTATGCCGGCGGCTTCTAGGGCACTTTGGAGTTTGGCAAGCGTTTGTGCGTTTGACGACGGAATTCCCTGCTCGCGTTCGATCGTGCCGATCGTACGGCGAACAACGTGCGCGGCTCGGGCAAGATCTTCTGCAGACCAACCAATCGCGGCCCGCGCAGCGCGAATTTGTGCACCGGTGAGCACTTGACAAAGGTCCTTAAATGCCCATAATGGGCAATATGAGTCTCATATTGAGCAATTATAAGTTGCCCGATTGGCGCGCAGAATTCAAGCGCCTTGAGGGCGCCTATGCCCCGGCGACGCTCAAATCCTACGTCAGCGATGTGCGGATATTTGTCGAGTGGTGCGAGGCACGCGGCCTAGCCGCGCTGCCAGGCGCCGTCGAGACCGTCTGCGCCTTCCTCGAAGATGAGGCGGTCCTGCTCTGCCCGTCAAGTGTCCGGCGGCGGCTTTACGCCATACGCAAGGCGCACCGCCTGCTTGGCCTGCCCGATCCGACCTGGGACGAGGACATAAACATCACCATCCGCCGCGTGCGCCGATCAAAGCTAAACCGGCCGAGGCAGGCCAAGGGCCTGACGCGCGACTATCTCGAGCGATGCATTGCCGTGCAGGCAGACGATCCGTGGGGCCTGCGCAATCGGGCGCTGATATCGCTGGGCTACGACTTGCTGACCCGGCGTTCTGAATTGGTGGCGCTGCGCAGTGACGATATCGCATGGCGGGAGGATGGGACACTGCGCGCGATCATACGCCGCGGCAAGGCGGATCCCTTTGGAATGGGGCGCATCGCCTACAGTTCCAGGCGCTCAGCAAACCTAATCAAGGACTGGCTTGACTGGCGCGGCCCAGACATCACACCCCTGTTCTGCGGGATCTACCAGGGCAAGCCAATCGATCGCGCACTGGGCACGACCAAGGTCAAGTTGATCATCAAGGGGGCGGCGGCCGCCGCGGGTGTGCCGCCGGAGGACGTCGCTGCTTTTAGCGGACACTCCCTGCGCGTGGGTGCGGCGCAGGACCTGCTGTGCGCGGGGTTTGATACGGCGGCGATTATGCGCGCCGGCGGCTGGAAGTCCGTGAACGTACTCGGAAGGTATCTGGAGTTTGCGGAGCACAATGTGTGGGTGTGATCTTGTCAGGGCCGGGTTAAGTCTCGAGCGTGGCGTTATCGGCGGTTTGAACCGTAGAAATTCCCTGTTCTTGGCGAAGGAACAGGGAATTTGAAGTCCGCCCTTCAGGAAATTGCTAACCAGAAGGCGGGTGTATGACCGCCCCGCGCGGGTGCATTGTGTGCCGGCCACCTTGGTGCTATAACTGCCGGAGCAGAAGGAGCCTGCGCCCCCACGGCAGCGTGGTGCGCGTCCGCGGGCTGGCTGCTCCTCCATCAACTCAAATGCGGAGCCTGTCATGGCTAGTCGGTCACGTGTGCGCGGCGCTCGCGCGCCTTATGAAGTTGGATATAGAAGGCCGCCGGTCGCTAGCCGGTTTAAGAAGGGCTTCTCGGGTAATCCCGGTGGGCGGCGGAAGTCAGGGGCTCAGGCGCCCGATCCGGAGCCCACATTGGACCATTTAGTGCAAGACGCGGTACTCAAGGTTATGGGCGAGCGGGTCACGTTTGAAGTGAGCCCCGGGCGCGGACAATCCATGTCCCGCGCCGAGGCGCTCGTGCGCGAGCTCTGCGACCGGGCGGCGTATGATCAGCGCGCCGCCAAGCTGCTTTTCGAAGCATTTGGGGTGGCTAATTACTGGCAGGGGGAATTGCGCAAGCAAGAGGCCAGGGCAGAGCAGGCCCACCGGCAGCGGGAGCGAGATGAAGAAGACAGGCGCGACTGGGCGCTGCAGCTCGCCGAGGATGAGGCGCTCGAGCACAGGCGGCAGAAGAACCTGCGCCGAAAGGAGCGCGCCGCCGAAAAGCGTGCCGCCCAGGCGGCGGCCGAGACGGCCAGACTGCTGATCGAGGCCGTCCCGGCCAAAGTGACTGATCAGGAGGCGGACCTGCAAAACTTGATTGAGGAAGATCCTGATGCCGAGCTTGCGCCGCAGGGCGGCGAGGACTTGCCCGACAGGGGCGAGGATGCCCGGCTTTACGAGGATACGTGTGGGCGCACGCCTGCCCCGGCGCGTCGGCCGAATTCGGGGCTAGTCACCCTTTCAGAGCCCGAAGCTTGTACCGAGGCGGCGCCAGTGCCGTTGGCAATCTCGGCGGCGGTGCCAACGGTGCGGCGTAGGGTGTCTTCGCGGCGCCTGAATGATCCGCTTTTTCAAACCTCGCAGCCCCTCACAGGTCACTCCCACGGCCTCAGCGGGACGTCGAAGCCGCCACCCCACAAATTTACCTGACTGCGTGGGGGCATCACCTCTCGCGGGGCGTGATCGGGGGTTTGGGATGTGCGGGGCCCCATCCGCGCGAAATCAACCCCACGCACAGTAAGCCTGCACGGTGTGCCAATATTTTTTGAGGCGGGTGTCGCGGAGACCTTGGTGCTCGCCCCAAAGTGCGGCATGGTGAATGCATTCCAAATCAGCGCGCTGTCTCTACGTCGAGCGCACTCTGCGGAATAGGCGTGCGCGATTGATCGAACGCCTCCTAAACCCAACAAATTTACGCATCCGGAGGGAGCGACACGGATACATTTGATTGCACAACTGTGCCCGATGAGGGCTGCGACGAACAGATTTACAGCGACTTTGAACGCGCGCGCGAGATTGCCGCGGGAGTGCGCGCCGCCAGTGACCACTTCAAGGCGTGACAGTCGCGTCACATAAATCATGACGGTGTGACGCCGGAAGACTTGCGCCGGGTGGTCTGAGCCCGGCATTTTTCTCCCGATTTGAGTAGAGTCCGGCCCATGGAAGGCGTCGGATAGAATGAAGCGGAGCAGGTTCAGCGAAGAGCAGATCATTGCGATCTTGAAGGAACAGGAAGCAGGGTTGCCGACGGCGGATGTATGCCGCCGTCACAGTGTCAGCAGCGCGACCTTTTACAAGTGGAAGGCCAAGTTCGGCGGCCTTGAGGTGTCGGAGGCGAAGCGCCTGCGGCAGCTCGATGACGAGAACACGAAGCTGAAGAAGCTGCTGGCCGAGGCGATGCTGGACAACGCGATGCTCAAGGAGATCACCACAAAAAATGGTTGCGCCCGCTGCCAGGCGGGAAGCGGTGGCTCACCTTGAGCAGGTGTTCGAGGTGAGCCAGCGGCGGGCGTGCGATGTGCTGGGCGTGGACCGGACGATGGCGCGGTATCGCAGCCGGCGAGGCGATGATGGGGCGATCCGGGAGCGGATGCGTGGCCTGGCGGCGGAGCGCCGCCGGTTTGGCTATCGCCGCTTGCACTGGCTGCTGGGGCGCGAGGGCGTGATGATCAACCATAAGAAGTTCCGGCGCCTGTATCGCTAGGAACGCTTGCAGGTGCGTCGCTGCGGCGGCCGCAAACGGGCGCTGGGCACGCGGGCGCCGATGACGATCCCGCAGGGGCGAAACCAGCGCTGGTCGCTCGACTTCGTGTGGGATGCATTTGCCTGTGGTCGTCGGTTCCGCATTTTCGCGGTGGTCGACGACTTCACCCGCGAGTGTGTCCGGCTCATCGCCGACACCTCGATCTCGGGCCTGCGAGTTTCGCGGGAGTTGGACTGGGCCATTGCCGAACGGTCCCGCCCAGCGCTGATCGTCAGCGACAACGGCACCGAGTTGACCAGCATGGCGATCTTGCGCTGGTCCAAGGAGCGCGACGTTGAGTGGCGCTACATCGCGCCGGGCAAGCCGTAGCAAAACGGGTCCATCGAGAGTTTCAATGCCCGCTTGCGCGACGAGTGCCTGAACGAGACCATCTTCACCAGCCTGGCCCAGGCCCGGTCGGTGCTTGCCGCGTGGCGGCACGATTACAACCATCAACGGCCGCACTCGAGCCTGGGCAACATGACCCCGGCCGAGATGGCAGCCAAATTAGTCGGCAAACCTGGTTGGGGGTTAACCCCCAACCAGGTTGTCATCACGCCCGCACAAGGGCATCAATCGGGCCACCGGCTCTACTCATAGGTGGAGGAACATCGGGGCTCAGACCAGCTGGCGCCGCCGCCGCGAGGCAGATGCCTGTCTTGCAAGATCATCAAGCAAGTCCCTATCAATTGCCTTCATCGCGCCTCTAGCGCGCGCAGGATCTGCTGCACTGCGGCGCGCGCAGAAAACATCTCTTCAGAAAGACTTCTACACCGCGCGCGTATCGTTTCGTCTCGGACTTCCCGTTCGAGCATCCCGGCAGCGAGTTCTGGCAAGTCGCGGGTAGTGGGTTCGACTGAGACGCGGCCAACTCCCTTTGCCTCGATGAGCGCCTTCAAGTCATTTCCATCATTGACACTCGCCAACACCGGTAAGCCCGCTTGCATATAGGTTAAGAATTTGCCTGGGATGTTGTGGGTTTTGTGCCTAGAGTCCAGACTGATCAACCCTACATCACATTGCCTGTAGAGCGCCGGAATCTCATCTGGCGAAATCTCATCGTGGAATAATGTATTATAAAGCCTCAGTTCATTTGCTCTGCGACGCAGTCGCGAGGCTTCGCTGCCTCGCCCAACGAATAAGAAACCGATATTTTCATGATCGCGCATCGCAGTCGCGAGATCCAGCAATTTATCCATCTGTTGTGCTACGCCCATATTGCCGGCGTAAACAAAAATGCGCCGGCCTGCGAGGGCGGTCCGTGTAATATCAATTGGGCAAGGGGATTCAGTTTCTTTTCCGAGCCAATTTTGTAGCACCTCAACTCTCCGTTCGGGGTGGCGAGCGAGGAACGACGAGAAGTATTCGAGATTTCCCGGCGACTGCACGCCGATAAAGTCGGCTACCGAATACTGATAGCGCGCGATGGCTTGGAAAAAACAGTAGGGCAGGCCACGGCCCATCAACCCCATATCTGCTGCCCACTCCGGGAAGATATCGCGTATGATCAAATAGCCCTTGCATCCGCTGGCGCGTTTGAGTACTTTTACTAGGGGGCCATGGAAGATCGACGGAGAATACCATACCACCCCGTCCCACCGCGCCTGTGCCAGTGGACTTGCGCGCATCGCGCGGCGCATGGCAAATGGCATCGCCAGCTCCGCCAGCGCGCGGCGGATGCGGCCGATGTCCTTAGTGCGAGGTGCCTTCAGTCGCAGCACTCGCACGCCGTCCATGTCCTCGAGCACCCAGGGCTGGTTCTGGTCGGACCCCGGCAGCAGCACTGTCAGATCGTGACCCTGGCGGACGAACTCACGCGACAGATCCCGAAGTTGGACCGCGCCCGAGGTGCGTAGCGGCACAAAGGTATCGGCGACAAGAGCTAGCTTCATTTACTTTGCCGCCAGAAGGAAACTGTCCCGCCGGATTTCCGAGATCAGCAGCAGCCGCCGAGCCGGGGGGATATATTCGGCCTCGCCTTTCGCGTAGCCGACGATTTCGAAGCCGGCGCGTTCGAAGATCGACCGCCACTCGTCGCAGCCGCGGAAGCGGACGCCGACCCCGAAGGTGTTCGCCCGCAGCGAGGGCACCAGCCGGGCGACGAACTGGCCGAGCGCCGACAGCAGCTTGCTGCTAGTGATCAGGTAGATGATCCGCCCTGAAATATTCGCGAACCAGCTTTCATAGATGTATTCGTTGACGAATACCTTCACATCGCGGTCACGCCAGGCAGTGATTGCTTGGACCTGCAGGTTCAGCGTGTGTCGCTCCGACGCTCCGACCAGATGGTGCAGGATCAGGTTGAAGCAGATGATGCCATCGTCATCGCGCATGGCCGGCCGCAGGGCGTCGCCCACATCGGCCACGACGCCGAGCGCGCGGGCTGCGTCGACGCTGATCGGGTCTGCATCGATCACCCGCGCCTTGATGGGAAAGGTTTTTTCGACCGCATTGGCGAAGTATCCGCAGCCGCCACCAACATCGACAACAACCTTGGTCACGTTGGCGGCGGGCATCGCGATATCACGAAAATGCTTGACTTGTTCATAAGTAAATAAATCTTTGTAAAACATTGATATTTGCGAGGGCGATAGTTGTTTTTGCAGCATGAATGGCCTATTTTCTCCAGACAACACGATTTACGTAATCCGTATAGCTTTGGATGATGCGCACAACCTTGTCGCTGACGTTGGGCATGCTGTAGTCTGCCACCAGCCGCAGGCCGCGATTCTCGCCGCGAGGCTGCGTCTGCAGGATGGCGAGGCCCTGGCAGACACGGTCGATCTCCAGCCCGACCATCATTACCGCCGCTTCCTCCATGCCTTCCGGTCGCTCGTGGGCCTCGCGCAGGTTCAGCGCCGGGAAGTTGAGGATCGAGGCTTCCTCGCTGATCGTGCCGCTGTCCGACAGGACCGCCCGGGCCCGCATTTGCAGATGAACATAATCATGGAAACCCAGCGGCTTCATTAGCCGCACCAGCGGGTGGAAAACGGTGCCGCTCGTTTCGACCCGGTTGCGGGTGCGGGGGTGGGTCGACACCACCACGGGCAGGCCGTAGTCCTCGGCGACGGCGTTGAGGATGCCGGCCAGCCGGCTGAATGACCGTTCGGATTCGATGTTTTCCTCGCGGTGGGCGCTCACCACGAAATATTCGCCTGGGAGCAGGTCGAGCCGGGCAAGCACATCCGAGACGTGGATCTGCGGGAGGTAGTGATGCAGAACCTCGTACATCGGGCTGCCGGTCTTGATCACTTGGTCAGGCCGCAGCCCCTCGCCCAACAGGTATTCCCGGGCGATGTCACTATATGTCAGATTGATATCGGCGGTATGGTCGACGATGCGACGGTTGGTTTCCTCGGGGACCCGTTGGTCGAAACAACGGTTCCCAGCCTCCATGTGGAAGATTGGCACCTTGCGCCGCTTTGCCGGGATCACCGAAAGGCAGCTGTTGGTGTCGCCCAGCACCAGCATCGCCTCGGGCTTTACCTGCCCCAGCAACGCGTCGACCGCAGTGATGATGTTGCCAATGGTGTTTGCCGCGCCGGCGCTCTCGTGCGCGCTGTCGAGGAAGAAATCGGGTTGCCGTACGCCTAGGTCTTCGAAAAAAATCTGGTTCAGTTCGTAATCGTAATTCTGGCCGGTATGGACTAGGACATGGTCACAATGCATATCAAGCGCGTGCAGGACCCGAGAAAGGCGGATGATTTCGGGCCGTGTTCCAACCACGGTCATAACTTTGAGCTTCTTCATCGTAGTTTCCTAATGCCTAGTTCTGATTGCGATGATCACCCGTAGGCACGTCGCGCGCCGCCACGATCGAGCCTACGCTCAGAGCGGGCAGGAAAACGTGTCGGGGCGCGCTCGATCGAATATCTCGTTGGCCCAAAGCATGACTACCATTTCATCGTCACCGATGTTGGTGATGTCGTGGGTCCAGCCGGGGACCGTCTCGACGATCTCGGCCTTGTCTCCGCTAGCCAGCAGTTCATGGGTCTCGCCGGTCTGCATGTGGCGAAACTTGAAACAGGCTGTGCCCTTGATGACCAGGAACTTTTCAGTCTTGGTGTGGTGGTAGTGGCCGCCTCGGGTGATACCCGCATGGGCGGTGAAATAGCTGAACTGGCCAGCGTCCGGTGTCTTGAGGAACTCGACAAATACGCCGCGTGCATCGCTATTCATCTGCAACGGATAAGTGAAGGCGTTCGCCGGGAAATAGCTGACGTAGGTTGCGTACAATGCGCGCACAAGGCCCGTGCCGACGGGTTCGGTGACCAGCGTCTCACGGCTGTGCGCGAAGGCCTCGATCTGGCCCGCCAGTTCGCCGACGGTCGTGGTATAGCAGGGGGCGACGACCGAAAAGCCCGCCGCGTCAACGGCGAGTTCCGCGCCATCCATGATCTGCATAAAGCGAGCGATGACGTCGTCAACATAGACGAGGGTGACTGGTACCGCCGGGTCGTTGATCCGGATCGACAGACCGCGCGTGATGTTGTGGCAGAAGGTGGCGACTACCGAGTTGTAGTCGGGCCGACACCATTTACCGAACACGTTGGGCAGGCGGAACACATGCACCGGCACGCCATGCGCGTCGCGAAGGGCGAACACCGCGGTTTCGGCGGCGCGTTTGCTGGAGCCATAGGGATTATCTGCTGCAGCCTGGCTAGAGGAGGTGTAGACTACCGGGATCGCCTTGCCGCCGGAGAGGACGATTTGCGCCACGGCTTCGCATAGCGTCTCGGTCAGTCCGGTGTTGCCGGTGGCGAAATCGGCGGGGTCGATGGGGCGGTTGATGCCGGCGAGGTGGAAGATGACATCTACCCCCTCCAGCAACGCCGGCAACTGCGCCGAGGACTGGTCGCGCGTGAAGCAGATGACCTCGATGTCGCGGCGCTCGGCGAGGTTCAGCCGAAGGTTCTTGGCGATGAAACCATTGGCCCCGGTGATCAGGACTTTCACGAAGTCACTCCTCAATGAGGGCGGGCTCGCCATGCGCGATCTTTTGCATGATGTCGAGCTTGAGCAAAAGGCGCTGCATGCCGGCCTGGTCCAGTCGCAGCGTGTTGTGCGAGTTGTAGTCCTCGCCATGGGCGGTCTTGGTGCGGCACAATTCGCCCTGGTCCACGAACTTTGCGTAGTTGAGGTCGCGGCCGTCGGGCGGCACGCGGTAATAGTCGCCCATGTCGATGGCGCAGGCCATTTCCTCGCGGCTGAGCAGCGCCTCGTAGAGTTTTTCGCCATGGCGGGTGCCTATGACGTCGACCCGGTGCTCCGGCCGGTTCATTAGCGCGAGGATCGCGCGGGTCAGTGTCTCGACCGAGGCGGCCGGGGCCTTCTGCACGAAGATTTCGCCGTTTTGGCCATGCTCGAAGGCATAGAGAACCAGGTCGACCGCATCGGCCAGCGTCATCATGAAACGGGTCATGCTGGGGTCGGTGATGGTGATCGGCTTGCCGGCCAGCACCTGCTCGACGAACAGCGGGATCACCGAGCCGCGCGACCCCATCACATTGCCATAGCGGGTGCCGCAGATTACCGTGTCGGTGCCTTCGAGGTTGCGGCTGGCGGCGACCATGACCTTCTCCATCATGGCCTTGGAGATCCCCATGGCGTTGATTGGATAGACCGCTTTGTCGGTGCTGAGCACTACCACCCGCTTCACCCCGGCGACCACCGCCGCCTCGAGCACGTTTTCTGTGCCCAGCACGTTGGTACGCACCGCCTGCATCGGGTGAAACTCGCAGGAGGGCACCTGCTTCAGCGCGGCGGCGTGGAACAGATAGTCCGTGCCGCGCATCACCTGCTCGACGCTACGCTGGTCGCGGACGTCGCCGACGTAGAACTTGAGCTTAGTGTCGTTGAAGCGCTTGCGCATGTCGTCCTGCTTTTTCTCGTCACGGGAGAAAATGCGGATCTCGCGCAGCGGCGTGTCGAGAAAATGCTCGAGGACGGCGTTGCCGAAGGAGCCGGTGCCGCCGGTGATCAAAAGGACCTTGTTTTCAAACATGTTTACTAAGCTCTTTCATTGACATGGCGACGGCGGGAAGGACTTGTGAAATGGTCCGTGGATGGGCCCCCCGGGGGAGCGGGTTCGGTCGCTGGATCGGCCGTTCTGGCTGGAAGGTAGCGTTGGTGCTGGCGAGGCGGCGTGGGCAAATTGGCTGCGGCCAGTGTACCTGCTATTCTCGTTTGAGATGGCCTGTTCACGCTGCGAAAATCTGGACGAGTATGTGCTCTTCAGGACGCGGGGCGAACTTTCCCGCGCGGCGCCACCGGATTAGCTTTCTCGGCATGGTTCATCTCGCCAAAGCCAGATAATGGCTCAATTTGTCCACGCCGCTTAAGATTCAGTGCGCCCTAGCAGTCAAATAAAGATCGGCGCAAAGAGCAGGAAAAAGCCGAAGCGGGCGGTCGATCACGGATGTTACCGCGCGAATAAGGCTGCGGCCGTTCTTGTAACCTTGCCAATTTCGCCCGTAAATCCGAACATCACGCAGGCCCATGTCCGACGCGATATAGTGCAGGTCCGCTACGTCCGGTTCACGCACATGCCCGCGAAACGGCGTCTGCTCGTACCAGTCACTCATTTGGCTCCATTTGCCATACCCAAGTGGGACCGTAATTCTCTTCCGCAGATTCACACAGTTCGGTACGCCAAGCACGAAAATACCGCTTGGTTTCAATGCGGTTTTCACCTCTGCAAACAGTTGCTTCGGCGAACTGTGCCAATGCTCCATGCTGTCGAATGTGGTGATAATGTCGAACGTTCCCAGGTCTCCGAGACCGTCGCGGATGACATCCCGCGCCATCACCTCGACGCCAAATTTCCTATGTGCAGTGAAACCTGCGTCACCGTCTCTTACTGTTCCGGTGTCGTTGAAGTCGTCGACGAGTACCGACTGCATGCCCAGCGCGGCGCAGCCCGGCGCGAACATGCTCAAGCCGCCGCCGATGTCGAGCACGCGCAATCCCTTCGGGTCTGAGCCGTTTAGGGCCAACTCGATGCCGAACTGAATACGCGGGATGTCACGAGTTTGCCACTTTACCATCCCGTCCTCCGGATAACTGTGGGCCACTTGTAATAGCAATGATTGCAGATTCATTTGGAGATCAACCTCTTGTAAAGCTGAGGAATATGCGGAACGGTGGCGCCTTGCAACGCGGGGAGCCAAGCGGTGGGCGGCGAGATGCGGATGAAGTTCACAGCAAGCCGCAGCATGCCGCCCGAGAAGGTGCTACCCTTCGCGGTGACGGCGTCGTCCACGGTACCCGATTGGTAGCGGGGGCTGGGATCGGTGCTGTCGGCGGGACTAAAATTCCCGCCGGGTGCCAGGTTCGCCATGGTGCAGAAGCGGGAGGGCTTTGCGGCGGTGGGATCGTGTGTGTCGGTCCTCGCGTGGCTCCGGGTTCGGGTGGCGTCAATGGCACGGGCAGATCGCGGGTGGGGTCAGAGCAGCGCGGCGAGGCCGTCGCGGACCCGGCGCGCGCATTCGTTCCAGGTCGGCGGGAATTCGGCGATGCGGGCCTTGCCCCTTGTGACGAGATCGTCGCGCCGCGCCGCGTCGCCCGAAAGGTCGGCGATGGCGTCGGCCCAGGCCACCGGAGTCTCCGCCGGAACATAGAGCGCGGCATCGCCGCACAGGTCGCGCGCGTAGGGGAGATCCGCGGCGATCTGCGGCTTGCCCCATTCCATCGCCTCAAGATGAGCGGAGCTGAGCGACTCCAGAAGGCTAGGCATGACGCAGGCGTCGCAGGCGCCGTATAGGGCGCGCAGATGATGCTTGCGCACCCAGCCGGCGGCGATGACCCGGCCCGAGCCTAGCAGTGCCGTCGCCCTAGCGCCGCCGATCGCTTCGGCCTCGCCAGCGCTGATCGTCAGCACCAGGCATTCATGGGATTCGCGCCGCGCCAGTTCGTCGAAGGCGGTAAGGATCATTGCGTGGTTCTTGTGAGGCAAGGCGGTGCTCACATACAGCCAAAGCCGGCCGCCCCGGTCGCGCGCCCGCGACAGCTGCTCCGCTAGCGCGGCCGGCAGGGGATCGTTGCGCACGTCGGCCTCTCCCTCGACAGCCTTCGGCACCACGAACACCCGACGTGGCGCCCCCGGGACCTTGCGCAGATAGTCCGCCATCAGTGGCGTCTGTAGCAGCGCCGCGTCGGCCACCGCCAGCGAGCGCCGGAAGAAGAACCGCAGCAACGCCGCCCGCAGCGGCGTTCCCGGATGGAGCCGGGTGATCGCCAAGGGATATACCTGGTGCGGGTTGTTCACCGCCAGCAGGTTCGGCACGGGCAGCCGTCGATATGCCCCAAGGTTCAACGACCAGACGGCATCCGGCCGGTGGGTGGCTGCCAGCCGCCGCAGACCGGACATGCCTAGCCGGAAGCGCGTCCATTCCTTCGCGCGGCCGAGCGGGATGGTTACGAGGGTAACGTTGGGCAATGGCGACAGTTGTTCCAGATCCGAGCCGCGCGAACAGACGACGATCAGCTCGTCGCCCGGAAATTCCCGCGCATAGGCGCCAAGCAGCAGGATTATGTTCGACAACCCGCCACCGCCGCCGCTCAGATACTGGAACAATATGCGCATCTAACCCTCTTAATGGTGAAGTTCACGCCCGTTGCCGATCAGTCGCCCCAGTTCTTGCGCATAGGGACGGTAGGCAAAATGCTCCCTGGCCGTCGCACGCGCATTGGCGCGCATTGCCGTCCGCACCTCGGCCGGCAGCGCCAGAACACGCCAGATGCCTGCAACGAAGTCCGCCTCGGTGCTCCCGGGCAGCAAGATGGCCTCGCGCCCGTCCTTTACGTAATAATCTATGTCGCCAGTCGGGTTGGTGATGACTGGCACGCCCGCCGCCAGGCTCTCGACCAGTTTTGTCGAGAAGCCGGCTGCGGATTCCCGCGTTACCGGCCGTAGCAGGAGGGAAAAGTCCGCACGCGATATGAGGCGGGGAACAGCCTCTTGCGGCACGCGGCCGTGCAGCACGCAGGCACCGCCGAGCTCGGCGAGGAGCGCCTCGTTGCCATCGAGACAGGAAAGCAGGTCGTCGCGGCTGGGCCCGAGCAGATGAAGCACGACCTGATGCCCCTCCTGCTTGAGTCTGCGCAACCCGAGAAGGGCCGAGCCCAAAATATCCTTCCTCGCGGGTACGCCGGCATAGACCAGTCGCAGTACGCCGTCCTTTTGCGGGGTCTCGACATTGGCCCACTTGGCCTGCTCCAGATCCACCGTCGGCGGCGCCAGGACGACGTCGCAGCCGCGCCGTCGGTAATGGTCGCGCAGGTACCGGCTGATAACGATGAGGCGGCCTACTAGCGGATTGACGAACCGCATTCGGAACTCGTGATCGATATGACCAGCGCCATAGCGGCCGCCGACGAGCCCTTCCGGAGCATACCATTCGGTACAGTCCGCGATGAGCCTGATTCCGCGGATGCGGCAGAGTAGCAAAAGGCGAAGCAGGAACAGCGAACCGCCGTGATATGCGATCACCGCCCGGATGCTGCCCCGCGGCATCCCGCCGATCCAGCGCAAGGTGGCGCCGCCCGCGAACAAATACCGCCACAGCCGCGGCGCCGCCGACATCCAGTCCGTCCTGAACTCGTCCTGCGAAACATAGGAGAAGCCTTCGTAAGCGAATCCCCCGTTTCCATCGTCATCCTCGGGTCTTTCCCGCTGCTCCCAACCCCCGAACGTCACCTTGCAGCCCGCGAGGCGCAGTGACTTCGCAATGCCCAGCACGCGCGCGGCGGCAGCGTCCCCCGTTGGGAAGCGGAACGCGCCGACAATCAAGACATGGTCGCACGTGTCAGCCATACGGGGCTTTGCCCAGACCCGCTGCCGATGCCAGTACATCGCGGAAATGGTCCCGGACCCTGCCGGCATCGTGACACTCCCTGGCCCTTTGCCAGCCGCGATACCCGAGTTCACGTCGCAGATTTTCGCTCGCGGCGAGCGCTCGCACCGCTTCGCGAAGGTCCATCCGGTCGCGGGTGCCGACATGCACCCCGCTGCCGGTGTCATGCACATAGCGGCACGAGGCCAGCGTGCGCGGGCCATACGCAAGCACGGGGATGCCCGCGGCCAGGTATTGCGGAATCTTGGTCGATACCGAGAGTCGGGTGTAGGCGGCACATTCCTCGTCGAAGGCCTCGACATGGATAGCCACGTCGCTCTGATCCAGCACGGTGCGAACCTGATCCGGAGGAATGCTGCTTCGGTAGCGAACGGAGGGAGCGATCGTCTCGATCCGGCGTGCGGCCGGGGCGTCGCTGGCGGGAGCGTAAATATCAAGAGCCACGCGGCAATCGCCTGTCGCGACATCGCGCACCGCCTCGGCAATGTCGGCCAGCATTTGGGCCCGGCCGAGATGCAGGCCGCCGACATAGACCAGAGTGACGAAGCCGTCCGCGTTCGGGATCGCGTCGCGCGGAAAGGACGGATCGACATCGACGGGGTTCATGAAGCTGAAGAACGTCCGTGAAAACCGCGACGAATATTCCTCTCTCATCATGTCGCCGATTGCCATGGCCACGGGCACCCGTTCGAACAGCCGCTCCACCGCGGTGTTGAGGCAGCGGACGTGCAGAGGGGTTCCCAGCGAGCGGGAGGGGACGGCATAAGTTGCCAGCCAGTCGTCCATGAAGTGCGGAACCACGGGTAGGTCCAGTTGTCGCGCCAGCTTTGCCACCAGCCCCACCATGCGCATGCTGCCGAGCATCGAATAGATAACATCGGGCTTGAAGCGTCGGATGCGGCCAAGTGCGCCGTCAGGGAGGTCATAGGGCAGGAATTCGAGGAAAGGCGAAATCGCCTTGCGCGCGAGGGCGCGGGACCGGCTCTCGCCGGTTATGGGCGTGTGCCAGGGCGGCGGCGGCTTTGCGGCCGGTATCATCTGGCCGCTTCGCCCCCGGAACAGCGAGAACGGCACCAGATCGCGACTGGAAAGCCGGACCTCGCAGCCTTTCGCGGGCGGGTCGGAAGCCATGTCGGCGGTGTATACCTGGCCCAGCCGTTCCGGTTGCCAACCAAGGAACAGGTTCGACATAGTGATGCCCGTGGCCGAAAGCCGGTTCAAGGGCTCGCCACTTACCACTAGGACCCTGGGACTGCTCACAGAGTATCAAACCTGGCGCGGACGGGCGATTTGACGACGGCGCGTGCACGGTTGCGCCAGAACAGTGCCATGGCAAGGTCCCAGAGCGCGCAGGACGCCACCAGCCAGAAAAAGGTATCGAAAATAAGCAGGGAGAACTGATGGCTGTAGCCCCAGAACATGATGGCTATCACGTGAGGCGTGGATGCGGTGAGTGTCACCTCGTTCAATGATCCGAGCCTCAGGAAGAGCAGATGGCTGATCAACGCCAGAATCACTGAAACCACTATCGCGCCGCCGACTCCGAAATCGGCCTGAAAGTCATAGAAGATATTTCGTGTGCCGCTTGCCAGCGGAAGCCCGCGGGAAGCGAATGCCCGTTCCGGATTCGTGTCGTCGACAGTGAGCGGGCGCCAGCCGGTTATGTATTTCAGGCCGAAGCGCTGTAGCCCGCCCAGTGAAACTGGACCGGTTTCCGAAAGATCCCGCGGGCGAGGATCGCCATATGCCTGGTACGTTGCAAGGCTCAGGCCATTATAACTGACAAGTTGCCCGATTGGCGCGAGGTACCAGATGTCGTCGAAACTGCTAGCTACGGTACCTTGCTGCTCCGCCCGTGCAAGTCCAGTCATGCCCACAAACAGCCCGAACAGAAGGAATGTCGCCAGCGCCGCGGCGAAGAACTTCACCAACGAGCGCGAGGAAATGCTGAAGCCGGCTCTCGCTGCTCCGGCGAGGCCCGATGCAGCGCCAATGGCAAATGCCAAAAGCAGCAATCCAATAGTCTGCCGGCCGCCGGTTCCCAAGCTCCAGAAAACTCCGGAAATGGCTGGGAGAAACCAGTAGAGCGTGCGTAAGCTGAAAAGTGGCTTCTTTTTTAAGATATCGATCATGAAAAATCTGCCGGCGAGGATGGATGCTGGAAATGAAAGTACGAAAAGGTACCACATCCTCGCAGTTATTTTTGGAATGCTATAGAGCCACTGTTGCCGAATTTCATCGTTATAGGACAGTTGGGCCCCTAGATAAGCCCAGTTTATCAGCGATCCGAGCAGGGCCGCAGCACAAAAAAATCCATACGGCGTGTTGCTATCGTGGAAAAACGCCGGCAGGGTGGGGGCGTCATTCAGGCGCCGCGCGCCGACAAAAGTAAGGAAGAAGAATACAAAGCAAATTATAAGAATGTAAGTCATGAGCTGAGCAAGCAGGACATCATCATACACCGGTACGCCATTAGCTGCATCAATTGCCCAGTATGAAATAATGGCCGACGCCCATGAAATTGAGAACCACAGGCCGGGGTGTAGTAGAGATCTCATCCCGTATTTTTTTAATATTCTGGATGAAAGAAATAAAAGGACCAATAGTGTTGGAATTGTCATTTGATATCCAGAAAATTTTTCTGCCATTATGGCGCAAGGCCCTATTGAACCTATGCCTGCTGTCCCGCCTATCGTCGGAAAACAGTAATATTTAAGGGCAACTTGTCCGCGAACACGGCGCAAAAGGCGAGGTAGGAAATCCCGCCGACCATTAGCTTGGCGCCAAAGGTCAGTCGCCAGTCGATGTCCTGCATTGATTGGCCGACCAGCCAGGCTAACCCGGCGCTGACTAGGCTGCCCGCCACCAGCGGCGCAATCACCCGGATCGTCGGCGCGAGTGGCAGTCCGACCGCGCGGTGCGACATCACCAGATTGACCAGCAGATACGGCCCCGCGAACAGGATAGATTCCATCGCGACGATACTGGCCACCGAACGTCCGTAATAGGCGGCGCCCAACATGAAGAAGATCGAAATCGCCGTCAGAAAGACGTTCATGCGCAGCTGCTGGCGCGCGTTGCCGCTCGCCAGGAACAACCAGATTGTCGAGGTAGTAATCGGGAGCGCCACCGCCGCCAGCGTGTACCATTCCAGCAGCGGCGGCACCCCCGTCCATCGCGGGCCGAACAGTATCCAGATGATCTCGCCCGAGAGCGGCAGCAACGCCGCACCCGCCGGGCAACCTACGAAGGCTGTTAATCGCAGAGCCTTTAAGTAGGCTTCGCCGAACCTCTGTTTGTCGGAGTAGAGCGCGGCTAGCGACGAGACCATGACGTCTGTCACAAGCATGGTGCCGTAGGTAGTCGGCATCGACTTCACGCCATAGGCGCGCTGGTAATTGCCAAGCAGTGCGCCACCAAAATAGTGACCGACGATTATGCCCCCTAGGTAGAGCTGGAAATAACCGACGTAGTTAGACAGCGCCAACGTCCCGCCGAGCCGCAATTCGCGCATCGCCGGCTTGAGGCTTCGGGGCATGGATGGGCGATAGCCGGAGTATGAGAACAGCAGCGCCGTTCGCGCGGCCTGCATGCTCACCGCTTGGGCGATCAGCGCCCAGTATTTGAACCCGGCGAGCGCGAGGCCGACAGCAAGCGCGCTGCTCACCACCAATGCCGCCGTATCGACGCCGTTTGTGGCGCGCTGGCGCAACTGCCGTTTCAGCAGCGCGGCAGGTTGGGTCGTCAGACTGTTGAGGAACACCGCGCCGCCCATCACGACGGTGGCCGCGATGAGCTGGGGCTGGTCATAGAAGTGTGCGAGCGCAGGGGCGGCCAACGCGGAGCCCAGCCACAGCGTCAAGCCTAACAGGATGCCCGCGGCGAACAGGCTGTCGACCGTGTCCTTATTCAGCCGGGGCGATTGAACGGTTGCCCAAGTCAGCCCTGTATCGAACAGCACCAGAAAGGCGACGAAGCCCAGCACCATGCTGGCAATGCCAAAGTCCGCAGGTGATATATGGCGCGATACGATCATAGTCGCGCCAATGGCTATCGCTTGGCGAATAAACGTAAAAACAACAGTCCCTCTGATTGCTCGGCGGGCAAGAAGATTAACTTGGTTAATTGATGGCGGGTGAAACACTAATTAAATTTCCTATTTGACATAATCATGATATATAATTACTCAAATAGTCAATTGGCGTTTATAGTGCATTCGCGTCAATCGTTGTAAATCATTTAGTGTTCTTCCGGCCTCCACGGAGTGGTCCGCCTTGATTGTTAGCGCATCATTGCCTCTGACCATGTGCCATGGCGGGCTTTAGGTGGAGCGTAGCGGAACCGGAAGGCAGCGATGGCGCTGTCGCCGTTTCCGAGGCTGGCGGACGGTATCCCAACAAACTGTGTGGCCTGACGGTGTTGTAATGCTTGCGTCAGGCTTCGATCAAGATCTGCGCCAAATGTCTCGACGACGGCTAGGCTCAGGACCTATCAAAATGCTTGCGAATGGCTCGATCCGTTGATTCAATGGCGGCGCGAGGAGGCGTTGCCATGAGCGACGCTCCACAGCAAGTCGTCATCCTCGACCATGCCCTCGCTCGACGAAAATCCGGATTGCCGCAGCGGCATCTGGTGCCGGCGATGCTTGAGACTGACGTCGTAGTAGTCGGTCATCCCGTCATAGACATGAACGAGAAAACCTTCCTCGAGCAATAGTTCGGCCAGAAGAAATCCGATAAATCCTGCTGTTCCGGTGATGAGGACGCGGCGGCGAGGGGCAGTATGTGCTGAAGAAGCTGGCATTGGTGATGCATTCTCGCGGCGGCTAATGCCAAAATGTTCAGCTTGCGGCGCGCAAGCCAGCAAACTGCCGACAACTGAAACCTAGCCTCGCTACATCTACTCAGAGACCGCTCCGGCGCCGTGCATCGACCATTTTTCATGGCCGAAAGCGTACAAGGGCAGTCAATATGCTCAGTGCCGCGATCAAGCCGATCAGAATGCCGTAGAGTGGGATCCGCTCAGTTGGCCGCTCCGGTCCAGACATACTCAATTTCGTTCAGGTCGTTGTCGCGGTGAGTGGGGCGAGTGCCTTTTCCGCGTACAAATCCCACAAAATCGTGCTCGCCTGCGTCACCCGCTTTCGGCTCGGTCCACACCTCGTTCCCCCGGTCTTGGTAGCCGGCCTTGCGACCTGGCTCGCTGCTTCTTCAAAGCGCCCCGGGCTATCAAGCGCACGGTGCGGTTGGTCCGGCCGCACTGGCCTGTCAAACGCATCCCGTCCATCAGTCCAATTCCTTCGTTGCTTCTGGCAGAGCCAAATCGCATTGGGCTGGTCCCGCTGCTCTGCTGAAGGTGTGCAAACACCCGTGAACTCTACCCGCAGCTCTCCACTAACGCGAGCCGAAGCCACTAATGACGGTCTGGAGCGTCTTCAGAACAATCAGAAGGTCCAACCAGAGCGTGTGGTTCTTTATGTAGTAGAAGTCATAGGCGAGCTTCTCTCGCGCGGCGTCAACTTCGGCCACATTCCCCTGGTGCACGGCGGCCCAGCCGGAGATGCCCGGCCTCACGGCGTGGCGGTAATTGTAGAAGGGCAGGTGCGACGCGTAGTGCTCGGCCAAGTCCGCGGCCTCGGGCCTCGGCCCAATCCAGCTCATGTCTCCACTCAAGACGTTCCAAATTTGGGGAAGCTCATCCACGCGCCACTTGCGCAGGTATCTGCCGACTTTCGTGACCCTGGTGTCATTCTCTTCCGTGTATGACGGGCCGGCGTTGCCGGAGAGCATTGTGCGTAGCTTGTAACACGTGAAGGTGGAGCCACGGAAGCCCATGCGCCTCTGCGCATAAAAGACCGGCCCGGGCGTTTCTGATCTCACCAAAATAGCTGATATAAAAATGACGACTACGAACGGAATAAACAGAATAAGAGCAACTGATATATCTATTAGTCTCTTTATTTTTATATACGTCAATGAAGGCAGTAGCTGACCGAAATTTATGTCAGCGTGCTTATTAAATTCCAATTTCCCAGTGAAACTTTCAAGGAAATTTTCACTATGAAATACGGGCGTCCCTTTTAGAACAAGTGCGGCTATAAATTCACTATTTTCGATGGTGAATTCTGTGTGCGGGTCTATGATAATTGCGTTCACATTCGGCAGGTGCGTCGGCTCGCTAAACGCGTGCCATACTATGCGGTCACCCAATTGCCTGAATGGGTCGCTAGGCACCCCGAAAAGGCCAACGACAGGCCGATTTATTCGGTCTTCGATCAGGGCATGTGCCAGATACCACGTCACGGCGAGGGTTAGCCCGGTCCACAGGTGATAGCGCCCAAACGACAGATGGGCCGAGAGAAGGCCAAGGCTGACCATTCCGAATGTGACGCAAAACGTGGGCAGAACAACTGCCTTGGACGCAGCCAGTGGGATGTTTGCCACCTTGCGCAGTGACACGTGGCCCGCGACAATCGCCAGGATGGCGGCCGTTATGCTTGCCTGCTCACCAATCGGCGCCTCGCTCAGGTTGCCTGTTGCCCCCGTAAGAAGGCTGTGCGCCGCCTCGGGTGCGGCCACTGCCACAAGTAGGGCCATGCCGAGCGTGAAGCGATTTGAAAGGAACAAGCGCCTTAGAGCGACTGCGCGCGGCTCCGGCATCGTTGCCGCCGCCTGATAGGCTTCATGAACAGTCATTGGAATATAGTTTTAGAAAAAAATAAAATTGAACAAATTTATCAATAAACTTTGAGTGAGTTTTTAGAATAATATTTAGATATAGATATTCCAGCCGGCTCAATTGCAGCCATAAACCCAGTTTATTTTTAGGCATCCTTCTTGCCGTATTCATAGCCGTAGCCGTAGCTTCCGTAACCGTAACCGTAACCGTAACCGTAACCGTAACCGTAGCTGTAGCCGTAGTGCTGCTGGTTGATGTCGATCTTGGTTATGATGACCCCGTAGACATTTGCTCCGACCAATTTTAGTCGCTGCAGAGCGGTGCGTATTCCGCGCAGTGGGGCGCGGCCAGGTTGTGCCACAAACACTGTGCCCTCGACCATTCCGCAGACCAGCGGAGCATCCGCCAGCCCCAGCACCGGGGGCGCGTCGACAATCACGTAGTCAAACTTCTCCAGCAGTCGCCCGACAATAATCCTAAACCGGTCGTTGCTCAGCAACTCGGCGGGATTTGGTGGGAGGGGGCCAGACGTCAGAGCGCTCAGACCGAGCCGTTCGGTTGCCTGGATGTGCGCGGCCAGGTTGTCATCGCCCGTGAGGAGGTTGGATACGCCAGAGGCGTTGGGGAGCTCAGTCAACTTGTGGACAGAGGGCGACCGCAAGTCGGCCTCGACGAGGACCACAGTCTTTCCTGTCCGGCCGATAATTTCGCTAATGGCGAGTGCCGTGGTCGACTTGCCCTCGCCCGCCTGGGTGCTCGTGACCATTAGGCTCCGCGGGAAGCCGTGCGTGGTTGAGAAGGCAAGGTTTGACCTGATGGCGAGGTAGGCCTCCATCAGGTTGGACTTGGGGTCGTCAAGGCTTTCGCGGATATCGCCGCCCGCCAGTGGGACGTTGCCCAAGAGCGGCAGTTTAAGGAGTTTCCACACGTCCGACGGGCTGCGGATACCCTCATCAATTTGCTCAAGCGCGAACACGGCGACGGCCGAGAGAGCGAGGCCAATCAGGAGGGACAGGGCAAGGTTGACCAAGATTTTCGGGGAGGAGGGCAGGTTGGGCGCCTCGGCCACGTCCACGACGGCGATGTTGCTCGCGCCCACATTCCCCGCATCGGCGATTTCCTTGTAGCGCTGCAGCAGGCCGTCATACAGTTCACGTGTTGTGTCTGCGTCTCGCTGGTAGATGTTGTACTGGATCGATGCGCGTGACTGCGTGTCGAGCTTGGCCTTGGCCGCGTCGACTTGGGCCTGGAGATCCTGCTCACGCGCCTGTGCCTCGCTCAGGGCCTGCCGCCGCTCGGCACCAAAGCGTGCCGTATCCTTGGCGATGGCCGCGTCGAGTTCGTCTATCTGCGTCTTGAGTGCCCTCGCCGCGGGATACTCGGGCTCAAATTGCGACAGCATCTTGGCGTATTCGCCGGCAATTTGAGCGCGTTGCTGCTTGATCGCGCCAATCGAGCCGTTGTTGAGCAGCTCAATGGACACGCTCGCCTGGCCAGAGTTTGCGCGAGACTGCGCAGAAATGCGCTCCGTGCGCGCCGCAAGCAGGGCAGTGTTGAGGGCCTCTAGGTCTGAGGACGTCAGTGTCTTTTGGATGGTGGACTTGCCGTCTGCCGTGCGATTGGTCTCCAATGCCACAATGTTTCGTTCGGAGGCAAAATTGACCGCATTTTGCTCGGACTGCTCCATCTTCACGCGAAGGGCGCCCAGCCGGCTCTCCAGGAATGTGCGTGCCTGCGCCGTAGATTGATATTCGCGGTCTGTCGTCGCGCGCATGAATTCCAGCACCCACGCGTTGCCGATCTCTGCGGATAGGGCGGGCAGGCGACTGGTGTAGGATACGTTGACGAGGCGCGAGAGGCGAATGGGATCAATGGATACATTTTCCAGCAGGAGCTTGGCGGCAAGACGCGTGCGCTCATCGGCATCTGCCGGCGTCTTTTGGCCATGCGCCGCGAAGAATTCAGGCCTGTCTGTGAGCTTGAGGACCTTGGTGATGCGCTTGGCGAGGGACTGCGCCTTGAGCAGATTGTACTGCGTGGCGTAAAACTCGAGGTCCTGCGTTCCGGTCTCCGTGTCGAGGCCGGTTACGTTCGTGATCTTCTTCTGCTGCCGGCTGATCTCAATCTGGGCCTTGGCCGTGTAGAGGGGAGCCGTCAAAAACGTCACCAACACACCCAAGACAAGCGATGTGGCGATGATGGCGATCAGCGCCAGGCGCCAGCGCAGCACGGTGTGCCAATATTGCAGGATGGCTGGGGGGAGAAGGCGCTTATCGCCCTCCTCACCGCGCGCGAAGGCCTCCACCATGCTGGCCGCCTTGCTGTTCTCGGCCGGCACCGCTGCGACAATTTTGCTATCTTCGATTGGCATTTTTTAGAAAACCCAAAATAGTAACATTTCAATCTGACCTTGGCCCCGGTTTAAGCGAGCCTGCGGGTCATCTGCGCAGAAGAATAATCAGGGGCCCGGCCAGCAGGGATGCCGTCGTCAGGTAGTCCTTGAACAGCCTGCGGGCGTGATTGTCGCCGACCATGACCACATCATTGGCGTAGATTTCTGGGTCGGGGTAGGCGCCGTGCCGCACCGCATTCAGGTTGTAGAGGGCGGCATACTTCTGGCCGCCGACGGTCCTGAAGACGACGACGTCATCAAGGCGGCTAAATTCTGTGGTGCCCTGCGCCGTGGCGATGGCGCGCAGGAGCGTCATGTTGCCGATGACGGGATAGAGGCCCGGCTTCTGCACCACGCCCTCCACGGTGACGTACTGGCTCAGCGTATCCTTGAGGTTCACCGTCACCTGCGGGTCGCGCACGTGCGCCCGGCGCAGGTGCTCGGCGAGGAGCGCCTCCACCTCGTGCGGGGTCTTGCCCGAAACCTCGACCATGCCCACGAGGGGGAAGGACAGGCGCCCACTCGCGTCGACCTGCACCTCGCGCTGGGCGAGGTCCTGAATTCCAAATACGCCAATGTTGAGCCGGTCGAAGGGCCCAATGAGGTAGGGGCGGTCCTGCGTGGTGACGTCCGCGCGCGAGGGCGTGGGCAGGTCCGTGCCGGGCACGGCATTAATGCCAGGGTCGCCCCCCAGGCGCGTCTGGCCGGCGCAGGCGGAGAGGAGGAGCGTGCCCGCAAGAAGGGTGGCGCGGCGCGTGAACTTTTCAAGTCGCATGTCTGTGTCAGCTCGTCTGAGTTGTCTGTTCATTGGGATGCGGCGGCGTCTTTTTGGGCGCGGCGCTCATTCTGCGTATCCGTGGCCGCCCAGATTGCGGCCAGGGCGAGCAGGCACGCGATGGATGGCGTGCGCAGGTGGTAGTCGCTGACCGAGGCAACGGCGAAGAGGAGCACAATCAAGACACCCAGGCGGGTCAAGTACTGCGTGCCAGCCCCAGGCCGGCTCCTGAGTGTGGACACCAGCCGCCACGACCAGGCGATGCTCGCCGCGAGCAATATGAGCGCCCCGCCCACGCCCGCCGTCATGGGGACCTCCAGCCAGTCATTGTGCGCGTGGTTCATGATCGACGGCGCCAAGACACTGTCCGGCTCGAAGACGCGGTAGACCGGCTTGAATGTGCCCAGGCCCGTCCCCAGCGGCCAGTGCTGCCCAATGAGGGCCTTGACCGTGGGCAGTATCTGGATGCGCAAGCCATCTCCGGGGGACTGGGCAAATAGCCTGTCAAGGGAGAGCGCCCGCCCGCCGGCGTTGGCCAGCGCGACAAGGCCCGCCCCGCCCGCCAGGCCGGCGAGGGG